>DASYPO010000001.1:0-6552 GCA_036006545.1 Bryobacteraceae bacterium
GGCGAAACCGAGCAAGTTCTGGTGGATGATCTTCCAGAAACGGTGCTGGAGTCGGCTCCGGAAGGCGGATTACCGGCGGTGCCGGGAGGGTTTCGATCGTCGGTGGGAGACGCCAAGCGCGATTGCATCCTGCGCGCATGGGCGGAGGCGGACGGCGACTATAAATCGGCTGCGGCGAAGCTGGGGATGCATCCGAATTCGCTGCTGCGACTGATTCGACGTCTGGGCTTGCGCGATACGTTGCGAGCGCCTTAGCGGAGAGCTGCGATGGCGGAAGCTTCATCCGGATGCATCGCGAAGAACGAATCGAGCCGGGTGAGACGGAGCAGTTCGACTACGGCGGGGCTCGGCCCCGCGAGTGCGATACGAATCCCGCGGCGCTGCGCGGAAGCGTAGATCGCGACTAGTTCACCCAAGCCCGCGCTGTCCATGATCGGCGCACCCGTGAGATCCAGCACCAGTCCCGTCGTCTCCGGAGTGAGTTGCTCGGCGAGTTGCCTTTTCAAGCTGCGCAAATTCGGTGACAGCGTGAGCGGTCCACGGATCTCAACGATCGCGACGGGCCCGGTGCGGCGGAGGAAGAGGAGCAGGGACATGAGGGACGCATCTATTTTAGGGTGACGCAAGCGGTCGCCGTTTGCCGCCTGCTTCGCGGGTGACGCGATACCATTGGAAAAGCAGAGATATGGCGAAGCTCGAAACCACCTCCGACATCAACTGGATGGCTTGCGATCTGATCGAACAAGTCCCCGGCAAGGTGTCGGGCCGGCCCGTGGTGCGTGGAACGCGCATTCTCCCCGACGCCATCGTGAACAGCTTCGATCTCGGCGACAGCATCGACGAAATTCATGAGGGCTTCCCCACTCTTTCGGTTGCTCAGATCAAGCGGCTGATCGAATTTGCTAGCGCGCAACGACAACGCCACAAGCCGTGAAGGTGCTGCTGGACGAAAATCTGGACCATCGGCTTCGCAAGCACCTCGGTTCGCACGAGGTTTTCACCGCCAGCTTTATGGGTTGGAACGGATTCAAGAACGGCATGCTCTTGCAGACCGCCCAAGACGACGGTTTTGACGTGCTCGTTAGCGGTGATCAAACACTCGGCTACGAGCAGAGCCCTATCGGGCGGCGATTGGCAATTGTTGCGCTTTCCTCCATTGAATGGCGCATCATTAAGGATTATCTGACGCAGATCCTCTCAGCCGTGGACAGTGCCGTCCCAGGTTCGTTTCAGACGGTCGAATGTGGCACATTTAACCGGAAGAAGAGTATCGACGAGTAAGCCGTGTTCTGTCGATATCGACAGAGCTGCTCGCACATTGGAGCGGATGAGAGCACCAGATACACCTATCCTTCCACGACTTCCAGAAACGCCTGTGCCGCGTGACTCAACGCCCGACGCGCCGGATACACCAACCGAATCGGACGGTCGACTTTCATCTCCGTTACGCGCACTTCGCACACGATTCCGTGTTGCACCTCGTCCTCGACCACCATTCGCGGCAGGAACGCGACGCCCTCATTGCGTTGGACCATTTTCCGAATCGCTTCGATGGTCGGCATCTCCAGGTCCATATTCAGCGGCACCTTGTAACGTTGAAATTCCCGGACCACCAGCGCGCGATATGGCGAAACGACATTGTGCGCGATAAATGTTTCGCCGCCGAGCTCGGTGATCGACACCTCAGCTCGACCCGCGAGGGCATGCTGCGGCGAAACGATGAACGCCAGGTGATCGGTGTAAATCACTTTCGAAATCAGCCGCTCGTCCTCGGGATCAAAAGTCAAAATGCCGAGCTCGAGATCGCCGTCCAGCAACTCGGCCGGAATTCGGCTCGACAAACTCCGTCGGATCTGCACTTTCACCTTGGGAAACTTCCTCCGAAAGCGCTCGATGTGATCGAGCAGGTAGAGCGTCGACGATTCGTTCGCTCCAATCGTTAGTCGTCCGGCGGACTTATCGCGCAGTTCGGCGAGTGCGTTCTCGAGGTCGCCCTGAAGGTTCTCAAAACGGCGCGCATATTCCAAAACGATGCGACCGGCGTCCGTCAGGAGCATGTCCTTGGCCGAGCGGTCGATCAGTTTTTCGCCCAGTACTGCTTCTAACCTCTGTATTGATAAGGAGATAGCAGGTTGCGTGCGGAGCATTTTTTCGGCCGCCCGAGAGAAACTCTTCTCCGTGGCGACGCTTAAGAACACTCGCAGCGAATGCAGCTCCATAAACCCACTTTATACAATCTACGAAAGTTATTGATTTGTCAAATCCAACCCCAACCCCGATAATTAAGGCATGGCGACCCGAGTCTACATTTTCGACACCACTCTTCGAGACGGGGAGCAATCGCCCGGCTGCAGCATGACGGTTCCGGAAAAGCTGAAGATGGCGGCGAAGCTGGTGGAGCTTGGCGTGGACATTATGGAAGCCGGTTTCCCGATCGCCTCTGAGGGCGACGCGGAAGCAGTGGCCGCTGTGTCGCGCGAATTTCCGTGGGCACACGTCGCGGCGCTGGCTCGCGCGAATCGGCAGGACGTGGAAGCCGCGGCGCAGGCGTTGAAGCACGCGCGTCGTCCGCGCATTCATACTTTTATCGCTACGAGCGATATTCATCTTAAGTACAAGCTGAAGAAGTCGCGGCAGCAGGTTTTGGAAGAAGCCGTCGACGCCGTTACGCTGGCGCGGCAGTATTGCGACGATGTGGAGTTTTCGGCGGAAGACGCCACTCGGACCGATTGGGATTATCTGGAAGAAATATCGCGCGCCGTCGTGTCCGCGGGAGCACGCACGGTAAATCTTCCAGATACCGTCGGGTATTCGGTGCCGGAAGAGTACGGCGCCATGATCGGCCGCATGGTGAAGGCGCTGGGCGATACAGCGATTGTCAGCGTGCACTGCCATGACGACCTGGGTCTCGCGGTCGCGAATTCGCTGGCGGCGCTGCATGCGGGCGCGCGGCAGATTGAATGTACGGTGAACGGGATTGGGGAGCGCGCCGGTAATGCATCCATGGAAGAGGTCGTGATGGCGATCAACACGCGTCGCGACAAGCTGCCGTTTGAGACGCGCATCGTGACTGAACAGCTTTTCCCGGCGAGCCAGTTGCTGGCGTCGCTGATCACCTTTGGGCCGCAACCCAACAAGGCAATCGTGGGTGAGAACGCGTTCGCACACGAAGCGGGGATTCATCAGGATGGGTTCTTGAAGGAACGCACCACCTACGAGATCATCGATCCGCATACCGTGGGCGTGCCCGAAACGCGATTGGTGCTGGGCAAGCATAGCGGTCGCCACGCGCTGGCAAAACGCGTCGAGTCGCTGGGCTATCCGATGAACAAGGAACAGCTCGACATCATGTATCACCGTTTCACGGCGCTCGCGGACACCAAGAAGGGTCTGCGCAACGACGAGATCGCGGCGCTGGCTCGTGAAATCGCGGGCGACGTTCGAGCGAGTGGAGCGGCGGCCGACTAGCCAGCGGACAGACGCCAGCGGCCTGGGGCCAGCAAGAAGTGGCTAGTTGGCAGTGGTCAGTTCGCTACACTCGTCTTACCGAACAAGCATGCATTTGAAAATACTGTTGTTACCCGGAGACGGGATTGGTGTCGAAGTTACGCGCGAAGCACGCCGTGTGACGGAAGCTGTCGCAAAGAAGTTCTCGCACACGGTTGAATTTTCCGAGGGCCTGCTCGGTGGCATCGCGATTCATAAGACCGGATCGCCGCTCCCTCAGGACACCGTCGACAAAGCGCTCGCTGCCGACGCGACCATCATGGGCGCAGTGGGGTTGCCCGAGTTCGATAACGCATCTCCCGACAAACGTCCCGAGAAAGGTCTGCTGGGATTACGCGCGGCCCTTGAAGTTTTCGCGAACCTACGGCCGGTGCGGACGTGGCCCGCGCTGGTGGATTCGTCGCCTTTGAAAAATCACCTGGTCGAAGGTACCGACATGATCATCGTGCGCGAGCTGACCGGTGGGTTGTATTACGGCACGCCGCGCGGGATCGAGAACGATCGCGCGGTGAACACCATGATCTATACGCGCGCGGAAATCGAGCGCGTATCGCACAAGGCGTTCCAATTGGCCCGCGGGCGCCGCAAGAAAATCACCAGCGTCGACAAGTCCAATGTGATTGAGAATTCGCAACTGTGGCGGCGCGTGGTGATCGATGTCGCGAAGTCTTATCCGGATGTGGAATTGGATCACCTCTTGGTCGACAATTGCGCGATGCAGCTCATTCTCAATCCGTGCCGCTTCGATGTGGTCCTGACCGAGAACATGTTCGGCGATATTCTGAGTGACGAAGGCGCGGTGCTCGCGGGATCGATCGGCATGCTGCCTTCGGCGTCGCTCGGCGAAAAGAAGGGTCTGTACGAACCAGTGCATGGATCGGCGCCGGATATCGCAGGGCAGAACAAGGCGAATCCTTTTGGAGCGATCGGATCGGTCGCGGCGATGCTCGAATACACGTTCGGATTGACCAAGGAATCTGCGGCGGTGAACGCAGCGATCGGCAAGGTGCTGGACTCGGGCCGCGTCACGGCCGATCTTAAGTTGAAGGGCACGCCGCGAACCACGGAAGAAGTCGGGATAGCGGTGTGTGAGGCTTTATGAAACCGCGAACGATTATCGAGAAGATTTGGGATCAGCATGTTGTCTCTCAACGTGAGGGTGCACCGGCGCTGATCTACATTGACCTGCACCTGGTGCACGAAGTGACTTCGCCGCAGGCGTTCGACGGCTTGCGCAAGCGCGGGATTAAAGTGCGGCGGCCGGATCTGACCATCGCGACCACGGATCACAGCACGCCGACGACGCCGCGGGGGTTGCCAATTGTCGATCAAGTTGCGGCGACCCAAGTCGCCCAGCTCGAAAAGAATTGCGCCGATTTCGGCGTGCGCTGCTACGGACTTTCGAGCGAACGGCAGGGGATCGTGCACGTAATGGGCCCGGAGCAAGGCCTGACGCAGCCCGGAATGACGGTCGTTTGCGGCGACAGCCACACGGCGACGCACGGAGCTTTCGGAGCGCTTGCGTTCGGAATTGGAACCAGCGAAGTGGAACATGTGCTCGCGACGCAGTGCCTGCTGCAACGGGCACCGAAGACGTTCGCGGTGCGCTATGACGGATCGCTGAAGCCGGGCGTGACGGCGAAGGATATGATCCTTGCTTTGCTCGCGAAGATTGGCGTCGGCGGCGGCACAGGATCGGTTTTCGAGTATTACGGACCCGCGATACGCGCGTTGTCGATCGAAGAGCGCATGACCGTGTGTAACATGTCGATCGAAGGCGGTGCGCGCGCGGGAATGATCGCACCCGACGATTCGACCTATGAATATGTAGCGGGTCGCACGTTTGCACCGAAGGGCGCGGACTGGGATGCGGCGGTGGCGCGGTGGCGCACGCTGCCGACCGACGAAGGCGCAACGTACGATCGCGAACTGACCATCGACGCGAGCGCACTCGAGCCGATGATTACGTTCGGCACGAATCCAGGCATGGGCATTCCGATTTCGGGCGCGGTGCCCGATCCGGCGGCGATCTCGGATCCCGCGGAGCGCGAAACGCTCGCGAAAGCTCTGCGCTACATGGATCTCCCCGCAGGCAAGCCGCTGGCGGGCCATGCGGTGAATGTAGTGTTCATCGGGAGCTGCACCAATTCGCGCATTAGCGATCTGCGTGCGGCGGCGGGGCTGATGAAGGGCCGCAAGGTGAGTCCTGGTGTTCGCGTGTTGGTGGTGCCGGGTTCGCAAAAGGTGCGGGCGCAGGCGCAGGCGGAGGGGCTGGATCGGATCTTCCGTGAAGCGGGCGCCGATTTCCGCGAGGCAGGCTGCTCCATGTGCATCGCCATGAACGGCGATCAGTTGCAGGCGGGCGAATACAGCGTGTCGACCAGCAATCGTAATTTTGAGGGTCGGCAGGGCAAGGGCGGTCGCACGTTTCTTGCGAGTCCGTTGACGGCTGCGGCCGCGGCGATCACCGGAGTGATCACGGATGTGAGGACGATGTTATGAAGTTTGAATCACGAACCGTCGTGTTGCCGATCGACAACATCGACACCGACCAGATCATTCCCGCGCGGTTCTTGAAGACGATTTCGAAAGCCGGGCTCGGCGATCAGCTCTTCAACGACTGGCGTTATGAAGCCGACGGAACACCGAAGGCCGACTTCGTTCTGAACCGTCCGGAGGCGAAGGGTGCACAGGTGCTGGTAGCCGGCGACAACTTCGGCTGCGGCAGTTCGCGCGAGCACGCGCCGTGGGCGCTGACGCAGTTCGGATTCCGAGCGGTGATCTCGACTTCGTTCGCCGACATCTTTAAGCAGAACTCGCTCAAGAACGGACTGCTGCCGATCGTGGTGCCGGCGGCGATTCACGCGAAGCTCGCGGCATCCCCCGGGGCGACGGTCAAAGTGGATCTGGCGTCGCAAAGCATCACGCTTGCCGACGGAACCGCGGTCGAGTTTCCGATCGACGCGTTCTCGAAGCACTGCCTGCTCGAAGGCGTCGACGAACTGGGATACATCCTGCAACAGGATGACGCGATTCGAGCCTACG
>DASYPO010000002.1:0-14486 GCA_036006545.1 Bryobacteraceae bacterium
GGCAAATACCCCGCGAACAGAGCAACCGCCGCCAGCACAATCACTGCGATCCCCAACGTCCACGGATCGCGCGCGGTCAGACCGTAGAGGAACTTCTGACTCTCGAGCACGCGCGTCGACGCGACCGCAGCCGCGAATCCCACCGCCAGTCCGATCGCCACCAGCAGCGTCACTTCGCCCAGCACCATGCCCAACACACGCGGAGCACCGGCGCCCAGCGCCATGCGAATCCCAATCTCTCCGCGACGCCGCGCCACGTTGTACGACATGACCCCGTACAATCCGATTGTCGCCAGCAGCAGTCCCAGCCCGCCGAAGAATCCCGAAAGCGTCGCCAGCAGCCGGTCACGATTGAGCGATTCCGCCACCTGTGTCGAGAACACGCGAAACTCGATCGATACCGCGCGATTCACCGCCGTGATCGCCTCCCTGGCTCCGCCCGCCAAATCAGTCGCCGCCGCGCCGCGAATCGTGAAGCTCATGTGAATGTTCTGCGCGGAAAGCGGATCCGCCTGGCTCACCGGAACGTACACCACCGGTTCAAAGTCTTTGCGCATGCTGTTGTACTTGGTATCAGCGACCATCCCGACGATTTCCGTCGGAGGACCAGCTTTCACGTCCTCGGTCCGGAAAATCCGGCCCACCGGATTCGCCGCGCCGAAAAAGTGCTTGGCCATCGTCTGATTAACGATCGCGACTCGCGGCGCTCCTTCCAGATCGCGGCTCGAAAAATCGCGCCCCGCCAGGAGCGGCGTTCGCAACGTAGCGAAATACTCGGGTGTCACGCGGTTGAACCATGCCACTCCGTCGTCCGGCGACTTGGGGGTGAACCCGTCGATCTTGAGTTCTTCGTTCCACGAACTTCCGCTCATCGGCGTCAGTGCTGAGGCCGAGGCGGACCGCACACCGGGCAATGCGCGTAAGCGCTCCAGCATTTCGAGGAACGCGGGCAGCACGCGCTCCTTGGGGTACTTCGCGTTCGTCAGATCGACATTTGCGATCAGCACGTTCTCCGTCTCGAACCCGGTGCTCATCGTGGCGAGCTTGCGGAAGCTCCCTAACAGCAGTCCAGCCGCCGTCAGCAGCACCAGCGACAGCGCCACTTGAGCCATCACCAGTAACTTTCCGGCTGAGAAACGCGAACGGCCCTCCACCAAGCCCCGCGCATTTTCCTTCATCGCGATTTGCGGTTGCACTCGTGTGCCGCGCCACGCCGGGGCAAGTCCGAACAACAGTCCCGTCAGCAGCGCGACGCCGATGGTGAATGCCAGCACACGCAGATCGGGGGTCAGGTCGAGATACACCGGACTATCGGAAGTCGAAATGAAGGTCACGAGCAACCGGCTGCCCCACTGCGCAAAGGCCACGCCCAGCGCCGCACCCGCCAGCGCGAGCACCACGCTCTCCGTAAGTAACTGCCGAACCAACCTTCCGCGTCCCGACCCTAGCGCCATTCGAATTGCGATTTCCTTCTGTCGTCCCGACGCTCTCGCCAGCAGCAGGTTCGCAACGTTCGCGCACGCGATCACCAACACCAATCCGACCACCACCATGAGTGCGATCAACGCCTGCCGGTATTGCACGCGCAGATACGAAAGGCCATTCGCGGCCGGGGTGACGTCCAGTGTGCGCTTGCGATATTCCGCTTGCCCGTCCGCGCGCCAGTTCTGGGGAACGGTGGCTTCGAAAACCTGCGGCGCGAGCGTCTGCATCCGCGCGGCCACCTGCTGCGGGCTCACACCGGCCTTCGGCCGTCCGATGATGCGCAGCCACCACCAACTTCGCCGATCCAGGGCGCTGGTTTCCCGGACAATTGGCTCGGCGCAAATCGGGACCACCACGTCCAACGTCCGACCCACCTCTACGCCGGTGAATCCCGGCTGGACCACCCCCAGTACCTGAAACGGATGCCCCTCCACCGATACCGTTTTCTCCAACACATTCTTGTTGCCGCCGAATTCCCGCTGCCAGAAGTCGTAGCCCAGCACCGCCATCCCCGCGCATCCACGACGATCGTCCGCAGTTGTAAAGGTCCGGCCCAACACCGCTCGGACGCCCAGCGTTGTGAAATAATCGCCACTGGCCCACGCGCCCTGCACATAGCGCGCTTCGCCGCCCGGCGCCAGATTGAACCGCGTGGAGCTGAACGCGAACACGCCGCTGAAAATATCCTGCCGGTTGCGAAGTTCCTCCCAGATCGGGTTTGTAAAACTTCCGTTCTTGCCGATCAGCACCTGCTGCAGCTCTTCGGGACGCTCCACCGGTAGCGACTTGAGCAGAAAAACATTGATCAGCGAAAAGATCGCGGTATTCGCGCCGATCCCGAGGCCCAGCGATAGCACCGCCACCGCTGTGAATCCGGGGCTCGAGCGCAGCGCGCGAAACGCATAGCGCAGGTCTTGTATGAGTGCGTCCAACATTTTTGCTCCCGTAACGCAGGCGATCTTGTCGCCTGTTCTTCCGTAACGCAGGCGATCTTGTCGCCCGTTCTTCTGTAACGCAGGCGATCTTGTCGCCTGTTCTTCTGTAACGCAGGCGATCTTGTCGCCTGTTCTTCCGTAACGCAGGCGATCTTGTCGCCCGTTCTTCCGTAACGCAGGCGATCTTGTCGCCTGTTCTTCCGTAACGCAGGCGATCTTGTCGCCTGTTCTTCCGTAACGCAGGCGGTCGATAGCCGCCTGCCTCTTGCTCTTATTCTTCCCTCAAAGCCACCATCGGATCCACTCGCGACGCCCGCCTCGCCGGCAGATAACCCGCCAGCAATGCGACCGACGCGAGCACCGCACCGGCCAAGCTCAACGTCCACGGATCGCGCGCAGTGATGCCATACAGAAACCCTTCGAGCAAGCGCGTCGACGCCATCGCGGCTGCGATTCCCAACGTTAATCCTGCCACCACCAAAGTCGTAACCTCCCGCAGCACCATCCGCAGAATTCCCGACGACGGCGCTCCCAGCGCCATGCGGATCCCGATCTCATTGCGACGCCGCGCCACGCTGTACGCCATCACGCCGTACAATCCGATGGTCGCCAGCAGCAACGCCAGCCCGCCGAAAAATCCAGAAAGCGTGGCGAGAACACGCTCGCGGACCAGCGATTCAGCGACCTGCACCGACAGCGTCTGAAATCCCAGGGAGATCGACGGATTAAGTTCCTCAATTGATTTCTTCACTCGCGCGATCAATTCCGTCGGCGATCCCTGCGCCGCCAGTTCGATCCGCTTAGTCGCGCCTGGGGCGGTCTCTTGCGCGAGTGCGCGATACACCGTCGGCGGCGCAGCGTCGCGCAGCGATTGATACTTCGCGTCTGCCACTACGCCGACGATTTCGACTGGATCTGAACTCGATCCCACTTCCTGATAGCGTCGCCCCACTGGATTCGAACCACCAAAGGCTTTCCGCGCCAGTGTCTCATTGATGATTGCGACTTTGGGAGCGCCCTGCCGGTCGCGCGTGTCGAAATCGCGGCCCGCCAGCAGCCGGGTCCCCAGCGTCGCGAAAAATTGCGGGCTTACGCGGTTGAAGAAAACGCCCTCGTCTGTGCTGTGTCCTTCCGGCGTCTCCACCCGGATTGTGCCGACCCACGTATCCCCGCTCACTGGCGTATTATCGGACGCGCTGGCCTGGCGCACCCCTGGAATTTGGCGCACTCGGTCGAGAATCTCCTGATAGGTCGCCGCGCGCTTCTCGGGCGCGGCTGCGCGACGCAGATCCACTTCGACGACCAGCACCCGCTCGCTCTCGAAACCTGCGTCGAGCGTCGCCAGTTTGCGGAACGACCCGAGCAGGAGTGCCGCGCCGGCCAACAAGACCATCGACAGCGCGACTTGCCCGGTCACGAGCACCTTGCCTGCCGAAATTCGCGAACGGCCTTGCACAATCCCGCGGGAATTTTCTTTCATCGCGGCGTTCGGGCTGACACGCGTTCCGCCCCACGCCGGCGCCAGTCCGAAAATCAATCCAGTGGCGATCGCCACCGCTGCAGTGAACGCTAGCACCAGCGGACTCGGCGACAAGTCCAGAGAGACGACATCACGCGTGGTCGAGAGCAGTCGCACCAATACCGGTCCCAGCCACAGCGCCAGCGTGAGTCCGAGCCCTGCGCCGGCCGCCGCCAGCACCAGACTTTCGGTGAGAAGCTGGCGGATCAAGCGACCCCGGCCCGCTCCCAGCGCAAGTCGAATCGCGATTTCGCGCTGCCGTCCGGCCGCGCGCGCCAGCAGCAGGTTCGCGACGTTCGCGCAGGCGATCAGCAGCACAGCGCCAACAATTCCCATCAGGATAAACAGCGGCATGCGATACTCGCGCCGCAAACTCGAATACCCGGTCGCGACCGGCGCGATTTCGAACGATGCTTTGAGATATGCCGCCTGATTTGTCGCCGACATGCGCGGCGGAACGGTCGCGGCGAAAATCTGCGGCGCGAGGATCTGCAATCGAGCCAGCACCTGCTCGCGACTCACTTCCGGCTTGGGACGACCGATCACCCGCAGCCAAGTCGTGCCGCGCGCATCCAGCATGGGATTCTTTCCATGCAGAATGGCTTCGGTACAGAGCGGCAGCATGAGGTTGATCGCGCGTCCGATATCCACGCCGGAAAATCCCGGCTGCGCAACCCCGATCACATCGAAGCGATGACCGTCCACAGAGATGGGCTGATTGAGGACGCCGGGGTTGCCGCCAAACTGCCGCCGCCAGAAATCGTAACTCAACACTGCGACCCCGGGGCATCCACGGCGATCGTCTTCTGCTGTGAAGGTTCTCCCCAGCGCCGCGCGCACGCCCAGCGTTTTGAAAAAGTCGCCGCTAACCAAATTTGCCTGGGTCGGCTGCGCTTCTACTCCGGACGCGAGATTGACCGTGCCCAGTCCCAGCGCGAAGACGCCGGAGAAAACGTCCTGACGATCGCGCAGTTCTTCCCAAAGCGGATTCGAGTACACCGTTCCGCCCGGTTTATTAGCAAGCGGAATCTGAACCAGTTGCTCGGGTCGGCTCACCGGCAGCGACCGCAGCATCACCGCATCGATCAGACTGAAGATGGTAGTGTTCGCGCCGATGCCCAGCGCCAATGAGAGCACCGCGACGGCGGTGAACCCCGGCGTCGATCGCAGCGCGCGCAAGGCGTAATGCAGATCCTGCACCAGCGAATCAAGCATGTTTGACTCCCGTTGGGCAGGTGATCTTGTCACCTGCCATTTATTCTTCCCGCAACGCCACCATCGGATCCAATCGTGACGCGCGCCTCGCCGGCAGAAATCCCGCTAGCAAAGCCACTCCCGCCAGCGTCACGACCGCCAGCGCCAACGTCCACGGATCGCGTGCTGTCATGCCATACAGGAATTTCTGATCTTCGAGCACCCGTGTGGATGCGATCGCTCCGGCGAAACCTGCCGCCAGCCCGATGACCACCAGCAGCACCACTTCGCCCAGCACCATTCCGAGCACTCGCCCCCCGCCCGCGCCCAGCGCCATCCGAATCCCGATCTCCCCGCGCCTCCGCGCCACGTTGTACGACATCACGCCGTACAACCCGATGGTCGCGAGCAGCAGCGCCAACGCGCTGAAGAATCCCGAAAGCGTCGCGAGCAATCTCTCCCGATTCAGCGATTCGGCGAGTTGCGTCGACAACGGACGAAATTCGAGCGAAACGTCGCGGCTCACCGATGCGACCGCGGCCTTCGCGCCGCTGATCACGCTGGTTACCGGACCATCGGCCACGCGCAGCGCGTAGTTCATCGAAACACCCGCGTCGTCGTTCTGCGTGAGCGGAAGATAGACCGTGGTCTGCGGCGTCTCACGCAGGCTCCGATATTTCGCGTCCGCCACCACCCCGATGATTTCGATGGGCGGACCTAACGTCACCCAGCTAGAGCGATAGAACTTTCCGATCGGGTTCTGGTCCCCAAAAAACTTCTTGGCCAGCGCTTGGTTAATGATTGCCACCTTGGGCGCGGTCTTGGTGTCCTGCCGGCCGAAATCCCTTCCGGCAATGATCGGCGTTCCGAAAGTCTCGAAGAACCCGTCCGCGATGCGGTTGAACCAAACCACGGAATCGCGTTTCGATTTCGACGTATACCCTTCTACTTTGATGTCGCCATTCCAGGAACTGCCGCTCACCGGCGTCATGCTCGATACGCTGGCTGCCCGGATGCCCGGCGTCGCGCGCAGCTTCTCGAGAATTTCGAGGAAAGTCGGAGTCAGCCGTTCCTTTGGATAATTCGCGTTGCGAAGATCCACCGGCATTACCATCACGCGGCCCGCATCGAATCCCGGATGAACCGTCGCCAATTTCCGAAATGTTCCGAGCAGCAATCCGCCACCCGCCAGCAGCATCAGCGACAGCGCCACCTGCGCCATGACCAATAATTTCCCGAGCGAAAATCGCGAGCGGCCGCCTAAGCTCGAGGTTTGCAGCCCGCGCGCATTTTCTTTCATCGCCGCCTGCGGCTCGACCCTAGTGCCGCGTAGCGCCGGAGCAAGCCCGAACAACAGCGCAGTCAGTACCGCCGCACCAACGGTGAACAGTAGCACGCGCAAGTTCAACGACAGATCGAGAAACGCCTGATTGTTCGAGCGCGACAAAAACCCCACCAGCAACCGCGTGCACCAACTCGCGAACAGCAGCCCGAGCGCCGCTCCCGCGATCGCCAGCAGCATGCTCTCGGTGAGCAGTTGCCGAATCAATCGTCCGCGCCCCGATCCCAGCGCCATGCGAATCGCGATTTCGCGTTGTCGCGCCGCCGCCCGAGCCAGCAACAAATTCGCGACATTCGCGCACGCGATGATCAGCACCACGCCGACGATCACCATCAGAACCAACAGCGCCTGCCGATACTGCACTCGCATTCCCGATAATCCCGTCGCCGCCGGCGCGACGTCGAAAGATCGCTTAAGGTAATCCGCTTTCCCCTCCGCGCCCCAGTTCGGGGGCAGCGTCGCTTCGAATACCTGCGGGGCGATGGTCTTCAGACGTGCCACCACTTGCCGCGTATCCATCCCCGCCTTCGGCCGCCCGACCACCGACAGCCACCAGCTGCTGCGCTCATCGAGCTGCGTGCGCGTCCCGCGTATGATCGCCTCCGAGCAGATCGGCACCATTACATCCAGCTGACGCCCGATTTCTACTCCGAAAAATCCCGACTGGGCGACTCCGATCACCTGGAACGGATGATTGTCGATCGAGATCGGTTTCTCCAGAACGTCGGCGCGCCCGCCGTATTCGCGCTGCCAGAAATCGTATGTAAGCACCGCCGTGCCGGCGCACCCGCGACGATCGTCATCGGGCGTGAAGGTCCGGCCGACCGCCGCGCGAACGCCCAGTGTGTTGAAGAAATCGCCACTGACCCAGTTGGCTTGCGCGTAGCGCGCCTCGCCACCCTGCGCCAGGTTCAATCGCGCGCTGCCGAACGCGAATACTCCGCGGAACACGTCCTGACGATCGCGCACCTGCTCCCAAATCGGGTTGGTGAAGGAAGTGTCGTCCGTGCCCATGTTGATCTGCACCAACTCGGCGGGATTCTCGACCGGCAGCGTTTTGAGAATCAGAGTGTCGATCAGACTGAAGATCGCGGTGTTGGCTCCGATCCCGAGTGCCAGCGACAGAATGGCGACCAAAGCGAATCCCGGGCTGGAGCGAAGCGCGCGAAATGCGTAGCGTAGGTCGTGCAGAAACACGTCGGCCATGATTCATTTTGGACGACGTGATCCGGCTCCGGTTAGCCGCTGGATTGTGGCGCGGGCTTAAGCCCGCAGCCTCGGCTTCAGCCGAGGTCAAACAGGCGACTCAAGCGAACACTCGAGCAGAGACTTGACAAGTATTGAAAACCGGACCGGCCTCTCCGAAGATTATTTCTTCCGGTTCCGCTTGCTCTTCAACGCTGGGGCCGGCGCAGGCGATATCGCGGCTTCCGGTGCCGCACCCGACGGCGGCAGCGGACTGACGATCGGAATCGTGACGATATTGCTGGTGTAAATATCCTGCGAAATGGTGACCTGCGCAGCGAGATTCGTACTGATACTCGCGTTCAATTCGAGCACCACCTCGTACAGTCCGATCGAGCCCACCTTCAACCCCGCCGCGAGTACGTTGGCCGTGCTCCCGCCCGCCAGCGCCGAAACCGACGAGTCCGGATCGTTGTTCGGCGGGCCCTGATAGATTCCGCCATCGGTCAGTGCCTGCTTGGCTTCTTCCGGGCTCACCAGTCCCAGCCCAGTCGCGTAGAGCACGATGGTCTCGCCCGGCGCCGCCGGATTATCCAAAGTGATGCGCGCCCCCTGGAAATTTGCGCAGCACAGTGCGCTATTGGTGGCTGTCAAAATCACCGCGGCTCCCGTGCTCACCGAAACCGTAATCGGGATCCCGTTGCCCTCAGGGCCCGCGATCTTCGCGCGCAACCGCACGCGCGTGCCAAGAATGGTCGACGCCGGAAACGCGATCACCTTTTCGTCGGGATTCGAATTGATCAGAACAATTAACGCGTCGCGAACTGCCGCCAGCGTATCGCCCGATTGCACGGTGTAGCTGTAGGAGCGATCCTCAATCGTAATGGTCGCGGTGTCGCCGGCCTTCACCGATCCGTCGACCGACACCAACCCGGTCGCGTAGCTGGACCCGTGATACGCCATCGCCGGCCGCGGGTCCGGGCCGTCCTCGGCAAAGATGCCCGGGCTTTGCGGAGCGATCGGCACGCCCACTGCGGTGGTCACGAACACCGATCCATCCGGCCGCTTTATGCGCACAAATGCATTTACGCTGTTGTCGCCGGTCACTTCAAACGGCATTTGCGCATTGATCTGCCCGGGCGCGACCATGAACAGCGGCGCGCGAATTCCGTCGAAATACACTTGCACGCCCGCCAGCTCAAGCGGTAGCTGCGTGGCCTTGGGATCCGCCGCTGCGGTCGGTAAATCCGCCAGTTGCGGCGCGATGATCGATACGATTGTCCCCGGCGCGATGATCGCGGCGCTGCGTCCGCCGCTCAGCGTTCCGCCATTTGCGAGCGCAGTAATCTGCGCGTTGGTCGAAACCGAAGTGGCCAAGGTGACGTTGTTGCCGGCGTCGCCGCCCTTACGTGCTGTGAAGTCGACGCGTTGGAAACCCGGTGGATAGCGCGCGAACACATCCACATCCCCGCCATTGGCGTTGATCAGATTAACCAGCCCCGCCGCGATACTGTCGAACGTATCTTTGTCGACGATGGTGTAGGTATACGCCCGCCCGTTGATCGTGACCGTGACCGTATCGCCCGTCTTAATCGTTCCTCCCAGCGTCAGGGATCCGATTGCGAAAATCTCGCGGCTAGCGGCGTTTCGCACGGCATTCAGCGGAATCGGAATATCGCCCGGGAAGAAAACCAGGATGCGACGGTCCGTCGGATCCGTTACGTACAGGTTGGTCCCGTCCCATGCCAGAGCGGTCGGAGTCGGCGTCACATCCACGCCGGCGAAGGCCAGGTTCGGATTGAAGAAATCGCTGGTGCTGGTGACGCGATTCGTAAACTCGTCCACTTGGCCCAGGATCACGTCCGCGCGCGCGCCGTTGGCCGTCGGAATGGTGTTGAAGATCAGGACCCGGTCATTGCCCCCGTCGGCGACAAACAAACGCGTGCCGTCGGAGAGCGCGAAACGCGGCGTGTCCAAGGTCGCTGCACAACGTGCGGGGAACGTGTCTTTTCCATCCGCGTCCTTGCCGGTGGCCGCGCATAGCTTGGTCGGATCGCTGAACGCCTGCTGAAAGTCGAGCGCGCCGATCACCACATCCGCCGCAGCCTGATTGGTGGTCGGAATGGTGTTCCAGATCATCACCCGGTTGTGACCCAGATCGGTGACGAACAGCTTTTTTCCATCGCTGGTCACAGAGATCGGATTCAGCAGCGTGTTGGCGGCTGCATTCAATCCCGCCAATGTCAGATCCGGCTCCGGCGCGGTGTTGAAATTAGGCTGCCCCAGCACCACGTTCGCGGGCGTATCGTTCGCGGTCGGAATCGTATTCCAGATCAATACGCGATTGTTCTGCGAATCCGCAACGTATAACTTGCCATCCTGGATCCACACGCCTTGCGGACGCCGGAAACTCTTGGCGTCGACAGTAACCGCCCGGACACTGGTGAAATTCGCCTGGCCCAGCACCACGTCGGCCGGCTGGCCATTGCTGGTCGGCAGCGTGAGCCAGATCAGCACGCGATTATTCTGCGTGTCCGCTACTACTAAACTCTTTCCATCCGATGCAATGCCGGTGGGCTTATTGAAACCGGTTCGCGTGAGGCTTGGATCCGTAGAGGTGAAGGTGGCTTGTCCCAGCACCAGTTCCGCAGTTCCTGTGCACACCGGACAACGGCCGGTATAAGGGCCTAGTTCTGCGCGGGGTCCGGGAATCGTTGTCGAGACGTTTCTGAAGAACAAAACCCGATTGTTTATCGGAGTATAGGCGACCGTATTTGAATCCGTGACGAACAGCGTATCGCCGGCGAAAGCGACGCCGCCGACGGCTCCCAGCAGGACCTCGGAAGCCCCCGGTTGTTGTTGAGTAAACAGGGGTTGCCCGATCACCAGCCGCGCGGCTTGGCCGGTCACAAAATCTCCGGCGAGAGCTGCTCCCGCACACAGTGAAATCAGCGCACAGTATTTTTGCATCAGATGACTAACAGGCAGTGTTACTTAGTATACCAAGCTTAAAGACGTGACCCAGAGAATGCAGGTTGCGTGCCAATCGCTGACAGGGATACGAACGGGCTAATTCAACGGATCGCGAATCCCCACATCCGGTCGCCTGGGTCCTTCCGCCGCCATCGGTGCGGCAGACCTCTACACGCTGGATGCTTAGCTAGAAATTCCCGCCGCTTGCAATTGGGGTAACGCAGGCGA
This sequence comes from Bryobacteraceae bacterium, assembly GCA_036006545.1. GTDB lineage: Bacteria > Acidobacteriota > Terriglobia > Bryobacterales > Bryobacteraceae > Palsa-187. The sequence continues at coordinate 10,862 of DASYPO010000002.1, forward strand.
TCTTGTCGCCTGTCGCCGCTTCCTGTGGGAGCAGGTGATCTCGTCACCTGCCGTCGTTCTCCCGATTTTTCGGAAATGCGACCCTCGGGTGGAGAATCAGTCCCATCGCGGGTTCAGCGGCTCCCGGCGACTCGCGATGATTCTCTTCAAGGTCGGCCGCGAGGATTACTTGAACAGATCCCGAATCCGGCCGAAGAACCCCTTCTTCTGCGGCTGCGCCGGGGTCTGCCCATTAACCGGTTGAGGGGTAACTGGAATGCTCCTCACCGGTTTCGATTCGTGGCCGCGAGGCGCCGATGCCACTACCGGTTGTCCATCCGGGGCTGTCGGAGGCGGAGGTGGAAGCGAGGGATCCCATCCGGTCACCTGCGTCCTTCCGCCGCCGTGCGTGCGGCATACGTCCACAGGCTGAGTGCCCGCCAGGAAAACTTCATTCCGAACCTTCGGGCACGCGCCCGTGGCCAGTTCCCCGGTTTCATAATCCACCTGCGCGGTAACGATCCCGTCGGGCGGCTCGAATCCGTGCACATTCTTATATTCGCGATGCTGGTGCGCGCGTTTCATGAACTCCGCCCAGATCGGCAGCGCGCTGTGCGCACCCTCCAGTTTGAAGTCGCGATTATCGTCGAACCCAACCCACACTACACAGATCAATTTAGAGGTAAATCCCACGAACCAACCATCGCGCGAGGTTCCTGTTTTTCCTGCGGCCGGCAAGCCAAAGCCTTTGCCCCGTACGCCGGCGCCGGTTCCGCTGCGCAGTACCTCCTCCAGCATGTTGGTCACGATGTACGCCACACGCGGATCCAGCACCTGCTTTCGATCCGACCTGGCTTCGAAAACATTCGAACCGCGGTTGTCGCGGATGGATTTCAGGAAGCTGGTCTTCACCAGCGTGCCCATGTTCGGAAAAACGGTGTACGCGCCGGCGATCTCGAGCGGGGTAACTTCGTAAGCGCCCAGCGCGATGGACGGCGTGGCTTTGATGTCGATATTCAAACCCGCCGCGCGCGCGGTCGCCGCCACTTTCGCATAGCCCACCATTTCGGCGACCTTCACGGCCGGAACATTCAGCGAATGCGCCAGCGCGAAGCGCAGCGTGACCGGTCCGTATTCATAGTGACCGCCATGATTGCCCGGTTCGTAGGGCTTTTCGTCGAACCAGAAAACGGTTGGCTCGTCGACCACCGTCGTCGCCGGCGTAATCACCGCGCCATTTGAACCCAGTCCGCTGGCGATCGCCGCCGTATACACGAATGGCTTAAAGGACGATCCCGGCTGGCGCTTGGCGATGGCGTGATCCAATTGGCTGACGCCGTAGTTCCGCCCGCCCACCAGCGCCTTCACTTCACCCGTGGTCGCATCGATGGTCACCAATGCCACCTGCGCCAAGGGCAGCTCATCGGTGCCGTATTTTTTATTGCGCTTCTTCCACAGCTTGTCGGTTTCCTGAATGCCCAGGCGCACCGCCGCCACCGCGTCGCGCTGCAGCTTCATATCGAGCGTGGTGTACACCCGATATTGCGAGCTGCGAAAATCGCGATCCGCGAACTGGTTCTGCAGCGTTTCGTTGACCAGGTCGACGAAGTACGGAGCGTCGCTCGATTCCACGTTCTCGCGAGTGACCTTGAGCGGGGCGTTGTTGGCTTCCTCCATCTCCTTCTCGGTGATGTAGCCGTTCTCGCGCATGGCCTTCAGCACGATGCCGCGCCGCGTTTTGGCCCGCTCCGGATAGCGAAATGGATTGCGGCCCTCGGGCGCCTGGATCAGCCCGGCCAGCAGGGCCGCTTCAGGCAGCGTGATCTGCGAAAGATCCTTTCCGAAATAGACCTGCGCGCCTTCTCCAAACCCGTGAATCGCAAAACTGCCCTGATGTCCCAGATCGATTGAATTGGAGTAATACTCGAAAATCTGCTCCTTGGTGAGCTTGCGCTCCAGGTGCAGCGTGATCATCGTTTCTGGCAATTTCCGCCGCCACCCGCGCTCCGGCCCCAGCCACAAGGTGCGCGCCAGTTGCTGCGTAATCGTCGACGCGCCCTGCATCTTGTTTTCTTTGAGATCCTTCCAGGCTGCGCGGATGATGCCGATCGGATCGAAACCGGCGTGCCGGAAGAAATGCTTGTCCTCAGCCGAAAGCAGCGCGTTCACCATCACTTTGGGAATGTCGCTGAAGTGCACCAGGCGTCGCTTTTCGCGCTTCTGATCGAACATACTGCTGATCAGCTCGGGCTCCAGGCGATACTCTGTCCGTTCGGTCTGGTCGCGCAGGGAAATGATCTGCACCACCTTTTTTCCGCCAATTTTGATCACCGCGCCTTCCGGATCGTAGCCGTCCGGTCCCGGATTTATCTCGATCGCATCCGCGCGCTGATGGAACCAGCCCATCCGGTTGGAATTCGATTCCGAATATCCGCAATGCCGCAGGTAGGTAGCAATTTCGCTAATCTCCGCCTCCTGCCCGACCACTACCGGTCGCGGAGCGGAATACAACAGCGAGGTGTTGCCAAGCGGACCCGCTCGCAGCTTTTCGTCGGTGATTTTGGCGTAAGTCGCGTAGTAATAGGTGAAGGTGGAGATGCCCGCGATCAGGCAGAGCGCGGTGAAGGCTAGCACAAGCTTGCCCCAACGGCTCAGAAAAAACCGGACGAGCCAGGCCTTACGTTTGACTTGAACTATTACGGCCACAGGTGGTTCAGTTACTGCCCGGTCACTTCTTGGTCTCTTCGAGAGAAAACAGCTCTTTCCAAATATCGTCGTGCGGCTGCCAGTCCGGACCCGTGCGGCCCGTGATCTGTAGCTCGGCTACGCTCATTGTCCCATGGCCGTAAGGACAAATGTACTCGGTATGGGGCGCGCCCAGGAGGACGTTGTTCCAGGAGCCGCGCAGCACCGGCATTCTGAGCCTGCGCAAGCAGGTCCGGCAGCGGTAGCGCTGGTCCCAAATGATGGCCCAGGCCAGGCCGCTCGCCAACAATGTGAAGGACAGCATGCTGAACACGTACCAAAAATCGCGCGTCATCGGCATTTCGCCGCCCTCGTACCACGGCTTAGGCGCCGGGAACGAACGCTCGATCAGTCGGGCCAGCGGAAAGAGTAGCGCTGCGGCGACCGCGAACTTGGCAGTCAGGTAGCCCCAGTACTTCATAGTTAGTTGGACACCCCTGCGAGCGTGATGGTTCCTTGTATGCTTCCGTTACCAGTCTGACACATCACTAACAAGTACGTTTCGCGCGCGGATTTGGTTCTGTGACCCCCGTAGCGCAGGCCCGCGATTATTCTTAGTCCTCTGTCCTCTGTCCCCTGTCCACAGTCTCCTGTCGAGGCTTCTTGGCTCTTGCTCCTGGCTCCTCGCTGCTGGCTCCTGCCTCCTTTCACTGGCCACTAGCCACTGACCACTTCTTGCTGTCCGCTGTCCGCTTTTTCTTAACTGGCCTCTAGCGTCTGGCCCCTGGCCACTTCTGCCTGGGGGGCCTTGACTCGCGCCCTCAAAAAGGAGAAACTTTTCCACAGACGTTTCTTCGGGTTAGAGTCTGATTAGAATAATGAGGTTACCCGCAAAGGGGTGAGGTCAAATGATTCCACGTAAGATCTTCGCTATGTTTGCGCTCGCGGTGATGTTCGCCGC
>DASYPO010000003.1:0-2231 GCA_036006545.1 Bryobacteraceae bacterium
CCGCACCGCATCCTCCAGCTTCTCGCCGGTTTCGAGCAGGCCGCCGGGGATGGACCACCAGCCTTTCAACGGCTCGCCAGCCCGCTCCACCAGCAGCACGGAAGCTCCGTCGAAAATGATGGCACCGACGCCGAGCAGCGGGTATGGCGGATATTGGCGGCTAATAAGGCGTCGTTTAATAAGGCAGAGCCCCCTTCACACCGAGGCGCACGCGATACACCGAAGTCCGCGCCGTAATGTAAAGTGTTTCCATGTCGGCGTCGCCGAACGCCAGATTCGACGGGGTCTCCGCGAGGGGAATGTCGCCCAACAGTTTCGCGAGTCCGTTCGAGAGCTCGTATACGAATACTCTATTGGCGGCCACGTACAAGTTTCCGTTTTCGTCGGTGCGCAAACCGTCGGGAACGCCGTCGATCTTATCCACCACGATGCGTTCCTTTGACGCCGCGCCCTTGCCGTCCAGGTCGTAAGCGCGCACGTTGCGCTGGTCCGAATCCGAAACGTAGAGCGTGCGCCCGTTCGGCGAGAGCGCAATTCCGTTGGGGCGCGTCTTCCATTTTGCGACGGCCTCCAACTCGCCCTTGGGCGTGATGTGGTACACGCCATAGAAATCCAGCTCGCGGGTATCCTGCTGCGATCCGAACGCCGGGTCCGTGAAATAAACCTGCCCGTCGCGGCGCACCACGACGTCATTAGGCGCGTTGAATCGCTTGCCTTCAAAGGTCGAAGCCAGAACCTCGACCTTGCCGTTCTTCAAGGTACGAGTCACCCTGCGCTGACGGAATTCGCAGGTATACAAACGCCCCGCGGTGTCATATGCATTGCCGATGGCGCCGCCTGCGCGGTCGCCGAAAACCTGTTCCGCTTCGCCCGGAATTACCTTGAAAAGTTTATCCACCACCGTGTCGCTAAACACCAGGAACCCGTCGTAAGACCACACCGGCCCTTCGGCAAAATGGAGACTGGCCACGACGCGCTGGACTTCCAAGTGGCCGAAGTCCTGGGCGAACACGCGGGTTGCTAGCAACAGAGCGAAAAGAATTCTCACCTATCTAGAAACTATAGCGGACGGCGAGCGACGCATAGGAATTGCGGTGATACTGGCCCAGAAAATCCGTCATGTCGCCGCGTATCCAGGCGACTCCGGGAGTCACGCGCCAGTGCTCCCCGAAGGCCTGCGAGTACCCGAATCGCACGAAGGACCCCGCAGCGCGCACGGCTGTCTCGACCGTCAGACTGCGGTTTACATCGATGGTCAGCGTCGCGTGGCCGACGAACGACTTTGAAAACCCCCGGTCCGGCGTAAAGCTCAAGGGATTGGCTGCGCCTCTGGTCGCCGCCTCGCCCGCATAGCCGCCGACGAGCGACCATTCCTTCACCTGCCGCTCCACTTGGATCACGTAAAGGACGTAGTCCTGTGCGCCCGGCGGGGTGCTGGTGAAGTATCCGGCCTCGCCCTTCACCGTTAGCCACGGCAATGGAATCGCCGCGTCCGCGCCGTACATGCGCATGCTGGGATAGAAGCGTTGCGCGCGGGCGGTGGCGGTTGTGGGATCGAAGCTCGCATTGAACAGCGGCAGATTGTTGAAGCCATCGAAATAGGAGAGCGAATATTCGTAGCGCGGCGCGATGTGATTCCAGCGCAGGCCGAACTGGCTGCGGCCGGGATAGCGCGCGCCCACGTCGACAATGGTGACGCCGTTCAGCTCCGGCGGCAGCGCAGTCCACCGCTGATCGAGCAATGGTGTGCGGCTGGGCGTGAACCAGGGTTGCCAGATCGCGTCCAGCGAGTCATTCGCTCCGGCGATCGTGATCCGCGCTGCCGGCACAGCGAGAAAATCACTGTCGACCACGCTGCTCAGGTAGTCCTTGGGCGCGAAACGATCGGTGGGCGTGAGAATATCGGTCTTGCCCCAGCGAATGATCTGCCGCCCGAATTCCGCGGTCACCGTGCCTTTGTGAATCGTCGCGTTGAATTCGCGCAGCGAGACAGAGGGCCGCCGAGTAGTGCGGTCGTCCAAGTTCAGGCGCGCGTAGCGATTGATTTGCCGGTGCGTATCGGCGCGCGCGTCCATGGCCCCACTCAACTTCAACCAGGGAGCAAGTTTGTACGACGCCTCCCAGCGGATTGCCGCCTGATCGACGGCCTGCGCGCTATCATTTGGGGCTGCTTGGGGGTAAAACAACGCTTGATTTTCGATGAAGCCACGCTGTTCGAAATTCTGCGCGAA
>DASYPO010000004.1:0-21993 GCA_036006545.1 Bryobacteraceae bacterium
CCGAGCTCGAAACCGCCACCTTGAAGAAATCCGGATACACCAGCATCGCCGCCGTCGACATGAATCCGCCGCCCGAATGCCCATAGATCCCCACCCGATCAATATCGATAAACGAATGCCGCCGCGCAAGCTGTTCGATCGCGGTCTTCTTATCGGCCAAACCGTAGTCGCGCAAATTGCCGTAGCCGAAGTTGTGATACCACTTCGAGCGGTGCGGATTTCCGCCCCGATTTCCAACTTCAATCACGATGAACCCGAGCTGCGCCAGCGCCACGTTGGGACTGCGCGGCGTGAACACCTGCGTCACGCTCTCCGTCTGCGGTCCCGGATACACGAACGCGATGATCGGATACTTCTTCATCGGATCAAAATCGAACGGCTTGTACATGACGCCCAACAGGTCCGTTACGCCGTCGTCTGCTTTGACGGAGAACCGTTCCGGCATCTTGAAACCCGCATCCGAAAGCGCGGAGATATCCGTGGTCTCAAGATCTAGCGTCGGCGATCCCGCGCGATCGTACAGCACCGAAACGGGCGCTGTATCCACACGCGAAGCATTGTTAACGAAGTATTTCCCGTTGTCCGAAATCGACGCCGTGTGCGATGCGTTGCCTGGATCCAGCAGCTTGATCCCGCTGCCGTCGAGCTTGATTCCGTAAACGTGCGTGAAGTACGGATTCTCGCCCGGCTCGCGACCCTCCGCCGCGAACACCATGGTGCGCGCCTTCTCGTCGACGTGCTCGATCTGCTCCGCGACGAACTCACCCGAGTCCACCTGATTCTTCAGCGTGCCCTTGCCGTCGTACAAATACCAATGCCCCCAGCCGTCGCGCTCCGACCACCACAGCAGCTCGTCTCCATTCGCGAGCACGCGCAGCGGCTTGGTCTCGATGTAAGTATTGAGCCGCTCTTCGATCAGGACCTTTACGTCGCCTGTCTCGGGATTCGCGACACAAACGTCCACTTTGTGCATGTCGCGACTCATGCGATAGAAGTACAGCTTGTCGATTCCGGCGGTCGGCCACACGTTCTCGATCTTCTGCGTCTCGCGCGCACGTGCCGTTATCGGAGCACTGAAAATCTGAATCGACTGATCTTTGAACTTCGCTGCACCGCTGATCTCCTTGCGGGTCCACGTTCCGACATCGAACGTTTCCAGATGCGGCTGCGCGATATCGACATCGCCCGGCATCGAATACTTATAGGTCTCCAGCGTCGGCCGCGGATTTGCCGTGGTGTGAATCACCCACAGATCTTTCACCTTGCGTTCGTCGCGACGCACCAGCGCGAACTTCTTCGAATCCTGCGACCAGTAGATCTGCACGGCCGGCACACGCCCGCTGCGATCGCGCTGCTGCTGATTCTGCCCCTCGTTCTGCTGATCCTGACCCTGGTCCATGATGCGGCGTTGGTAACTGTAATCCTTAACGCCGTCCTTGGTGATCTGCACTTCCTTGATCGCAGGATCGGTGCTCTTCTTCAGCGCCAGCGCGTAGCTGGCCGCGTCCATCATGTACAGATTCTCGTTCTTAGCGAAGAGAATGGTCTTCTCGTCGGGCGATACCGACGCCCAGGTGGGCTTGCGGGGCTCCGGAGTAAACGTCGGCGGCAGTGTCAGCTTGCCGGTCGCGATTTCGTATTCGAAATACAGCGTGCGCATGTTCGGGTCGGGCGGCGGCTCCGCATTTGGCGGACGCTGCTGCGGGTCTTCGTAAGGAATGTCATTCGCGTCATCTTGATTCTGCTGCGCGTCGGTGGTAATCGTGTCCGTCTGCTGCTGGCCGCCCTCGACCTTCTGTGTCCCGTTGATATCCGCGTCCTTCGCGACTTGCACGGAGAATTGAACGATGGTGTCGTTCTTCACAAACTTGATGTTGCGGATCGGCAAATGCGCGGCTTCGAAGGGCGTGCGCGTGATGGCGGTCAGCATCGCTGCCATCTTCGCGTTGTCGAACACCAGCGTCTTCGACTTTTTCACTGGGTCCACCAGGAAGAATCGACGGCCCGTATGAGTTTCGTAGCTATACCAAAACCGATCGCCGGATTCGAGCCAGTGCGGCGTCACGCTGGTATCGAACACCAGCTTCGCGACCTTGGCGGCTTGCCAGCGCATCGACAATTCGTAGTTGGCCTTGTTGACTTTGACGGGTTCGGTCTTCGTATCGGCGGCCGATAGGAGCGAAACCAATACCACTGCCGCAAAAGCTGCGCGCGCAAACACAGATAGCTTGATCATGAACGGAACTCCTCGGAAAAGGTCTTCAGGCTACTATACAACGCGCTTGCGGGCGACTGCGGCTAAGGCGATCAAACTCACCCCGATCCCCGCCACCGCGTCGACCGCAAAGTGATACCGCCCGTACACCGTCGCGGCCGCCACCGAAAGCGAGTACGCTACCATCGACCATCCGATCCAACGATGCTTGCGCAGCGTCCCTAGCAAACCCCAAGCCGCACCCAGCGCGCAGGAAACGTGCGCACTCGGAAATACGCTCGAGTGGATTCCGTATCCGCCCACGATCTCGAGATTCCAGCGCCGCAGCACGGTGACAATGTTCGGCAGATCGGCGCCATGAAACACCGTGCGGGGCGGATCAGAGGGGAAATACGGGAACAGCGCGTACGATCCCAGCGCGCCGATCAAGTATGCCATCCAAAATCGATTCACACGATCGCGCGCGCCATAGATCACCACCAGTGCCAATGAAACCGGCCCTACGGCATACACCAGCAGATAGCACAGCTCCAGAAACCCCGGCAGCAAGACTCCCGCGCTTTCGATCGCCGCGCGCAATCCACACGCATCCAGCAGCCATCGATCCCACACGATCCATGCGTCCTCCAGATGCTGATCGTGGCGTCGCGCGAACCAGTTCATTTCGCGATACGCCACCAGCGTAAGAGCCGCGGGCAGCAAATCGCGCGCGCCCTGTACGAAATAGGAGTGTGTTCGGGCGAGCAGCCAGATCACCGTCGCGACGATCGCCGCCAGCAACCACGCCTTCCACGGCGAAAAAAACCAAGGCGCAATGATCGCGACGTATGTGAAGTACGCGATCAATAGCCATTCTGACGATCGAAGGCGGGAGGCAACCAAGAACACTTGTTACCATATTGAATTACTCTTTCTCCTCATGCTCCGCTTCGAAACAGCCGGTGAATCGCACGGCGAATGCCTCGTCGCCACGCTGGCTGGCCTGCCCGCAGGCATCCCCGTTTCGCTCGACGCCATCGATCGCGAGCTGTGGCGGCGCCAGCAAGGCTTTGGCCGAGGCGGGCGAATGAAAATCGAAACCGACCGCGCGCGAATCGTTAGCGGCGTGCGCCACGGTATGACCATCGGCTCGCCGATCGCGGTTATCCTCGAAAACAAAGATTGGAAAAACTGGACCGAAGCACTGCCGGTTGAAGACATCGATGGCGCGGAAGACAAGAAGAAGCCGCTCACGCGGCCGCGCCCCGGTCACGCCGATCTGGCGGGCGCGATCAAGTACAACTTTCAGGACGCCCGCTACATTCTGGAGCGCGCCAGTGCCCGCGAAACCACCGCCCGCGTCGCGCTGGGTGCGTTGGCCAAAGCGCTACTCGGCGAACTGGGAATCACGGTGTTGAGTCACGTGATTCAGGTCGGCGAAGCACGTCTCGGTCGTCTCGCGGAATGGTCGGAACTCGTAACCCTCGCCGGACGAGACGAAGTCTTGCTCTCCTGCGTCGACTCTGAGGCCGAGCAACGCATGAAAGAAGTGGTCGATGTCGCCTATCGGACCGGCGACACCGTAGGCGGCGTATTCGAAGTGGTGGCGCATGGCGTCCCACCGGGGTTGGGATCACACATCACCTGGGATTCGCGACTCGATGGAAAGCTCGCGCAGGCGATCATGTCGATGCAGGCCGTGAAAGGCGTCGAAGTCGGATTCGCTGCGGAAGGCGCGGAATCATACGGCTCGAAAGTGCAGGACACCATCCATTACGACAAGGGCGCGCATCAGTTCACGCGCGGCGCGAATCGCGCGGGTGGTATCGAAGGCGGTATGACCAATGGGCAGGACGTGATCGTGCGCGGCATGCTCAAGCCCATCTCGACGTTGCGTCGTCCGCTCGAAAGTGTCGATCTCGAAACTCGCGAGCCCGCGCTCGCCGCCTACGAGCGCAGCGACATTTGCGTGGTACCGGCAGCGGGCGTGATCGGCGAAGCGATGGTTGCGCTGGTGCTCGCCGGAGCGGCAATTGAGAAATTCGGCGGGGACTCGCTCGGCGAAATGAAACGAAATTACTGCGCGTATCTTGAACAGGTGAAGAATTTCTGATGATTTATCCGATCGTGAAGTACGGGCACCCGGTGCTGGAGCAGAACTCGGAGACGGTGCTGCAGTTCGATACGCCGGAGCTGGACAAGCTTCTCGAAGACATGTTCGAGACGATGTATGCCGCGCGCGGCGTCGGACTTGCCGCGCCCCAAATCGGCATCGGGCGCCGTATCGCGGTGATCGACGTCACCAGCGCGGAGGACCCCGAACAAAAAATCGTGCTGATCAATCCGGAGATCATCGTGCGCGAAGGCACCCAGGGCGGTGAAGAGGGCTGCCTCAGCATTCCAACGTTTCGTGAGCCCGTGACTCGCGCGAAGAAAGTTACCGTTCGCGCCCAGGATGGCAAAGGTAAAACTTTTGAGCTGACCGGCGAGGATCTTCTCGCCCGCGCTATCCAGCACGAAACCGATCACCTGCACGGCACGCTCTACATCAATCACATCAGTCCTCTGAAGCGCGACCTGATCCGCCGCAAAATTCGCAAGCTGCAAAAAGCCGGAGAGTGGGGTTGAGAATTATCTTTCTCGGGACCCCGGAATTTGCCGTGCCGACGCTGGAGCGATGTGTCGAAGCTGGTCACGAAGTGGTCGCGGTATTTACGCAGCCGGATCGACCCAAAGGCCGCGGGCAGAAAGACGCGGCGCCGCCGGTGAAGCAAGCCGCGCTGCGATTGGGATTGACGGTGCACCAGCCTGAACGCGCAAAACGCCCCGAGGTGATCGAACAGCTTCGCGGTCTTGCTCCCGACGTGATGGTCGTCGTTGGCTACGGCCAGATTCTTCCGCAGGCAATTCTCGATATCCCGCCGCGCGGCATCCTTAATGTACACGCGTCGTTGCTGCCGAAGTATCGCGGTGCCGCGCCGATTCAATGGGCCATCGCGCGCGGCGAAACGCACACTGGCGTGACGACCATGCGGATCGACGCAGGCATGGACACCGGCGACATGCTTCTCAGTTGGCAGACTCCGATCGAACCCGAAGAGACAGCCGCGGAATTGGCGCCGCGACTCGCCACCGCGGGCGCCGATCTGTTGGTTCGCACACTTGCGAATCTCGACTCGATTGTTCCACAAAAACAGGACGCGGCCCTCGCCACCTACGCGCCGATTCTCAAGCGCGAAGATGGGAAGATCGATTGGAACATGACCGCCGGCGAGATTCTGAATCGGATGCGCGGATTTGTTCCGTGGCCCGGCTGCTACGGCTTCCTGCGCGGCCAACGCCTGCACGTCTGGAAAGGCGCATCATCCGGCGAGAAAATCGCGCCCGGCGAACTTCGCGTGCGAGACCAACACCTGTATGCGGGCTGCGGTGACGGCGCGATCGAGCTGCTCGAACTTCAGCTCGAAGGGAAAAAACGCATGCCGGCTGCGGCCTTCCTGAACGGATTCCCGCTGGAAGGTAACGAGGTGCTCTCGTGAATCTGCCGCAAGGATTTCGCTACGCGTCCACCTTCGCCGGGATTCGCAAAATCGCCAAGGACGATCTGGCGCTGATCGTTTCCGATTCACCCGCGACCGCCGCTGCAGTATTCACGACGAATCGAGTAGTCGCCGCGCCCGTGGAGCTTTCCCGCAAGCATCTGCTCGCCTCGCGCGGCAACATTCGCGCCATTCTCGTCAATGCTGGCAATGCGAACTGCGCGACCCGCACCGGCGCATCGGTCGCAATCGCAACCGTTCGTGCTGCCGCGCAGGCAATCGGCGCGAAGCCGGAGCAAATTCTGCCCGCCTCCACCGGCGTGATCGGCGTCGAACTCGACGGCAACTTGATTCTGCATTCATTGCCCGCGCTGGTTGAAAAACTAGACGCATCGCGCTTCGACGAAGTCGCCGCCGCGATCATGACTACCGACACGCGGCCTAAAACCGCTTTCGCGAAGGCCGGGCGGGCTCAGATCGCCGGCATGACGAAAGGTTCGGGCATGATTCACCCGCGCATGGCGACCACTCTGTGCTTCGTGATGACCGATGCGGCGGTCGCTCCAGCGATGCTGCGGACCGCACTGAAGCGCGCGACGGAACGCAGTTTCAATCGCATCTCAGTCGACGGTGACACTTCCACGAACGATATGATCGCGGTGCTCGCGAACGGCGCATCTGGTGTGAAGCCATCGGCGAAGGCATTCGAGGTGGCGCTCACCAGCGTGCTCGAATCGCTGGCTCGTCAGATCGCTGGTGACGGCGAAGGCGCGCGCAAACTCATCACTATCGACGTCGAAGGCGCCGCGAGCGATCGCGCTGCTGAGAAAATCGCGCGTGCGATCGCCAATTCTCCGCTGGTGAAAACCGCGATCGCTGGATCCGATCCCAACTGGGGCCGCATTCTTTCGGCGGCCGGAAACGCCGGAATCGACTTCGATCCGCGCCGTATCGACATAGATTTTCAGGGTGTCTTGGTATGTCGAGCCGGACTCGCCGCCGAGTTCGACGAGCGCGATCTGAAAGAAAAGCTCGATCAGCCCGAGTGTTCGATCCGCTTCAAAATTCGCGGCTCCGCCCGCGGCCGCACGCGCTTCTGGACCTGCGATTTCACGGAAGATTACATCCGCATCAACGCGAGTTACCGCACATGATCGCCGTGCTGCTTTTTCTCTTCACTGCTTTCGCGCCCGCCGATCCTCCCAAGGATGTCCTGCAATTCATTCAGTCGACTGCCGAGGCTCTTGCGAACAATAACCCGCGTGGCTTTGTCGACAAATTCGATTCCGCGTGGGACGGCTACAAGCAACTGCGCGCCGACGTCGAAGACCTGCTCGCACGCGCACAGGTCGGCTCCAGCATCGAAATCGTGAGCGACGAAGGTGACGATCAGAAACGCTCGCTGGAGCTGGACTGGCTGTTACTGATCGAAGGTGCCGAGCAGCGCCACAAGATCGTCAAGTGCCGCATCGAGAAGCAGGGGAAGCGGTGGCACATCGTAGCTTTGGAGCCAGCGCGTTTTTTTAAGTATTAGATCCGCGTTTATTCGCGTGCATGTGCGGCTAATTCTTTTCGAAAGTGATCATGAACTGACTTCCCGGAATGTGGTCGCGCTTCGAAACCACCTTGAAGCCGTTCGCCTCGATCTCTTTCGCCACGTCGTCGCGATCCAGACGGATGTGCCCCGGCCCCGGCCCCGCATTTTTGTAGAAATCTACGATCACCAGCCGACCCTTGGGCTTCAGCGCTCGCGCGATTCCCGCCAGCATTTTCTCCGGATAGTCGAAATGATGATACGTGTCGAGAATCAGAATCACGTTCGTCGACGCTGCCGGCAGTTTCGGATCGTTCTCCGTGCCGAGTATTAACTCGACATTGGTGAGTTTCTCCGCGGCGATCTTCGCGCGAGCCTTGTCGAGAAAATCGGTTTGGATGTCTTCGCCATACACTTTTCCGTTCGGTCCAACCGCGCGACTCAGGAACGGAAGCATGTAGCCAACTCCGGTTCCAAGGTCTGCGACGGACATTCCAGGCTCGATCTGCATCGCAGCGACTAGTTCCTTCGGCTTCTGCCGTTCATCGCGCGCTGGATCGGCCAGCGTTCCCGCCACTCGCTCGCGACCCTCCTTGGTTTTGTAGCCCTTGTTGGCGTCGCCGGCAACCTGTGGCAACGCGAGCGCCGCGCACATCAAAAATGCAGCAAGAATCTTCATAACGGTTCCTCCATCGGCAGAGCCAGCGGCGGCTCGATTAGGAAATTCAACTCGACCATGCGCGCGACCGCTGCGCGGATGGACTGCTCCGTCGCCGGCTCCACTGTAATGACAAACGGCAGATCGCGCCAGTTCGAATTGGGAAGCTGCAACACCGCGTCGATCGAAATCTCTTCCGCTGCCAGCGCCGCCGCGAGCTGCGCGATAATCCCTGGCCGGTCCTGCACGCGAAATCGTAAATAATACGCCGAGCGATGCAGCGTGATCGTAATCGGCTGATACTCGCCTAACCGCGCGTACGCGAACGGAGCGACACGCCCCGGACTTCCCGATCGAAGCTCGCGCGCCACGCGCATCAGGTCACTCACCACGGCGACGCCCGTAGGATGCGAGCCCGCGCCGCGGCCATAGTAAAACGTATCTGCGCCGTATTTCCCGCGCACCCAAACGGCATTGTACGCGCCGCGAACGCTGGCCAGAATGGTCGATTGCGGCAGCAGTGAAGGTCGCACCGAAAGAATCACACCGTTAGGCGTCTGGCGCGCCGCGCAGATAAGACGAATGGTGTGACCCAACTGATGCGCGTACTCGAAATCGACGGGCGTGATGCGGCGGATGCCTTCGGTATAAATGTCGGACGGCACGATTCTTTCGCCGAATGCGAGCGCGGCGAGAATCGCCAGTTTCGATCGCGCATCGAACCCGTCCACATCGGCCGATGGATCGGCTTCGGCGTAGCCCTTGGCTTGCGCTTCCGACAGCACGTCGTCGAAACTCGCGCCACGGCCTTCGATTTCCGTGAGGATGTAATTGCACGTCCCATTGAGAATTCCGTACAGCGTCTCAACGCGATCGCCCGAAATCCCTTCGCGCAAGACGGCGTGAATCGGAATCCCGCCCGCTACGCTCGCCTCCATCGCGAGGTTCACATTGGCCGCGATCGCACGATCCCACAGCTCCGCGCCCGCCAGCGCCATCAACTCCTTGTTCGCAGTGACCACAGATTTTCCGCGTGCGATCGCCGCCTCCACGATCTCGCGCGCCACCGTCACCCCGCCGACCAATTCAGCGACTACTTCCACTTCCGGATGCTCCACTACTTCGCGCCAGTTCGCCGTCTTCACCGCCGATGCGAACGCGGCAGGCACCGCTTTCGACGCCACCGATCGACTCGAAACCGCGCACACCTTGAGCGGAAAGCCGAGCTTGTGCGCGATCGCATCCCCGTTCTCTGCCAGGATTTCGAGCGTGCCCATGCCGACGTTTCCAAGTCCGACGATTCCAAGGTTGACTGGTTTCATTTCGCGGTGATACTCTATTTCAGCACTAATCGAAAATCCACCACCAGCACGAGGCCCTCCGGCGCCGCGCGAACGTCGCTCAGTTGGAAGCTGTGCAGATCCTGCTGATACTGCGACTTCTCGCGAGGCTGCTCGAGCAATCGCTTGGCCTGATCCTTCACGTCAATTCGCAAATCCTTGGCGATACTCGTGGACAGTGCGGCACGCACGCGTCGAATGTAATAGGATTCCTTGACGGTCGTGACCTTCACATCTTTCAGCGCTAGCGCGCCGTTGTGCACGTAAGGAGCCGCGGTCATAACGAAATCGAAGGAGTCACCGGGGCCCAGACAGTTGCCCAAGACCTTCACCGCGCTGCGGCCCTTGAACGATGCCGTCATTCGCAGCAGTCCATTTTCCGCGCCGATCCGCGGATGCTCCAGATATGCAAACTGGCAGCGCTGGGATTTATTGCCGCGCACGTAGAGCCGGCCGTCTTGCGTGAAGAGTTGGTCCGCGAGAATGCGGTCAAGAACGGTGTAGCGCAGTTCAAGTTCGGCGCACGCTCCCGGAAGGACCCCGAAGAAAATCGGGACGATCAATGCGGGCACCGTGCGCGCGAACATAATCATCTCGATTGTTTAGAGAGCGACTGTATCATTGTAAGTGATGAAGCGCTGGTTTCTGTGCTTGTGTTTTACGCTGTTCGCGACTTCGTTCGCCCTGAGTTGGCAGTTCCCCCCGGGCCCTCGCGAACAGAAGCCGGGTGAGAACCCGGACGTCAAGCTTCCGGATGGCAAATCGCAGCGAGACGCGATTGTGAAAGACGAGTTCAAACGCAATCTGAAAGACGTCGAGAAGCTCGCGACGCTTGCCAACGAGCTCAAGGAAGCAATGGAGGCGAGCGACGCGCACATTGTTTCGCTGAAGATCATCAAGCAGACGGAAGAAATCGAGAAGCTGGCCAAAACCATCCGCGGCCGTCTAAAACGATTCTAAATCTCTCCCGCCTTCGCGCTCCTTACCATGAAGTCCGCAGCGCGATACGCCAGCGCCTGAATCGTCAGCGTCGGCTGCTGCCGGCCCGACGTTACGAAACTGCTCCCATCCACCACGAACAGATTGCGCACATCATGCGCACGATGGAATTTGTCGACCACCGATTTCTGCGGATCGTTGCCCATGCGCGCCGTGCCCATCAAATGCACCGACCCCCGAATCTCACGCACCGGCCGCCCCCATACCTTTTTCGCGCCGGCGGCCTCCAGCACTTCCATCTGACGCTCGCGCACGAAAGCCAGCGTTGCGATATCGTCCGGGTGGTTCTGATACGTGATGCGCATCGCAGGCAGGCCCCAATCGTCTTTTAGTTCGGGATCCAATTCAATGCGATTGGTCGGCAGCGGCAGCGTGGTCGTGTGACTCATGCTGCTCATCGTATGGGTGTAGTATTCGACCAATGACTTCTTATACTCGGCACCCCAGGTCGGCAGTTCCGGCGGCAACCCGCGCGTCGCAAAACTGATCGGGTTAAAGCCGAAGCGCGAATCCATTCCACCGCCGCCGTAGAACCCGCGCTTCGGATCGGCGTTGTAATGATCCTGCACCACACGCGTCACTTCCACGCTTTTGTACTCGTTCAGCGGATGCTCGAACATGCCGTGCACCGTGGTACCGCTGTCGTACATCAGATATTTGCCGACCAATCCGCTCGAATTCGCGAGTCCGTTCGGAAAGCGATTCGACTTCGACATCAGCAGCAGCCGCGGCGATTCCGCACCGTTCGCGCACAGCACCACCGCCTTGGCCTTTTGGAAAACTTCGCGGCGATCCTTGTCGAAATAAACCGCGCCCGTCACGCGGCCGTTGTCGTCGGTCTGAATCCTGCGCACATAGGAATCCGCGCGGATCTCGCACTTACCAGTGCGCTCGGCGACGCGAATCAGCGACGCGAGCGTGCTTGATTTGGCGCCGATCTCGCACCCGTAGCGCATGCAGAAACCGCAGTGCGTACAGGCGCCACGACCACGATAGGGTTGCGAAAGAATCGCCATCGGCGATGGGTATGGATGCAGCCCCAGCTTCTTCGCGCCGCGTTCGAACAATACGCCCGAAGATTTCACCGGTAACGGCGGCAGCGGAAACGGTTTCGAACGGAACGAATCGAACGGATTCGCGCCGGCGAGCCCCGACACTCCGACGTCCCACTCCGCCTTTGTGTAATAAGGTTCCAGCTCGGCGTAGCTGATCGGCCAGTTGTCAAAGCCGGTGCCCGCGATCGGTCCCCACATCTCACGTTCGTGAAAATCGATTTCGTGAAACCGCCAGTAGTTTGCCGTGAAGTGTACGGTGCCGCCGCCCACCTGGCGCCCGTAGCCCGCCGATCTCCCCACCGTGAATTGCTCCGTGTCGTTTTTTCGAAAAGTACTCGGCTGCAGCCGCGGATCGTTCATCAACGGCGATCGCGTGCTGTGCAGAATCTCGTCGTGCTTGAAATCTTTCTCCTTGAGGTACGGCCCCTGCTCCAGCACCACCACACGATAGCCCGCGACGGAAAGCTCCTTCGCGACCGCACCGCCAGCCGCGCCCGACCCGATCACGATGAAATCGACTGTCTCCGAAGGCGTGTATTTGGCCTGCATTATTTGGTCCCGCGCTTGATTTCGGCGTCATAGAATCCGAACGGCGGTTGGTGCTGCATTTTGTGATCAAACCCGACCACTTTCCACCCCACGCCGTTGCGATTCCCGCCGTAGCTCGGATCGCCCAGGAATCCATACAAAGTGTGCGTGCGGACCAATTGGAAGAAATCGGTGCGCTCGATGGTACGCAGCAGCTCCGTCTGCCGCGCTGGTGCCAACGAGGCGATGCTCGTCGACAACGGGAACATGGACTTGCGTCGCGCCTGTAGGTCCGCGAGTCCGTCGCGATAGACGCCGCGCCGCGGCTCATCGAAGGTCGCAAGCGCGCGATCAATGAAGTACACGACCCCAGCTTCTTTCGCGCCCGGCGTGTCGTCTGAAGGAATGATGCAACTGGTCAGCGCTTCAATCTCTTTCGCGGTCTCCGCATCCAGGTACGCGAACACCGGCTTGCCGTTCGACGATGCCGCCGTGTGCGCATGCTCCTGCGCTTCGGCGATCTCCGCCAGCGTCGCGAAGCTCAGTGAACCCATCAACAGGTCGCGTCTGGAGAATTCCACACTTACCTCACTTCTTTGATTCCGGCTTGGTCGCCTCAATCTTGATCTGCTTCAGCAATTCCGTGGCGCGCGGCAACTCCACCGCGCCCGCCGGGAATCGATTCGCTTCCAACATGTACGCCAGAATGTCGGCGTTTACTTCACGACTCAGCTTTCCAGGCTTATCCGCGGGCATGGTGATGCGAATCCGCTCGAACAGCTCGCCCGCGGTCAGCCCGTTCCAGTTGGACATGAACTCTCCACCAGCCAACGGCGGCGCCGATTCGCCTCCGCTCAAATCTCCCGCGTGACACGACCCGCAGGACTTCACGTACAACGGCTGGCCGCGTTTCGCTTGCTCGGCGGTATAGACGCCGTCCCATACGGATCGCGTTGACTCTTCCGCGCGCGACACGATTTGCGCTGCGCACACCGCCAGCATCAGCCCCGCCGCAATCGTCGCGACTCGCATCAGCGTCGCTGGCGTCCTGTTGCCGGCGCCGACGCGGGCTTTTCGTCGGTCTCCGGAAGTGTAAACGCAAGGTACTCTCCCGAATAAGCGCCGCCGCTCACGGCGATCACGATGTATTGTTTGCCTTTCCACATATAAGTCATCGGCGATCCAGTTTCCGGCGCCGGCATCAATACCGCACCCACTTCCTTGCCATTAGTTTTGTCGTAGGCGCGAAGCATGGCGCCGCGGCCGCGTTCAGGGAGGTTGGTGAGTTGCCCCTCACCCGCTATCACAAGCGACTTGGTGATCAGCGTCCCAACATTGTAACCGGTCTGGCCCGTGCGCGGGATGTTCATGCCCTTCAGCGCGGCGTGATTGCGAACCACGTCCGGGGTTTCGCCGTGCGCGATCTGCCACGCGATTTCGCCGCGATCCAGATTGATCGCCGAAATGGTTCCGTATGGCGGCTTGATCAGCGGCAGGCCCTGCACATTGAGCGCTCCACCTCCGCCACCTCCCCCCGCTCGACCACCAGGAGCCGCACCACTGGGAGCCGCTGCAGGTGCGCGCGTCGGCATGGGGGCATCGGCGCCCGCGTTCTCGCCCGGACCCGTTACCATGCGAACCTCGCGACCAGCGGTGCCGTGCACGAAATCCATATCCGACATTTCCTTCGGTGGGCGGACCAGTCCAATCGCCGTGACGCAGGCGTTGCATGCATAAGCGATGACGTTGTGATTATCGGGATCGTAGGACGCGCCCGGCCAGTTCGTGCCGCCGCTCGCAGTGCCTAGAGTCAGCGTCGCGAGCGGACCGTCGATCTTGCTCTCCACCGGCGGCGTGAACACCGGACCGATCTTGTATTTCGAAATCAGCTTCACCGCTTCTTCGCGCATCGCCGGCGTAAAATCGATCAGGTCGTTGATCGAGATTCCATTGCGGCTGTAGCTCGGCGGCTTGCTCGGAAACGGCTGCGTGGCGGAATACCATTCACCAGGCACGGTACCTTTTTCAACGGCGCGCTCCTCGAAATCCCAAATAGGCTTGCCGGTGATGCGATCGAACACGTACAGGAATCCCTGCTTCGATGGTTGCGCGACCACCTTGCGCGGCTGGCCGTTCACGGTGACGTCCGCGATGATCGGCGCCGACGAAATGTCCATGTCCCACAGCGGGTGATGCACCACCTGGTAGTGCCACTTCTTCACGCCGGTCTTTAGATCGACACACACCAGGCTTTCCGAATACAGATTGTTGCCGGGGCGATGCCCGCCGTAATAATCGCTGGTGGGCGTCTCGACTGGCAGATACACCAGGCCGAGCTGCTCGTCGACGCTGATTTGCGTCCACACGCCGGTGTTGCCCGAATATTCGGCCGATCCGTTCAGCCACGTGTCACGGCCAGGCTCATTCGCAGTCGGGATTGTGTGGAAAATCCACAGACGTTTTCCTGTTCGAACGTCGAATCCTCGGACATATCCTTTGTTATTCCGCTTGCTTTTTGGCGTGAATCCTTCGCGGAACGCTGCGCCGATAATGATTGTGTCTTTCGCGACAACCGGTGCCGATTGCAAACCGATTTCTCCGGTGGTAATGTCCGGCAAGATCTGCTGATCGATTTCAAGCTTCAGATCGACCACGCCGTTCTTCCCAAACGTGGTCACTATCTGACCGTTCTTCGCGTTCAGGCAGATCAAACGATACCCGGGCGTGACGTAAAGGATCCGTTCTTCCTTTCCGTCCGACCAGTACGCGAGGCCTCGACCTGATAGCTGCCGCGGAGCCGCTGCGCCGCGCTCTCCCTCGCGTTCCCCGTGGACCCACAACAGCTCCCCTGTTGCCGCATCGAGTGCGATCGCCGCGCGTCGCGAACCGGCCGTCGTGTAAAGGACACCATTCACCATCAACGGTGTACCCTCCAGCTTGAACTCGGGCCGATTACCCAGGCTATCGGTCTTGAAGCGCCAAGCGACTTCAAGTTTGCTGAAATTCGACGCGTTGATCTGATCCAGCGGCCGGTAGCGCGAGCCCCACGTGTCCGCCGTGTAACTTGCCCATTCGCCCTCTTTTGGTTTGAACTGTCCCAGAGCGACAACAGCGGTGATCGCAAACGTGGCGATCCGCACGGTAAATGTAGTCATGTTTATCTCGAATTACATCTTCTTTATCTGATCGAGGGCTTCTTTGATCTTGAGTTTCTGCTCTTCGGTCACGTCGACATTCGGAGGCCGCTGATAGAACTGTCGCGTGCCCATCAACAAACTGAGCGCATATTTCATTGGACCGTAGCTGCCAGTTCCCGCCGGGCGCAGGATCTGTTGAGCGGCTCGCAACTTCGCCAGCGGCTCTTCGTAACTCTTACCAGCGCGCTTGGCAGCGAACACATCCGCGATTTTCCGCGTGAACAAATTCCCTTCCGCGAGAATCGCGCCCATGCCGTTGTCCAGTGCGACCGGCAGGTTGTTCCCGGTACCCGAGCGCATGTTCAGCTTCGGAAATTCCTTGACGAACTTCAGGTATCCTTCCGCATTGCCGGTTGAATCCTTGATGCCCGACAGATGCGGATACTTCTCGAGGCTGTGCATCAGCTCGATCGTGATCGGAACGCCGCTGGTGCCCGGGATGTGATACAGGTTGATCGGAATTTTTACCTGATCGAAGAGCAGCGAGTAATATTTCGTCAAGCCTTCGAGCGGGGGATTCTTGTAATAGAACGGCGGGATCACCAGCAGACTGTCGGCGCCGTTCGACGCGGCGTGCTGCGAAAGCTCGATCGTCTCCGGAAAATTCGACGTGCCCGACGACACGATAATGTTCAGCCCGTTGCGATGCTTAAACGCGGCTTCGGCGACCTTCTTTCGCTCCGCGGTCGAGAACGACGGATACTCGCCAGTGGTCCCCAGCACCACGATTCCGTCGGCGCCCTGGTCCTTGAAGTAGGCCAGCATGTCCTTGTAGATCTGGTCGTCGAACTTGAAACTCCGATCGCAGGGCGTGCACGCCGCGATCCAGAACAGGCATTTTTCCGTGGAAACGGGAGTTTTTGAACCGCGCGATGCGGCCGAAGCCGCGATTGCCGCTGTGCCTGCTGCTCCCAAAAAAGCTCGCCGGGTGCTGTTCATGCTGGTCTTTCTCCTTCGGACCAACATTTTAATGCAATCGGCGGGGATTTGCTTACACCGCCACCTGATCCAGCGCCGTCTGAAACGCCCGCGGCCGGAACAGAAACTCGACGATGTTGCCTTCGTGCGGCTGCAACCAATCCAATTTGAAAGTCGGAATCGCGCCGATGTTGAGCCGGTCGATGTGCTGTGCATCCAGCAGCGCCCGCTGGAACTGCGCGTCATTGGTAACCGCGCTGCACACCAGCGTCGGTCCGATCTTCGCCAACATCTGCTCCTGCGGGCATTTCACGACGCTCACGAACGGATACATGAACTCCGTGTTCGCCAAAGCTCGGTCCGGCGAATCGCAGTGAATCACGGTGGGACGCAAATATCCGCAGCGCTCCTTCTCGACGAAGCGCGACCCGAACTTCGCCGTCACATTCTCCACGCCGGATTCGTTGAGCTGCGTTTCGATCACGCCCCAGATCGCCTTCGCCGCGCCCGGCACGGTGAACGCGGCCAGACTCGACTCGGGATCGTCCGGCGGTTTCGGCACGATCGGTCCGATCTTCTCGGCCAAAGCTTGCGCGATTTCCTTGGTGTGACGCGACGCCCAAATTCCCGAGCAGTTGATGCAGCCGCGCCCGCTATTGGCGTAAACGCTGTCCGCCATGATGTCCAGATACTTCTCCCAGTGGTCGACAACGTCGTCGCCGAGGATGATTTTCGAAAAGCCGGGGCCGTGCACCTGCACCCGCGGATCGCCGCGATACCGTTCTACCGTCGCCGTCCCGCCGAAGATCATCGACCGCCCGCAGCGACGCACAACTTCCGCTCCAACATCCGCGCCGCCGGGGTAAACCGAAATGGTCTCGCGCGGAATCCCCGCTTCGAAAAACGCCGCCGCCATGCGATACGGCGTCCACGGTTCCTGTGGGCCCGGCTTCAGCACCAAGCCGACCTGCATCGGAATCACCGGCAGCCACAGCGTATGCACGCCCGGTGAATTCGAAGGCAGGACCAAGCCTAATACGGGTGCTTGAGCCTGGTAACTGACGATCACGCCGCGCGATTCCACTCCGAACCCGCGCGTCAGAATATTCGGATCCAGGCCACGCGTGAGCGCCGAAAGAATCTGATCCATGTTGGACAACACGAAATGATTCTTCGACATATTGGCCTTGCACATGTGCACCGGCAAACCCGTCGACGCCGATTGCTGCCGCGCGAAATCGTCCGGCGACTGAACGCCGTCGCCCATCGGTAGCGTGCCGCTCAAGTACAAATCCGCGGCGCGCTTCATGATGTTCACCAGCTCGCTGATCGGAATGCCGGTCAGAATTTCTCGCGCGCGATGCGCCTCGCGCAAATCGCGGCCCAGCAATCCCGTGTTGGCCTGGCTCACTTCGGCGAGCGCCTCGCCGGTGAGGAAATGCTTCACGTGATCCAAGTCGAGACTGGTGTACGGTTTCCCCCAGCGAAGAATCGGCAGCTTCAACATGTCGTTAGTAAACTCCTACCGTGGTCCCGCCCGCCAGCTTGCTGAACGGACGCACGCCGCTCACACCGTCCCACGGATAGCGGCCGAAGGGACGCTCGCGTTCGCATTCGTCGCGTTCGAGAAAGCCCGGGATAAACGTCTCGCGCGTCAGCGTGGTCAATTTCACGCGACCCGTCGCACCGTACTCGACCACCTTATTCACGTCGTCGAACGCGACCACTTCGATCACCGCGCGCGGCTGCGGCGCGTAGTAGGCGATCTTATAACCGTCGTGCGGGCCCACTGGTTTTGAACACGCCAGCCCCATCAAAGTGTTCCCATACGTCGGCGTCAGGTAAATCCCTTCGCCCAGCATTTCTTCGATTGCGAAGCGCGTGTACTGCGGCGTGAACTCCGTGCCGCCCGCGAAGATTCCGGTGATGCCGGTCTGCTTCATGCTGCTGCCGCGATTCTCCAGTTCCTCCGCCAGCGCTTCAAGCAGCTTCGGCGTGGTGAACATGCAGCGCACGTCGTGACCCGCGCTCAACACCGTGATCGCCTGATCGATCACGTGCGCCTTGTAGCGCTCCAATTCCTCCATCGCGCCGCGCTTGATCAGCTTGATCACCCAGCGAGGATCGAGGTCGACGCAAAAGCATACGCCGCCGCGATGCTGGCACAAATGCTCGACGGCGAGGCGCAAACGCCGCGGCCCCGACGGACCCAGCATCAGCCAATTCGATCCCTTCGGGAAATACTTCTCCGGCAGCGTGTCGCTGAACATCTCGTAGTCGGTGCGGAAATCTTCCATCTGCACGCGGCTCTTCGGAACGCCCGTGGTGCCGCCGGTTTCGAACACGAACGCCGGTTTGTCGGCAAGCCCCTTCGGAACCCAACGCCGCACCGGCCCGCCGCGCAGCCACTCGTCTTGAAACAGCGGAAATTTGCGGAGGTCTTCGAACTTCTGGATTTCGCGCCGTGGGTCCCAGCTCAAATCCTTCGCGTACTCCAGCCAGAAGGGACATCCGGTTTCGGGATTGAAATGCCATTGGACGATCTCGCGAACATGCGCGTCCAGGCGTTGTTTGGCTTCGGTGATGGCAGTTTCACTCATGAGGTACGTGGGGATTCAACAGTCAGAATATCAGACGTTACTTCCGCAACCTGCCTCAAACTCCCCACCGCCAGATCGCCGGCGCAACCTTCATCGATGGGCGCGCCACCCAAAGTAGCCGGAGGCTACTCGGAACGCAGTGTTTCGAGAAGAGGTGCGCGAACCACACTGCGCACTGCGCCCAGCGACGCGATCAATCCCGCCACTGGAACCGCCAGCAGCAACAGCGCGAGCGATGGATTCGGTAAATGTCCGCCGCGCGATAGAAATGCCGGAGCGATTGCGACCAAAGCGCAAACCGTACCGATCACGATTCCCGCAGCCAGCAGGTACACATTTTCCGCGATGACAATCTTGCGCAAGTGCTCGGGTCGATAGCCCACCGCGCGCAGCAGAGCCAGTTCTTTACGCCGCTCGATCACGTTGCGCGCGAGCACGGCGCCCAGTCCAAGTGTGCCCAGTAGCAATCCGAGTCCGCCCAGCGCTTGGAACGTCGAGAGGTAGGTATTCTCGACACGATGGAATGCCGCGAGCTTTTCCGGCGTCGACGTCGCGTCGAACCCGTAATCCGATAGCGCTTGCTCCAGCGGCGCAGTCGCCGAAACCGGCGCGTCCATGAGGAAGAATCGAAAACCCTGCTCCGCCGGAAACGCGCGCACGAAATTCTCTTCCGAGATGACGATTTCGCTTTGCAGAATGCTGTCGTCGAGCGCGGCTACCAAGCGCAACTTCACTTCACGGCCCGTGCCGGCGTCGATCGTGAACGTGTCGCCGACTTTCTTGTGAAGCACGTATGTGATCGAATTCGCGTCAGCGATCGCCGGGATCGCGCCGGTCTCCGACATGGGATTCGCGGCGCGCTCCAGCAGCAGCCACGGGTTTTTCTTCTCCTCATCGCTCTCCGCCAAGGTTGTCGTGAACGAGAAACGTCCCAGGGCGACGAAATCGCGGCGCGCGCCTAACACGCGCGGGCTGCGTGGTTCGTAGAGATTCAGGCAACTCGAATCCTCCCCGGGCCGCAGCCGGAACGGATAAAACTTAACGCCGGAGACTGCAGCGATGTTGAGATTCTCTCGGCCGCTGGCCGTGTTCGGATCCCACAGCAAAGGTAATTGCGATTCGGCCATCAGTGGAAATCCGCCCGCGCCTGATTTTGGATCGGTCGCCGAAACAGCGGGCCGTCGAAATGCATCCAGCGCGATTACGAGAAACACCGCGGACGCAATCAGTGCGATCGACAATACGCTTCGTCCCGGACGATGTCCCGCGTTGCGCACACCCAGTCCCGCAACGGTCGCTACATCGCTTGACGGCCTTCGCAGGCGCGACCATTCGAAACTGATCGAGGCGATCAGCAACAACGATCCGGCGCCGAAGAATCCCGCCGATTCGG
The DNA here is from genome assembly GCA_036006545.1 of Bryobacteraceae bacterium. Classification (GTDB taxonomy): domain Bacteria; phylum Acidobacteriota; class Terriglobia; order Bryobacterales; family Bryobacteraceae; genus Palsa-187. The sequence goes on from DASYPO010000004.1 coordinate 19,956, forward strand.
GAACTTTGTGCGCGAACGACGCACCGACCATCGCGACTCCGCCGATCGCGGCGACGAGCGCCACGACCCGCAATCGGCGGGTTTCGCGATGCGGCTCAGCCGAAACCCCGCGCTGTCCCGACAGCAAATCGCGCGGTGTGCTCTTCCGCAGGCTTCGCAGCGTGAGCAACACGCACAACCACGCGACGGTCATTCCTCCCATCGCGCCACCCGCCAGCGATTGTGCGGAAATGTGCAGTGCAAGTAAGTCCGTCCCCACCGCGCCACGCCACCAGGTCTTCAATCCATATAGAAGGAACGCTGCGTAGAGCACCGCACCCACGGTTCCGACGATCGCGCCGATCAGCGATAGCATCGCGCCCTCGGCGACGAACATGCGCCGAACTTTCTTAGCCGCGAATCCCACCGCGCGCAACGCGCCGATCTCGCGTAACCGCTGCTCGATTCCCAACTGGAAGAACAACCCCGCGAGTAGCAGCGCCGAGACCACAAGAAAGAAGCTGAAGTAAGTGAAGTACTCGCCGAAATCGGTGGACCCGCGCGCGGCGTCCAAGCCCTGCGCCCGAGGCGTCGCGATGGTCATGCCGGCTTGTTCGGGATCGATCGCGTCGCGTAGCTTCTTCGAGAACGCTGCGACATCGCTGGTACCCTCCACACGAATCGACGTGAGCTTTCCGAAGCGCGAACCCCACAACTTCTGCCCGGCGGCGAGCGAGAGAAACGCCTTCGGCGCGGTGCGGTATTTCTTCCAATACTCTTCGTCGCGCGGCCGCACGCGTTTCAAGTCGACCGGAAACGGCGGGTCCCAACCCGCGATCGAATCCGCCTGCGTGATGCCCGGATATTCCGGCGTGAAATCGCGATCGACGGCGATCCCCGTCATCGGCAGCACGCTGGCCAGCTTGAACTGAGCTTTTCTTGTCACCAGGCTGCCGGACGGCTCCCAATAGAAGTACTCCAGCTCCACCGCGTCGCCGACCTTTGCGCCCAGATCCTGTGCCGCCCATTCAGTCAGACGAATCACCTCATCTGGTTGATCGGTGCCGATTGCCGTCACCAGCGAATACGGCACCTGCTTGTCGCCGATGCGAATCGAGTTCGCGAGGTAGCTCAGGATCGGCTGGGTTTTGCCCGCGACCGACGTGATTTTCTGCGCCAGCGCGTCGCTGATCACCGCGCTTTCGCTTTCGATCGAGAGCGCATTGCGATCCTCGAGCGGACGCACCTTGATTCCCAAATCCTCGAGCGTGACTTTGTCTTTCGGGAACAGCGCCTTCGCTAGCAGCAACGTGTTCACGCGCCGCGGCGGCATCCCCTCGCGCTGCAGCAGGTCGCGCTGCAAGCGGCGTAGCGGAACGAAGATCGCGCTCACGTCGCCCTGCGACGGCTTCAGCGAGAACTCGCCCATTTGAACGGCCGACAAGGGCGCAGCGCTGTTAAACCGTATGGTCCGGCCCGTGTCTTCCTTTTTGCCGTGCATCGATTCGAGCGGAATTGCCGACGGCTTCTCGACGCGAACCAACAATGTGTCTCCCGGACTTGCACCCAGCTCGCGAGCGAGTGCGGCACTCGGCAGAGCTTCGCGATCGGCGGCTTCCGGCGCAGCGACACCGTGAAACTTCCAGAAGCGCTCGTCGATTCCGTAAATCGAGAGTCCCGCGGCACGACGTCCGTCTTTCTCGTGCGTGACGATGCCCTGGAGTACGATTATCGGAACCGAATCCGGAACGTCCGTCGCAAGCTGTTCGCGAAAGAACTGCGCGCTAGTTGCGACCGCTTCCGTCTTGCCGAGCCGCTGGAGCACCAGATCGCGTAGGCTCGCGCGCACCGAATCGCCGACCAGCAATGCGCCCGAAAGAACTGCGACTGCGGTCGCGACGCCGAGGACCACCGCGAGATTCGTCCGCCAATAATAGGAAAGATTGCGGAGAACCAGCGTGCGCGTTCGCATGCTAGTAGACGGGCCAGCAGCCCGGCGTGATCAGCTCGATCAGGTGGCCGTCCAGGTCGCGAAAGTAAAGACTGGTTCCGCCGAGCA
>DASYPO010000005.1:0-3152 GCA_036006545.1 Bryobacteraceae bacterium
TCTTCTGCCTGCGGCAGCCGGCGCATCTTGAAAACGCGCCGCGACAAAAGTTCGACCTGGCGCCGCTACGCGCGGTCTGGAAGCCGCTGTTCGTGCTGCATGTGACGGTGGTGCTGCGGTCGGCGGTGCAAATCGTGTTCGGACAATTCCTGCCGCTATACCTGCATCGCGAACGCGGATATTCAATCGCGGCCGCGGCCGGCGGGCTGCTGATCTATCAAATGGGCGGGGCGCTGGGGGGATTCGCGGGCGGCCATTTACAGGATCGTTTTGGTGGCAAGCGCACCATACTGGTATCGATGATCGGAGCCGTTCCGTGTCTGGCGCTGTTCTTCTTCACGACCGGGCTGTGGTCGATGGTCGGCTTGGCGCTCAGCGGATTAATTCTGTTGTTCACGGTGCCGGTGAACGTGGTGATGGCCCAGGAAATCGCACCGACGCAGGCGGGCACGGTGAGTTCGCTGATGATGGGCTTCGCTTGGGGCTTGGCGGGACTGATGTTTATTCCACTGCTCGGCTGGGCGTCGGATCGCGTAACGATGCACGTCGCGATGAGCTGCCTGACGATGCTGCCTTTGATCGGTTACTTCGTGGCGTTGCTGCTGCCGAAGGATCGCCCGGCGCGCGCGTGAGTAGCCGCACACCTTGCGAATGAAAGCCGTCTGCCTGTTGAGCGGTGGCCTGGATTCCTCCACCTGCCTGGGCGTCGCACGCCGCGACGGTTTCGAGTGCTACGCGCTGTCGTTCGACTACGGCCAGCGGCATCGCGTGGAGTTGGAGGCTGCTGCGCGAGTCGCCCGCCATTTTGACGTTCGCGAACATCGCACCGCGAAAATCGATCTACGCGCTTTTGGTGGAAGTGCGTTGACGGCCGATCTAGCAGTTCCGAAAGGTCGCGGCGCGGAAGAAATGTCGCACGGCATTCCGATCACTTATGTGCCGGCGCGCAATACGATTTTTCTGTCGTTCGCAGTGGCATGGTCGGAAGTGCTGGAGTGCTCCCATATTTTCATCGGCGTCAATGCGCTTGATTATTCGGGTTATCCGGATTGCCGCCCCGAGTATCTGGAAGCATTCGAGCGCATGGCGAATCTGGCGACGCGCGCTGGCGTCGAGGGCGCGACGCGTATTCACATTCATGCGCCGCTGCTGCGGTTATCGAAGGCCGAGATCGTGCGGCTGGGTGCAGACGTGGGTGTCGATTTCGCGCTCACGCATAGTTGCTATGATCCCGATCGGGAGGGGCGGGCCTGCGGGGCGTGCGACTCCTGTCAACTGCGCCGCAAGGGTTTTGAGGAGGCGGGCGTGAGGGATCCGCTGGTGTACCGATCGTGAAAATCAGCGAGATTTTTCATTCGATTCAAGGCGAGGGAATGCTGGCGGGAGTTCCGAGCGTGTTCGTGCGCTTGACGGGATGCAACCTGCGCTGCACCTGGTGCGACACGCCGCACACGTCGTGGGAGCCGCAGGGCGAGGAGATGACGATCCCGGCGATTCTGGCGCGCGTCGAGGAATCGGGCGCGCAGCACGTGGTCGTAACCGGCGGTGAGCCGATGCTGTTTCCCGAGGTCGTCGAGCTGACGCGCGCGCTAAAGCAACTCGGCTTGCATATCACGATCGAGACGGCGGGGACGGTCGATCAGCCAGTCGAGTGCGACCTGATGAGTATCAGTCCCAAGCTCGCGAATTCGACTCCGCGGGAACGCGACGGCGGACGCTGGGCGGTGCAGCATGCGCGCTTGCGATTCCAGCCGGTGGTGCTGCGGCGGTTGATTCGCGATTATGAGTATCAATTGAAGTTTGTGGTTTCTGAACCTGACGACTTGGAGGAGCTGAAGGCGATTTGTAGCGCTATCGGCTCCGCGCGGGATCGGGTGCTGCTGATGCCCGAGGGAATTACCACGGAAGCCTTGCGCGAGCGCGGGGGGTGGATCGTGGACGTTTGCAAGACCGAAGGGTTTCGGTACAGCCCGCGGCTGCACATTGATTTGTGGGGGAATCGGCGGGGAGTTTGAATGGCAGGCGACTCCGCGCGCGGGTTAAGAAAAGATCGCCTCACAAGTCAAACTGGGGACGCCGGCTGAAGCCGACGCTGCGGGCTCAAGCCCGCGCCACGACGCCGAGTCAGCGGGGGAAGCGGGCGGAATAGGCTTCCAGATATTTCAAGCCGGAGCCGGTGTTGTAGATCACGATTCGCTCCTCGGGTTTGAGGAATCCAGTCGCGAGCAGCTTCTTCAAGGCCGCCACACACGCGCCACCTTCGGGCGCAGCGAAAATTCCTTCGTCACTCGCGAGCTCGATCGCGGCGCTGATCATTTCGTCGTCGCTCACCGCGATGGCGGTGCCGGCGCTACGACGGACGGCGTCGAGCACCAGAAAATCACCGAGCGCCTTTGGAACGCGCAGGCCGCTCGCAACCGTTTGCGCGTGCTCGAAGAATTCACTGCTCGACTTCCCTTCCTCGAACGCGCGTACGATGGGCGCGCAGCCCTCGGCTTGCACCGCGATCATTTTCGGGCGCTGGGCTCCGATCCAGCCGAGCGCTTCCATTTCCGCGAACGCTTTCCACATGCCGATCAGGCCGACGCCCCCGCCGCACGGGTAGAAAATCACGTCGGGAAGCTGCCAGCGGAACTGTTCGGCCAGCTCGTATCCCATGGTTTTCTTGCCTTCGATGCGATACGGCTCCTTGAGCGTTGAAACGTCGAACCAACCCTCGGCGTCCTTGCGCGAGGCGACGATCTTTCCGCAATCGCTGATCAGTCCATCGACCAGAGTTACCTTCGCGCCCGCCGCGCAGCACTCGATGTAATTCGATTGGGGCACATCGCGCGGCATGAAAATATGCGCTTCGATTCCTGCCGCAGCGGCATACGCTGCCATCGCACCGGCAGCGTTTCCAGCGGACGGAATCGCAACCTTGGTGAGCCCCAGCTCGACACACATCGAAATCGCGCAGGAAAGACCGCGAGCCTTGAACGATCCAGTAGGATTGACGCCTTCGTCCTTCACCCATAGATCGCGCGCGCCCAAGCGCTTGCCGAGCCTGCGCGTTTCGATCAACGGCGTCATGCCCTCGCCGAGCGTGGTCATCGCCGCGGGCTTCGAGACGGGCAGCACGGGCGCATATCGCCACATGCTGGAGGGGCCGT
>DASYPO010000006.1:0-5023 GCA_036006545.1 Bryobacteraceae bacterium
GAGTTAATAGATTTCGCAATTCTTTTTGAGGCCGCCGGAGTCCGTGACGCTCCCAGATGGATCACCGCGTCAATCACTCGCGCCTCTTTTCCGATCAGCGCCAGGAACCCGCGCGGCCGTCGCCGCACCGCCGCGATCATATCTTGGTTCCAAACCGGCGAATAGCGGCGCGCCAGGTCGCGGCGGTCTGCTTCATCCAAACGTTTTTCAATACGGGCCAGCACCCGTTGTGTCGCATGCCCGGTCATCCGCAAAGCCGCTTCGACGGTGATCGAATCGGCGACGTCGTAGGTGAACTCCGTGCGAGGGCGGCCGAAGCTGGGACGGCAAGCCTCATAGACGATCATGGTGCGCGCAGCGTCGCGATCCTCAAAGCGGGCGATGTCGCGATAGGCGAGCTCGGGAATCCAGTGTCGCATCGCGCTTTGCAAACCCATGGAGACACCCTGCCATGTGAGAAAAAAGTGAGCGTCGGTTTCGCCGGGAGCGGCCATCCAGATGGGATGATGCAGCAGAGCGGCGGCAAGCTCCTGCAGGGGAGTGTTGAAATCGGGGGCCAGTTTAGAATGCACGCTCCGAGTGTAAGGGCCCGAACCAAGCGTCACGCCTGTAAGAACTTCGTAAGCAGCGAGGGCAGTTCAAGATAGCAATTCAGCGAAGGCTGTCACCGCCTCCAGTCATCTCCCGAAAAGGCGATGCCTGAATTACCATAGAACCCATGCGACGCCGAGAATTGTTTCCCGCTCTCGCCGCGGCTCCGTTCGCCGCTGCGCAACTGGCTTCCGCCCAGGCGCCCAAGATCCAGCGCAAGGGACGACTGAAACAATGCGTCACCTCCGGGGTTTTCGCGCGCGGGATGTCGTTTGAAGACATGTGCAAGGAGGCGGCGCGGCAAGGCTGTGTGGGCTTCGACCTGCGAGGGCCGCAGGATTGGCCCACGCTCAAAAAGTATGGTCTGATCCCGACCATGTATCCGCCCGGCCCCGGCGGCACGATTCCCGACGCGCTAAACCGCAAGGAAAATCACGAGCGTCTCGAAAAGGCGATGCACGCGGCAATCGACGAATCGGCGGCCAACGGCGTGCCCAACATCATCACCTTCTCTGGCAATCGACGCGGCATGTCGGATACCGAAGGTGCCGACAATTGCGTCCTGTTCCTGAACAAGGTCAAGGCACATGCCGAGGATAAGGGCGTCAACGTTTGCATGGAGCTTCTCAACAGCAAGGTGGATCACAAAGATTACATGTGCGATCACACTGCGTGGGGCGCGGACGTGTGCAAGCGCGTCGGTTCACCGCGCGTGAAGCTGCTCTACGATATCTATCACCTGCAGATCATGGAAGGCGACATCTGCCGCACCATCAAAGATAACTTCCAGTGGATCGGTCACTTCCATACCGGCGGGAATCCGGGCCGCAATGAAATCGACGACACGCAGGAGCTCAACTATCGCTTTGTCGCGAAGACCATCGCCGACCTGGGATTCACCGGCTATGTAGCGCACGAGTACCGGCCTCGGCAGGGAAGAGATGCGATCCAGAGCCTGAATCAGGCGATGGAAATCTTTGATGTTTAGGTTCGGCGTACCCCGCCTGCTGTTGATCACGGTCCTTCCGCTAGCGGCGCAGATGGATCTGCCACTGATGCCGTGGCCCGCGAAGATCGTTCGCGGTATAGGGCACTTCGCAGTCGATACCAAGCTCACTGTGAGCGCGACGGGTGCGGGCGCCGACGATCCGCGCGTTCGCTCCGCTACCATCCGATTCCTCGCGCGACTTGCGAAACAAACCAAGATCGAGGTCCCGCAGCAAATCGCAGCGAACCCGGCAATCTTCTCAATCGTCGTAGATGGGGCCACCTCCGGCGTCCAGAAATACGGCGACGACGAGTCCTATCGTCTAATCGTCACTCCGCAGAACGTCCGGCTGACCGCCGCCGAGCCCCTTGGAGCACTTCGTGGGCTCGAAACATTTCTACAGCTTTCCGTCAACAGTTCCGTCCCCGCCGTCGACATCACCGACCACCCCCGCTTCGGTTGGCGCGGGTTGTCGCTCGACGTTTCGCGTCACTTCCTGTCGGTCGCTGCGGTGAAGCGCGCCATCGACGGACTCGCGGCGGTGAAGATGAACGTTTTCCACTGGCACCTTTCTGACGACCAGGGTTTTCGAATCGAGAGCAAGAAATTCCCGCTGCTCCATCGAAGGGGTTCGGAGGGCTTGTATTACACGCAGGCGCAGGTGCGCGACGTAATCGCCTATGCGCGCGATCGCGGCGTGCGCGTCGTTCCCGAATTCGATATCCCCGGCCATGCCACCAGTTGGTTCGTTGGTTATCCGCACCTCGCAAGCGGCAAGGGTCCGTATCGGGTCCTTAAAAAAACCGGCGTGTTCGCCGCGACGATGGACCCGACGCGTGAGACCACCTACACGTTTCTCGATGGATTCATCGGTGAGATGGCAGCTCTCTTTCCCGACGCGTACTTCCATATCGGCGGGGATGAAGTGGCGCCTAAGGGCGAATGGTCGCGCAGCCTCGCGATCAAAGCGTTCATGCGCAAGAACAAATACACGAGCCTGAATACTCTGCAGGCATATTTCAATCGGCGCGTGATGGCCATCGTCACCAAGCACGGCAAACGCATGGAAGGTTGGGATGAGATTCTGTATCCGGACTTGCCCAAGAACATCGTGATCCAGAGCTGGCAAGGGCAGAAATCACTCGCTGACGCAGCGCGCGAAGGCTACAGCGGAATCCTCTCGGCTGGATACTATCTCGATCTGATGGAGCCCGCCGGCAAACACTATGTTGTCGATCCGCTGAAAGGCGAAACCGCCAATCTCACCCCTGAGCAGCAGAAGCTGGTGATGGGCGGCGAAGCGGCGATGTGGGAAGAGCTCGCGACCGAAGAAAACATCGATGCGAAATTGTGGCCGCGAACGGCTGCGATCGCGGAGCGTTTGTGGTCGCCGGCCGAAGTGAATGAGGTCGCCGCGATGTACCGTCGCCTGGCACCGGTCAGCACATGGCTCGAGACGCAAGGCATGCAGCATCGCACGCAGCTTGCATTCATGCTAAAGCGGCTGGCGGGCTCGCATCCCGTCGCCCCGCTCGCGGACTTCGCCAGCATTCTAGAACCTGTGAAAGGCTACGTGCGTCACGAATCGCAGCCCTACAAATCGCTCGGCGGTACGATGCTGATGAATCGGCTGGTGGATTCGATCCCGCCGGAAAGCGATGTCGCGCGCGATTTTAACGCGGCGGTCGACCGGTTTCTAGCCACTCATTCAACTGCCGATGATCAGCTTGTGCGGAGGCAGTTGACCGCTTCGCGCGACAATGTGCCACGACTCCTACCGATCCTGACGTCAGAGAAGTTGTTGCTCGAGCACCTGAAGGTGGCAGCGGATGTTCTCGATCTATGCAAGGCCGGCTTGGAAGCACTGGACGCGTTCCGCGACGGGACCAAAATGTCGGCGAACCGGCCGGTTTACCTCGAACGCATCGCCGAACTCGCGAACGGTCGCGCCGATGTCCTGATCCAGATCGCCCCCGGGGTCTTGAAACTAATTGAGGCAGCGCCTCACTAAGGAAGCTATGTTGATCCTGCTGATGTGTTTAATGTTCGCGACGGGCATTGAAACCGCGAAACCCGGACTCGACGTCGGTATCGTCATCACCGATGCCGCCAAGGCAAGAGATTTTTACGGTGGCGTACTCGGCCTGAAAGAAGCCGGGGCATTCCCGCTCCCGACCGGCGGACAGATGATTCGCTACCAGTCCGGCGCGACCGTCATCAAACTCCTCATTTACGAGAAGCCTCCAGCGAAGACAGCAGGCCCGATCCGCGACGCCATCGGCATCCGGTTGATTACCGTTTACACCGCCGATCGCGACGGCGTGATCGAGCGGGCGGAGAAACGCGGCCTCAAGCTGACCCTTCAGGACGTTCGTCCCGGCGTATCTTATGGATTTCTCCCAGACCCCGACGGCAACGTCATCGAAGTCGTCACGCTGCGGCCCGACGCGCCCGCCAACCTATTGCAGACCGTCGCGATTGGCCTGACCGTTGCCGATGCGCAGAAGTCTCGCGCGTTTTTCTCAAACATCCTGGGGCTCGAAGAACAGCCGCCGCAGGATCTGCCGAACAAAGCAGGCGTGAAGTACACATTCGCGTCGGGAGCGTCGATCGTCAAATTCTGGCAGGCCGCCGCCGCCACGCCGGTGAAGACTGGTGCGGTGCAGGATGGCTCCGGAATTCGTTACTTCACGTTTATGGTGAAGGATGTCGATGAGACGCATGCGTGGCTGGTCGGGCGCGGCGCGAAGATCGCCATGCCGCCCACGGACTTTGGACGCCTCGCGCGAATCATGTTCGTCACCGATCCTGACGGCAACTACATCGAGTTCGCGGGCCCCATCAAAGCACCCAAGTAGAGGAGCGATTCATGATCATCAAAGACACCGAGTACGTCGAAGTCCCCACCGCCAAAGGTCCGATGCGGATCCACATTTTCCGTCCCGCGGCCCCTGGAAAATATCCCGGCATCGTTCTCTACTCGGAGATATTCCAGATCACCGCGCCGATTCATCGCTCCTGCGCATTTCTTGCCGGACACGGCTACGTGGTCGCCGCGCCCGAGATCTATCACGAGCTCGAACCCGCCGGAACGGTACTGGCATACGACGGCCCCGGTGCCGATCGCGGCAACTTCGACAAGTACGCAAAGGAATTGTCGTCGTACGACGGCGACGGCCGCGCAGCGCTCGATCATTTGAAGTCGCGCGACGATTGCTCCGGGCGTCTAGGGGTACTGGGGATTTGCTTGGGCGGCCACTTGGCGTTTCGAACTGCTTTCTACCCAGACGTGCTCGCCACCGCGTGTTTCTATGCGACTGACTTGCATTCGCACACGCTGGGGCAGGGCAAGAACGACGATTCGCTTCGACGGGCCGCCGATATCAAAGGCGAGCTATTGCATATCTGGGGAAGACAAGACCCGCACATTCCACTCGAAGGTCG
>DASYPO010000007.1:0-5672 GCA_036006545.1 Bryobacteraceae bacterium
TCGGTGCTTACCCCGCACAACTGGTCGTCAAGTATTTCACCGATATCGAAATCAAGGTAAACCCTAAGTCGCCGTACGACTATAGCAACATGTATCACGGCCCGCTTTGAGAATTTCGTAACTCATGAAAGCGGACCTGGATTCGCGCGTCGTCACCTCGCAGCCAGATAACTGCGCGCCCAAGTCAACTCCGGCCGGGACGAATCCGCGTCTTTCGCAATTTCGATAAGCTGCAGCGCGTAAGCGCGAGCTTCCGATGCATCCCCAGCCTTAGCGGCGGATTTGGCGGCGCCAGCGGTCGCGTTGAACCGGCGCGGCGCGATTTTCAAAACGGCTTGGTATTCCTTGAGAGCTTCGCGCGCAGTTCCCTCTTCGAAAAGCAGATCGGCGAGAATCTCGCGCAACGGCAACAATGCTCCGGGAGTCACCGGGTGCTTGTCGACCGAATCTTCATGGTAGGCAGCCGCACGCAGTTGCCGCAGTCCCTCATCCTTCTTCCCTTCAGCGAAAGTGATCAGCGCAGCGGCGCCTTCCTCTAGCGCGCCGATCGAGCCGGCCCAATCGTAATCGGGGGTCGCCGGCAGAGCTTTACGGATCGCGCTGATCTCGGCAGCCGAGCGCCGCGCCGTCGCGACGTCTCCGGCACGAGCCGCGCCCACAGCTCGCGCGTAGTGCACCAGCGCTTCGACGTTGCGGAATCGGCTCCACGGGAACCACGAAGGTTGAATCTCCAGTGCGACGGCGGCTTTCCAATCGTGCCGTTCGAGCGCCCATCGCGCCGGAGTGGCGGCGAAGGCGTAAGCCGCCGCGAACTGATTTTCGTCCAGCTTGGTGAGGGACGCGAGCTCAGTCATCAGCTCTCGCGCACGCTTGTCTTTGGCCTGCTGGAGATAGGCGTACACCAGATAATCGACGGCATGAAGCTGGTCGAATGCACCGCCTCCTCCGTGCAGCCGCTGCGCTTGCGCGATGGCCGATTTCGCCGCAGCGGTGTTGGAGAGGATCGAGTCATCCCACAGCCCCAGCCGCGTGAAAATGTGCGACGGCATGTGCAGGGCGTGCGAAGAATCCGGAGCGATCTTGGCGTACGCGCGCGCCGCTTGAAGACCGATCTCGGCGGTCGACGGGTAATCCAGACTGTGAATGATGTAGTGGGCGATGCCGGGGTGGTTCCGATGCTGCGGCAACAGACGATTGAGAATCTCTGCGCCCTTTTTCTGCCACGTGTAGGTCTTGTCGGTGGGATCGAGGTAGCCGATCGCCACCAATTGCAGCGCATGAAAAATCGCGGCCTCATCGTCATCGCGATTGCGTTCGGCGACCCTGGCCAGTGCTTGCTCATAATTCTTCACGCGCGTACTGTGACCCACCGTCTGCCAATCCTTATAGAACACCGCCAGCGAATTGATGTAATCGCGCTCGCGCTCGGTCTTCGCACCGGTTGATATCGCCAGGTCTAAAGCTGCAGAGCCTTTTTTCAATTCGTCTGGCGACGGAGGCGCCCAGATCGGGTGATACCAGGTGCGGGCCACACCCCAATGCGCCATCCCGCAGGCCGGATCGGCCTTGGCGGCGTCGAGAAAAGTGAGGCGCGCTTCCTCGTACCCGAACGAATGCAGCAGAGCTGCGCCGCGCGACATTAAGGTCTGCGCACGCGCGTTACACGACGTCGAAAAGTTCACGGTGCCGAGCCCGGCAACAGCGTGTTGATGTTGTGAATGATCTTCCTGACCCGCCGCCGCGAGTGCTCCACCCAGAATCACCAGCGCTAGACGCATTTGGGACACTCCCGTCCAAATCTTATCCCAACCGAACGTACCGATCACGTGGGCTGATTCGACAAAATGGGCAAGTCCTCACCAAACCGACGACCAGATCGCCGCGTAGTCCTCTTCCGTCAGGATCGCGGCGGGATCGAGCACGCGGCGCGCCCGACCGTTGATCCGGGCCACGGCACCGCGGAAATCGCGCTCTCGTAGCTCTACGATTTCGGAGACGCGGTCGGCCACAAATCCGGCCAGCCGTCCGACCGCCGCTTCCACAACTACGATGCACGGTTGGCGGCCATGCGTTCCCGGCGCCAGCCCGAGCTTGGCGCGCACATCCACCACCGGCAGATCGCGCCCGCCCAGCGCGGTGAAACCCAACAGCCAGGCGTGCGGCGTGTTTAACGACGCCAGGTCGTGAATCGGCAGCAACCCGCGGAGGTACGACGCTTCCATTACGAATTCCTGGCGGGCGACGCGCAGCGTCAGGTAAGGTTGCTTCTCCACATTGCGCTCATCGGCGCTGCTGGCGTGACTATGAGCGCGATCTAGGAACGGAGCCGGTCGAGAACCGCGTCCGTAACTTCGTGCGTCGAGCTGGTGCCGCCCAAATCCGCCGTGCGAGCTTTGCCGTCGGCCAGAACGGCGGCGACAGCGCGTTCCACAGCCTGACCTTCGCCGGCGAGACCCAAGTGATCGAGCAGCATGCCGGCCGAAAGAATCGCCGCCAGCGGATTCACAATCCCCCGCCCCGCGATGTCGGGCGCCGATCCATGCACCGGTTCGAACATGGACGGATGTCGGCGCGTCGGATCGAGATTTGCGCTGGGTGCCAGGCCGATGCTGCCGGTGACGATCGCCGAAAGATCGCTAAGGATATCGCCGAACAGGTTGGAACCCACCACGACGTCGAAGCTTTCCGGCCGCCGCACGAAATTCATCGCCGCCGCGTCGACCAGCAGCGATTCAGTTTCGATATCCGGAAATTCGTCCGCGACTTTCTGAAAGGTTCGATCCCACAGCACCATTCCGAAGCCTTGCGCGTTGGATTTCGTGATGGATGCGACGCGCCGTTTTCCGTTGCGTCGAACGGCCAGTTCGAAGGCGTGGCGCACCACCCGCTCGATTCCTCGGCGCGTGAAGACCGCGGTCTGCACCGCCACCTCGTCGGGCTGGCCGTGATAAAGAAAGCCGCCCACCTGTGCATATTCGCCCTCAGTATTTTCGCGGACGACGACCATGTCGATCGGCGCGCCGGACCGCAGAGGGCCTTCAACACCCGGATAAAGGACCGCCGGGCGAACGTTCGCGTACTGATCGAAAGCGCGGCGGATGGGCAACAGCAGGCCGTTCAGTGTGATGTGATCGGGAATGTCGGGGTGTCCGACAGCACCAAGCAGTATCGCGTCGGCTCCGCGCAAACGATCCAACGCGTCGGCGGGCATCATGCGCCCATGGTGCAGATAGTAGTCGGCGCCCCAATCGTGATGGTCGTATTCGAACACCGTGTTCGCGCGCTCGGCGGCGAGATCGAGCACGCGAATCGCCTCCGGAGTTACTTCCTGACCGACGCCGTCGCCGGCGATCACCGCAATCTTGAAACGCTGCATCGTTGCTTATTATGCCGTGCGAGATAATAAGGATGACAAGTCATGTTTCGTTTCCTGATCGCGCTGATCGCGACTGTGTTGATCGCGCAGCAACCGCCGCCATCCGATCCAACTCCGCCTGTGCAGGCAGCGGCCGAAGGCCCCGACGTCGAATTCGTGTGCCCCATGGACCCGGACGTACGGTCGAAGGAGCCGGGCAAGTGCCCGCGCTGCGGAATGAAACTGGTCGCAGGAATTCCCGATCCACACGAGTATCCGGTGCGCATCTCGACCAAGCCGCGCCCGCCCAAGGCTGGCGCACCAGTGGATCTGACATTTCGCATCGACGATCCCAAGGGCAAACCGGTGCGGGATTTCGAGATCGTGCACGAAAAACTTTTTCACCTGTTCATCATCAGCCAGGACCTGACGACCTTCGCGCATGAGCATCCGGTGCGGCAGCCGGATTCGACATTTCAGTATCGATTCACCTTTCCCAAGCCCGGCCTTTATCGCGTGCTCAGCGATTTTTATCCCAAGGACGGCACGCCGCAGTTGATGGCCAACAGTCTGCTGATTCCCGGTGCGGGATTCAAGGTGGAAACGGCGAAACCGGCGGCGGATTTGTCACCCAAGCATGCTGAGAATATCGACGTGGATCTGGTGATGGAGCCGGAGCAGCCGATCTCAGGTCAAAAAACGCTGATGTTTTTCCGCATTAAGCCGAACGACGGAATCGAGCAGTATCTGGGCGCCTGGGGCCACATGATGGCCGCAAGCTGGGACCTGATCGACATGATTCACCAGCACCCTTTCCTGGTAACTGATCCGGAAGGCTACAAGCAGATCCAGTTCAATATGATTTTTCCGCGCGAGGGCGTGTATCGCGTGTGGGTGCAGTTCCAGCGCAAGGGCGTGGTGAATACGGTAGCGTTCAATGTGCCGGTGGCTGTTCTCAAGTAGCGCGCGCGGCCGAAGGATCGCGATCTCCGCTTGATTTCTAGCGCGGAGTCCACACCCCTAGGCGCAGCTCCTGTTGAAACTCGCGCACGGCGTCGTTAACGCTCATGCCGTAAATCCGCTGAAACGCCGAATGCACGGCGCCCGCGTCGTCCAGGAACGCCACCAGCAGCTCCTGAAACCGATCGCGACCGCGGCTGGATTGCAGATGCTCCAAAAAGTAGCGCCAGGCGACGTAGTTGAATCGCATGTCGACGGGCTGCGGCAAATCGTTCAGACCCGGTCCGATCACGCGCGTCAGATCCGTCACCTTGGCACGCTCCTTGAACTCCGCGGCGCTTATATACGCCTTCTGCCGGCCGTTCAACACCGCCAGTCCCTCCAGCAGCCATGCCGCCTGATTCATCTTCTGGCTGTTCCAGATCGAAGTGTGCTGATACAGGCATGCGTGCGACAACTCGTGCAGCAAAAACTCGCTGGTGTCGAAATTGTTCTCCGCGATCTTGGGCGTGATGTAAAGCGCCGTTCCCGTGGCGAGCGTTGCGCCCCCCACGGCACCCAGAGTCGGCATGAAACGCTTGAAGTCGCTCCAATTCGCGCACGCGATCACGGTGATGCGCTTGGGCATCGCGAGCTGATGCAGCTTTTCCGTTTGCACGATGAATTCGTCGACGCGGCGAAAAGCCGGATCGAGCGGCTTACCCTTCGACGAGTAAACGTCGGCCCGCGTCAGCTCAGTTTTCTCGTAGCCGGGCTTCACCGGCGACCATGGAAACAGCGGGCCGTAAGGAAACGCCAGCAGGACCAGCACCAGCAGCGCGAGCCCGGGAATTCGCATCCAGCGGCGCATCCGGCCAGTATACCGGCCTGCCCAGGGGGCGCCGGCAGTCGATGTGGCGCGGGCTTCAGCCCGCAGCGTCGGCTTCAGCCGGCGAGTTCGGCTGTCCGGGCAGCCCCACTTTGCGAAGCTGATAGCATAGTAAGTTGTCAGGCTCCGGGCTTCGTGCAACGGGCGGCTGCGAACCCCGCCAGGTCCGGAAGGAAGCAACGGTAGCGGTTTAACCCGTGTGCCGCGGATCACCCGGGGCTTGGCATAAGCGCACAGGAGCCGTTTTCCGTTGTGCGCGTTTTTAGAACTTGTTTCCGGTTCTCTCTCCCACATGTATCAGGTCATCGCGCGCAAGTATCGGCCCCAGACGTTTGGCGAGCTGATTGGGCAGGAACACGTCAAGACCACCATCGAGAACGCGATCTCGCAACAGCGCATCGCCCACGGCTACATTTTTTCGGGCCAGCGCGGCACCGGCAAAACCACCGTTGCGCGAATTCTGGCGCGCTGCCTCAACTGCGTGAAAGG
>DASYPO010000008.1:0-9947 GCA_036006545.1 Bryobacteraceae bacterium
CCACAATCACAACCCTCCCCCAATCAATTTCCCCCACCCCGTCAACCACGTCCCACTCCCCAACCCCCGCCCCCCGAAACTTCATGTACTAACCTCAAGCCAAGAGTTTGGATTCCCCATCGGATACCAGACCACTAAGCCCGGTAGAGTTCTCGAGACCACGCTGGGTAAACGTCACGATTGGTGGGCGAACGCCGCGTCGATACAGCGGGTGCCGCAGCTGTGTTGCGGGTTACAAAATCACGGCGGAGGCGCCTCCTTAATAAACGGAAGGACGAACGAAAGGGAAAACGGAAGCTAAGCATCACCGCACGCTAAAATCAAAGCGTGGTCGACATTCACAGCCACGTCCTGTGGGGCATGGACGACGGTGCCGAAACTCTGGACGACTCCCTCGCCATGGCCCGCATGGCGTTCGAGCACGGGACCACCGACCTCATCGCGACCCCGCACGCGAACCTCTATTACAAATTTGACCCCGAGCTCATCGCCATCCGCCTCGACGATCTGAACCAGCGCCTCGCCGGATCGCCGCGCCTCTTCTCCGGTTGCGACTTCCATCTCAGCTTCGAAAACATCCAGGACGCGATCGCCAATCCGCGCAAATACACCCTCAACCACGGCCGGTATCTGCTGGTCGAATTCTCGGAGCTGCTGGTCTTCAGCAATACCGCTGACATTCTCGGGCGCTTGCTCGAAGCCGGCATGATCCCGGTCATCACCCACCCGGAACGCAATGGCTTGCTGCGCCAGCGCATCGAGAACATCGCCGAATGGGTTAGCGCGGGCGCGCGCGTGCAAGTCACTTCGCAGAGCCTGCTCGGTTTATTCGGCAGCAAGGCGCGCGAGTTTTCGCGCGAGCTACTGGATCGCCGCCTGGTCCACTTCATCGCCAGCGACGCGCACGATTGCGAGCGGCGTACCACTCGCCTCGACGATGCTTACGCGTGGATCAAGAAGGAATATGGCGAGGCGACGGCCGAGGAACTGTTCGTCAACAATCCGCGCGCCACGCTGACCGGTGAAGAGATCGACGCGCGCGCCTCCCAACTACTCCCCGAGCCGCGCAAGTGGTATCAAATCTGGCGCTAGTGGGCCACGTGGTCTTTTTCTTAACCCGCAAGCGGGGCCACCTGCCGCCTGTCCTCTGTCCGCTGTCCCCTGTCGGCTGTCGGCTTCTGTCTCCTTTTGTTCACTGGCCACTAGCCACTAGCCACTGGCCACTTCTTGCTGTCCCCTGTCCGTGGTCACCCATTTCTGCACTCCTCGACCTGGAGAAATCACCTCCCCGGCCTGAGATGTTTCCTTCCCGCCACACACCAGAGTTCGAGTCTCCAAGTTCCTCCCGGCGACTCGAAGTGAGAAACCCGGATGTGACTCACCTAGCGTGAGCGCTGTCCCGGCGGGTGCCCATGACCGAAACTTTGCAGTGGTACGCGATCACCGTCCAACATCAGCACGAACGCGCCGTCGAATCCGCGCTCCGCTGGAAAAAGCTGGAAACGCTGGTGCCGCGGTATCGGTCCCGCCGCCGCTGGTCGGATCGAGCCAAAGAAATCCTGCTCCCACTTTTCTCCGGCTACGTTCTTTGCCGCTTTAAACTGGCCGAACGCATAAGCGTGGTTAACACCCCCGGCGTCCGCTCGCTGGTCGGATTCGGGGGCGCACCCGCCGCGATTGCGGATCAGCAGATCGCCGACATCCGCGCGATTGCCGATTCGGGACTGGGCCTCGGACCCTGGCCCTTTCTGAAAGCTGGCGACCGTGTGCGCGTCGAACGCGGGCCGCTCCGCGGCATCGAAGGCACGCTGCTGCGCGAACCAGACCGGTTGCGGTTGATCGTCACGGTCGATCTTTTGCAGCGCGCCATGGCGGTCGAGCTGGACGCCGATATGATCGTCCCCGCGCATCTTTTTCGCACCCAGACCTCGTAACGCAGGCGTCTTGCCGCTTGTACATGGCTCGGAAGTTTCACTTTACTTATGTCACGCATCCTCCTGTTATTAATGGTTTTGTCGACATGGCTGAGCGCCCAGGAGCGACCCGCCTCGTCGGCGCTCGACACGGGCAGCGCCAATCTTCCAGCGCTCGCGATCGGGTCCAATGATCTGCTTGCCGTTTCTGTCTACGCCGCGCCCGAACTGACGCGCACCGTACGCGTAGGCGGCGACGGCGAGATTCGTCTGCCCATGCTCGAGCAGCGCATCCTGGCGCGCGGGCTCATGCCGGCCGACCTCGAAACCCAAATCGCCAAGGCGCTGGTCGAGGAGAACATTTTGGTCGGTCCGGTGGTCACCGTCACCATCGTCGAATATCACAGCCGCCCAATCAGCGTCGCAGGAGCGGTACGGCGGCCGATTACTTTTCAGGCGTGGGGCAAAACGTCGCTGTTGGAAGCCCTCACGCGCGCGGAAGGCCTGAGCCCGGAGGCAGGCGCGGAAATCCTGATCACGCGGCCCGCCAAGCGTGGCGAAAATGGCCAGCCGGACCAGCCTGCGCGTCTCGAAAGGATCGCCGTGAAGGGTCTGATTGAAGGCGCCGATCCTACCCTCAACCTCGCGCTCGAAGGCGGCGAAGAAGTGCGCGTGCCGCAGATCGGCCGCGTGTTTGTGGTCGGCAATGTGAAGCATCCCGGCGCTTTTCGCATCGAAGATGGGCTGGGCATGACGGTCTTCAAGGCACTCGCGCTCGCCGAGGGCCTCGCGCCTTTCGCCACCAAGCAAGCCTTCATCTTCCGGCGCGCGGACGGACCATCTCCCACCCCGTCCCAGGAAGTTCCAGTCGAATTGCGCAAAATTCTAGACCGCAAATCGCCCGACGTCGCGCTTACCGCCAACGACATCCTCTATATTCCCGACAACCGCGCGCAGCGAACTACTTCTAACGCGATCGAGAAAGCCATCGGCTTTGCCACTGCGGTCGGTTCGGGCGCGTTGATTCTGGGGCTGAATCGATGAACCCGGAACCCGACCGTCTCGGACTGGCTCCGCTCTATTACCCGCCGCCGGCTGATCCGAGCGGAGAGGAACCGGAAGAAGCGCGGATTCCGCTTTCGCAGTACCTGTGGATTATCAAGCGGCATCGCTGGCGGATTTCCGGATTCATTCTGGCATCCGTCGCGGCGACCCTGATCATCTCCTCGCGACTCACGCCGGTCTATGAAGCCACCGCCACCGTCGACGTCGACCGTCAAACGCCGCCCGGCGTGGTCGGGCAGGATGCCACGCGGAGCGCTTTGAACGACGCCGACCAGTTTCTTGCGACGCAGATCAAACTGGTCCAATCCGATTCGGTACTGCGCCCGGTCGACCAGGCCTTGCATTTGCGCGAGCACGAGCATCCGTCGTCGACGGCAACCCCGCGCTCGGAAGCCGCCCCGGTGGTGCTCAACCGGGTCAAGGTCACGCGCCCTCCCAATACCTATCTATTGCAGATCGGGTATCGGTCTGAGGATCCGCAGCTTGCGGCCGACGCGGCAAACGCGATCGCCCAGTCGTATCTCGAGCACACCTACAACATCCGCCTGCGCAGTTCCGCCAGCGTGGCGCGCTTCATGGAGCGTCAGATGGAGGAGCTCAAGGCCAAGATGGACACGTCGGGCCAAGCGCTGATGGGCTTCGAGCGCGATTTGAATCTGATCAATCCTGAGGCCAAAACCAATATCCTCTCTTCGCGCTTGTTGCAGCTCAATACCGAATACACCAATGCCGAAGCGGACCGATTGAAAAAGGAAGCCGCCTGGGAATCGGTTCGTGGCGGGAACCTCGAGGCCGCGCTCGCTACTCCGCAAGGCGACGCCCTGCGCAAACAAGTCGAGCATCGCCGCACTGCGCTCGAGCGGTTCGCCGAAATGAAAACGCATTTCGGGACCAGCCACCCGGAGTATCGCAAGGCGCAGGCGCAGGTGGATGAAGTGGAAGCCGGAACGCAGGCTGCGCATATCGAGGTCGCGCGCCGCGTCGAGATCGAATTCCGCGAGGGCGAGCGCCGCGAAGCCATGGTCAAGCAGGCCGTGACTGGGGCCAAAGCCGAGTTTGATCGCGTCAACGCACGGTCTTTCGAATACCAGGCGCTCAAGCGTGAAGCCGACGCCGACAAACACCTGTACGACGAACTGGTCCGCAAGATCAAAGAGGCTGGGATCAACGCCGGATTCCAGAACAGTGCGATTCGAATCGCCGATCCGGCACGCCCGGAGCTGAACGCGGTGTTCCCCAACATCCGCCTCAACGGCCTTCTGGCTTTGGTGTTCTCGGCATTATTGGCGCTGGGCGCGGCGGTCTTGAGCGATGTTCTCGATAAGACCATCCGCGATCCCGAACAGGTCGCCCGAACCCTGCACACCGAAGTGATTGGGACCCTGCCGCTCATGAAGAACCGTCGCGCATTGGCCTCTGCCAGCGATTCGAAAACCCTGAACGGCAAGAGCATGGACGACGATTTTTCGGGCTTCGGCGAATCCGTCCGCACGCTGCGCAATTCGATCCTGCTAGGCAGTTTCGATCGCCGCTACCGCTCCCTTTTAGTTACCAGCGCTGCGCCTGGAGATGGGAAGACGACGACCGCCGCGCATCTCGCTGCCGCGCACGCCGAGCAGGGCCTGCGCACGCTCTTGATCGACGGCGACCTGCGCCGTCCCAGTGTCCATCGCAATTTCAATGTGGCGAGCGCGGTGGGACTATCGAACGCACTGTTGGGCGAAATCCCCTGGCGCAGTGCGCTGATAAACGCGCCGAGCGTCGCCGAGCTGCACATTCTGCCCGCCGGTCCGCCGTCGCGCCGAGCTTCCGACTTAGTCGGCCGCGGCATGGTCGAACTGCTGGAGGAAGCCGCGCAGGATTACGACCTGGTAGTGCTCGACGGCCCGCCGCTCTTAGGCTTTGCCGAGCCGCTCCAGATGGCGACCGCGGTCGATGGCGTGGTGGTGGTCGCACGCGCCGGACAGACCAGCCGGAAAGCCGTGGCCAGCGTACTCGCGACACTCACCCGCCTGCGCGCCAAAGTCGTGGGCCTGGTGCTAAACGAGGTTCACAAGGATCTCAGCGAGAGCTATTACTACTACGGCTACTATCGCTCCTACTATCGCGCCAAGGAAGAGCCCAAGGAATCCGCACAGGCTGCGGGCAAACAAGGATGACGTGGCACGGGCTTGAATCGCTAAACGTGGCGCCGGCTTGAGTTAGTGACGTGGCGCGGGCTTTAGCCCGCAGCCTCGGCTTCAGCCGAGGAACTAAAACAATGACAACCTTTCTTGGAGTCCACGACGGGCACAACGCGTCGCTCGCGGTTGTTCGCGACGGGCGCGTCGAATTCGCCCTCCAGGAAGAACGCCTGACGCGCGAGAAAAACCAGGGCGACGCCCCGGTCCGCGCCCTCGCGGAAGCGCGCGAATTTGCCTCGGACACTGCCCCCGTCGGCCTAAACGGCCACTACATGAATTACCACCAGTGGCGCCGCGAAACCATCATTGGAGATTACGAGCGCTCGTCCAATCTAGCGGGCCGTCTGAAGCAGCCGCTCAAGGGCAGCTTTATCGACCGCGTTTACCAGCGCCGCAAGGCCCAAGCACGCGCCGAAACCCTGGTCGCCACCGGCTTCTCTCGCGATCGCCTCCAACCCGTGGAGCATCATCTGGCGCACGCGTCGGCCGCATATTACACCTGTCCCTGGAAAGAAGGGCGCACGCTGGTCCTCACTTGCGACGGTTCGGGCGACCGCTTATCGGCCACCGTGAGCATCGGCGAAAACGGCAGCCTCACCCGTATCGCCGAAGTCAGCGAGCACGATTCCATCGGCCGCGTCTACGCCCTGGTCACGCGCCGCCTGGCCATGACGCCGCTCGAGCACGAATACAAAGTGATGGGCCTTGCGCCCTACGCCAAAGGTCCCGAAGCCGAACGCGCCGCGAAAGTGCTCCTCGACTCATTCGAGTTTCTCCCCAGCGGTTTGGCATGGAAGCGCAAGCGCGGCGTGCCGTCGATGTACGCGGCGTATCAATGGCTCGCGACCCTCACGCGCGGGATGCGCTTCGATACGCTGGCCGGCGGCGCCCAGCGGTTTATCGAAGTGATGCTCACCCGCTGGGTCGCGGCCGCAGTGCGCGAAACCGGAATCGGGCGCATTGCATGCGCAGGCGGCGTGTTCATGAATGTCAAAGCCAACCTCGCGCTGCTCGACTTACCCGAGGTCGAAGATCTGTACGTCATGCCCTCCTGCGGCGACGAATCCAACAGCATCGGCGCCGCCTGCCGGCTCGCGGCTGAAGCGGGCGAGAGTATGGCACCGCTCGGTCCGATTTACTTCGGAGAGGCGATCTCTAACGATCAGGCGGAAGCCGCACTGCGCTCGGCCAACGGCCGGCTGCGATCGCACTTTGTCGAAGATATCGAAGCGCGCACGGCCGGTGCACTTGCGGCCGGGAAAATCGTCGCGCGTGTAAAGGGCCGGGCCGAGTTTGGCGCACGCGCGCTGGGTAACCGCTCGATTCTGGCGCGCGCCGACGCTCCGAATGCCGTCCGCACCATCAACCAGATGATCAAGAATCGCGATTTCTGGATGCCTTTCGCTCCGTCGGTGCTGGCCGAGCGTGCCGCCGATTATTACGAGAAGCCGAAACCCGTCGCCTCGCCCTATATGATGCTGGCGTTTCGTACCCGCGCCGAGAAACGCCAGGCGCTCGAAGCCGTCGTGCATCCCTACGATTTCACAACGCGGCCGCAGGAAGTCTTGGAGGCGCACAATCCGGACTACCATCGACTGCTCAGAGAATACGAAGCGCGCACGGGCGAGGCGGCGATCCTCAACACTTCGCTCAACCTGCACGGCGAGCCGATGGTTTATCGCGCCCAGGACGCCGTCGACACGTTTCTCTCGAGCGGCTTGGAGCACATGGCGCTTGCGAATTTGTGGGTCCAGAAAGCATGAGCGCCGAATGACATTAGTAACGGGCGCGGCGGGGTTCATCGGTTACCACGTCGCCCAGCGCCTGCTCGACGAGGGCGAGCGCGTGGTCGGGATCGACAACCTCAATCCGTATTACAGCCCGGATCTCAAGCGCGCGCGCTTGCGAAAATTGCACCTGTCGCCGCGCTTCGAGTTCCTGCGGATCGATATCGCGGACCGCCAAGCGGTCGAAGAATTGTTCGCGCGTACGCGTTTTGAAACCGTGATTCACCTGGCCGCGCAGGCCGGCGTGCGCTACTCAGTAGATTATCCGCACGTCTACGCCTCAACTAATCTGACTGGATTCCTGCACATTATCGAAGGCGTGCGGCAGTCGCAAGTAGGCCATTTGATCTACGCGTCATCGAGCTCAGTCTACGGCGATAGCGGCGCGGTTCCCTTTAAGGTGGAGCAAGTTACCGATGCTCCTGTCTCGCTTTATGCCGCTACCAAAAAGGCCAACGAATTAATGGCCCATAGTTATTCGCATTTGTTCGGAATCCGCGCGACAGGTCTCAGATTCTTCACGGTTTATGGGCCCTGGGGGCGGCCCGACATGGCCCCGATGAAGTTCACCCGCGCGATTCTAAACGGCGAAGAAATCGAAGTTTACGGCTACGGGCGCATGCAGCGCGATTTCACCTACGTCGCGGATGTAGCGGAAGGCGTGGTGCGCACGGCGCGCCGCCCCGCGGAAGGCCACCGCGTGTTTAACGTCGGTTTCGGCAGTCCCGTATCGCTGCTGGATTTCATCGGGGAACTGGAACGTGCCCTTGGCCAGCGCGCCCGCAAGCGCTTCCTCCCGTTGCAACCCGGCGATGTGGTCGCGACGCACGCCGATTCCGAAGATTTCTGGCGCATGGCGGGTTTCCGTCCGCGAACTCCCATCGAGACCGGAGTCGCAAGGTTAGTCGAATGGTATCGAGAACATTTCCGGATCAACCAACGTGTGGAAGCGATGCGCGCACAGTCGAGCCAGGCTCACGCCGCCCGGGCGTACTCCGCGCCGCGTCGCTGATCCTGCTGAACACGCTGCTGCTCGCCGCGCTGGCCGAGTCGATTGCGCGCGTTGCCGAATGGGTGCGTCCGGAACGCGCCGAGCTCGCGTTCGAATATGCGCCCTACCGTATGCTCCGCACCACGCGCGCGCCGTGGCCGCTCAACCGCGAAGGCTTCCGCGCAGCCGAGCTCGAAAGCTACCGCGGATCTTTTCTCATCGAATTTCTGGGCGGATCGGTGTGCCTGGGCGTCGGGACCGATCCCGGTCCGGTGCTTACCGAGCGTCTCGAGCAGGCCCTGCATCAAGCCGGTCTCGAACGGGCGCGAGTGTTGAACTTATGCCAGAGCGGGGCCACTTCGGCGCAGGAGCTAGCCATCTTTCTGCAATATGGCCTGCCGCTCAAACCGCAAGTCGTGATCAGCTTTAACGGAGCCAACGATCTGCTGCACCCGCAGCCTACTGGCGACGACGAGGCCCCCAACTTGCCGTA
The DNA here is from genome assembly GCA_036006545.1 of Bryobacteraceae bacterium. Taxonomy (GTDB): domain Bacteria; phylum Acidobacteriota; class Terriglobia; order Bryobacterales; family Bryobacteraceae; genus Palsa-187. The sequence continues at coordinate 8,433 of DASYPO010000008.1, forward strand.
TCGCAACCGGGAGCTGGAGGCGCGCTTTGCCGGTTCGGCCGCCCGCGACCTGGGCCGCCATCTGGCCGTGGTCCGAATAGCCGGGCGCTTGGCGCGGCGCGGCTCGTCGGAAGGCGGCGGAACGGCGGTGGAACTCGCAGCGATTGTCGATTCCTACGTTCAGACCCTCGATTCGACGCGCGTACTGACCGAAGCGTCTGGCGGTCTGTACGCCGTGGCGCTGCAGCCGGCCCTGCATCTCGAAAAACCGTGGAGCGCGGATGAGTCGGCCATGTGGCGGCGTCGACGCCCGGATCGCGGGGAATGGATTAGGTCTCTCGCGCGCGAGCGCTTCACTTTCGCCCGCACGGCTCTCGTTGCCTGGGGCGCGAAAACCCGCACGTCGTTTTACGATCTGACGCGGGTTTTTCGATCGACACCCGAGCCGGTTTACTCCGACAGCGTCCACTTCACGGGCGAGCGCGGCTACCGCATGTTGTTCGAAGAACTCGAGCGGCAGGGTCTCGTCCGCGAAATCACGCAACGGTATGGCGTCTGGGCCGGTCAGCAATGAGCCTGCAAGTTTCCGTTGTGATCGCGACGTACAACCGGGCCGCGATGGTCGCTCAAGCGGTCGCGGCGGCGCTCGCTCAAACCCGGCCTCCGGACGAAATCATCGTCTCTGATGACGCATCGCGGGATGCGACTTGGTCGACGCTCCTCAAGCTGGAGCACCGCGACCCGCGCGTGCGAATCTTCCGCCAGGCAAGTAACACCGGGGGCGCCGGGAACTGGAACTTGGCGCTCCGGCAAGCCCGCGGGGACGTGCTCGCGCTGTGCTCGGACGACGATCGTTGGCTGCCTGCACACTTAGCGCAGTCGCTCGCGTTTCTCGAAGCCCATCCGGAATTCGGCATGGTCCACTCCGGGTTTGTGGACGCGATCGAAACCTCAAACGGAAGTCAGCAGGCCACTCGACGGCGACGCTCGAATTTGCCGCTGATCGTAAACCACTCCAATCTGCTCGGCTACATGACGCGTTACTTCGATTGGCCCTTTCATCCGTCGACGCTGGTGTTTCGACGCGAGTTGTGGAAACAAATCGGAGAGTTCAACCCGCGCTACGCGCTCACCGATACGGACTGGTTCGTGCGCGTGGCGGAGCACTTCGAGATCGCGATGCTTCCGGTGGACGGAGTGATCAACCGGCGTCACGCGGGCAATTGGAGCAATCGATTGGGCAGCGCGCACATGCAGCGCGAGATTTTCGAGATCGTCGAAGGCGCGATCGGGCGGCGCAAACCATGGGTACGTCCATGGTGGCGCTTGCTGTGGCGAAATAACGCCCGATTGCGTCTCGTTCTGACCATCCGCGCGCGCCTGCGCACGGGACACGGAAACGCCGCATGCACTGCCTGGTCGGCGCTGATGAATGGGACCGGCCGGAACTTCCCGAATTGGTTGGCGCGTGCGGGCGCCGACCGAATCCTGAAACTTTGCGCCGGGCGCCTGGCCCGCTTCGACGACGCGCGCCAG
>DASYPO010000009.1:0-2595 GCA_036006545.1 Bryobacteraceae bacterium
TGAGATTACGCTCGCGCGGCCGGGTCGCGAGATCGCCAATCGGCTGCTGCAACGGCATCATTTGATCGAGCGGATGCTGACCGAGATTTTCGGGATGGAATGGTACAAGGTCCACGACGAAGCAGAGCAGATGGAGCACGCCGTGTCGGCCGATTTCGAGCGTCGGCTGCGGGCGAAACTGGGCGCAGGCGAGGCTTGCCCGCACGGCAATCGCGTGGGGAAGGACCGGCCGGAGGATCGTCGCAAGCGCGGATGGCTGCCGCTGGATGAAGTGGCGCCGGAGGGCTCGGCGAAGGTGATGAGCGTTTTTGAGCGCGATCGGCAATTGCTCGAGTATCTGCACGGTCTGGGAATTCATCCGGGTGCCGAGGTGCGCATGGTGGCGCGAAATTACGATGAGACGCTGACGCTGAGGGTCGGCGCGAAAGCGGTGCAGTTGGGTCGCGCGGCGGCGGGCAAGGTGTGGGTCGAGGGAGCTTGAAGCGCGGGACAGCTATCATGAAGGTGACGGCCCGCTGCATGGACTCTATCCAAGCGATCATCGATCTCTACAAGAAGGATGTCGACGTCACGCTGCTTGAGGAGAATCTCAAGAAGACGGTTGAGGAACGCATTCGATCCCTTCAATCCTTCGAGGCGTTTCGAGAAAAACTGCACCAAGCAAACGAGCTTCGGTTGGATGCCTTGCGCAGAACAAGCTCGTGACCAATTACGAAGAGCTGGTGCCGCTCCTCGCCAACGTTCACGTCGAGTTCATCCTAGTGGGAGGCGTTGCGGCGACCGTGCATGGATCTGCCAGATCCACTCAGGATCTCGACATCGTTTACCATCGAACGCCGGAGAACATGGCGAAGCTGGTCGCGGTACTCGCACCTCACAATCCTTATCTGCGAGGCGCACCACCCGGTTTGCCTTTTCACTTCGACTTAGATACATTGCGTGCCGGCGGAAATTTCACGCTGACCACCGACCTGGGCTGGCTGGATCTGCTGGCAGAAATTGCGGGAGGCGGAACTTACGCGAATCTACTGCCGCATTCGATTCTCGTTCCGGTCTTTGGTAGCCAGTGCCGTGTGCTTGATCTGGAGACGCTGATTCAGGCTAAGCGTGCAGCGGGCCGGCCGAAAGACTTTGAAGCACTGGCGGAATTAGAACTGCTACGCGATCGACTTACAAAAGGGTCGGGTTCCTAAACCAGCCGATGATATTTGCCCCGACGATAATCGCGCACGATGCGTAGCACTTGCATGCCGTAGGGAATCGGACGCAGGTGCGAAACCTCTCCGGCGTAAATGGTCGGGATCGCGCGCTCGGCGATGCGCAGACCTTTGATGTGCGCCATCACGATCATCTCCAGATCGAAGTCAAAGGAATCGGACAGTTGATCGAACGGAATCGTCGCAATGGTCTTGCGCGAATACAGCATATAGCCGCTGTGATACTCGGCCAGATTCAATCCGAAGGCCCAATTCTCGATGGCCGTCAGCGCTTTGTTCGCGACGAACTTATAGAGCGGCATGCGACCCTTGAGCGCGCCGCCGCCCAAGAAGCGCGAGCCTTGCACCAGATCCGCCGTATCTTCGTCGAAAGGACGCAGCAGCTCGGGGATTAGCTCGGGCGAATACTGACCGTCCGAGTGCAATAAAATCGCGACGCCGGCGCCGTGATCGCGCGCGTAAGAAAGCAGCGTCTTTTCGGCGGCTCCGTATCCTTTATTAACATGGTGCGTCAGGACCAGGAGTTCCGGGAACTGCGCGGCGATTCGCGCGAGCGCGGCGGCGGTGTCGTCCTTGCTCCCGTCGTCGACCACCACGTAACGACGAATTCGCCGGCGAGCCTCCTCAGGGATTCTTGCAAAAACGCTTTCGATGGTCGCGCCCGCGTTGTAGGCGGGCATCAGCACGAAAACCTGATCGACCACGATCGCTAGAAGGTCCTCGCGCCGGCAGGAGCGCCTGGATACTCGTGGACGTAGTAGCGCATGGTGGCTTCGAGCAGATCGCGCAAGCCCCACTCCGGCTCCCATCCGAGCAACGTGCGGGCCTTCGAAATGTCCGGAATGCGGCGATCCGAATCTTCGTAACCTTCGCCGTAGAACGCTTCACTCGAAACGCTCACGATGCGCGGCAGCGGTGTGTCCGATTCGCGAAACTTCTCGGCGTAGATCTCACGCATCGTCTCCGCCATTTGTCGAATGGAGATTTCGTTCTTCGGCGAACCGATATTGAAAATCTGGCGATCGCACACGCCGCCGGGATTCTGGACGATCCGATAAGTACACTCGACGGCGTCGTCTATGTAGGTGTAGCAGCGGCGATGGGAGCCGCCATCCACTAGCTGCATATCAGTACCGTTGATGAGCGCTTCCATAAAAAATGAAAAGACCCGCGGGATGCCTTCCTTCTCGGCCGGCAGGAAGTCGATTTTGGGACCGATGAAGTTGAAAGGCCGGATGATGGTGTAATTGAATCCGTCTTCGAGACCATGCGCGTGCAGCACGCGCTCCAGCAGTTGCTTGGCGCAGGCATAGATCCAGCGATGCTTGGCCACCGGACCCAGAATAAACTCGGAGTGATCCTCGGAAAAGGTGGCATG
>DASYPO010000010.1:0-10520 GCA_036006545.1 Bryobacteraceae bacterium
GATCGGTGTTGCGACCGGCGCGCCCAAGTAAACGTCGCCGAGCCCGAGCACCAGGTAGCTCGCGTCGAACGCGATGCGATGTACTTCGTCTATCGAATCCAGTCCGTTGATGCGGCGGATGAATTCGATATTGCTCGGGCACCAGGGCGCATCGGGGCGAACCGACTGCGTGTATTTTTGAATCGCGAGCCGCGTCGCAGGATCGTCCCAAGAGAGCGGAAGGTGCACAATGCGCGAAGGCGCAGTAATCTCCTCCAAAGCGGGAATGTGCTGCTCGCATTCGTCCAGCGTTTCGAGAAGCGCGTCACGCGTGAGCCGCCGCGCATCGTAGTGAACTTGCAGCGAACGCACGCCGGGTGTGATGTCGATAATCCCGGGCGGCGCCGCCGAGCGTAACTGTGTTTCAAGGGCATGAACGCGGAAACGCAGGTTCAGGTCCAAAACGTTGGGTCCATATTCGATCAACAGCGAGCGATCGCCATCCGCGCGGCAGACAATTGCGGGCGCGCGTTCGAGGACTATCGGTTCGTGGCGCGTATCGATCTTTGGAAGTTGCGGCAACATGCCGCGAAGCGTTGCGATACATGCCTCCATTTGTTCGTCGAGTTCCGTCGCCTGTGCTAACGACACAGCGCGAAACCGAACCGTATCGCCCGGCCGAAGCTGTCCGATCTTCCACAACTCCGCATGTATGACGGTCGCGGGACACACGAACCCGCCCAAGCTCGGACCGTCGGGTCCGAGGATCACCGGCATGTCTCCGGTGAAGTCCACTGTGCCGATCGCATACGCGTTGTCGTGGATATTCGAAGGATGCAGACCGGCTTCGCCGCCGTCCTTCCGCGCCCACTGCGGCTTGGGGCCGATCAGGCGCACGCCGGTGCGGTCGGAATTGTGATGCACCTTCCACGGCGTGGCGAAGAACATTTCGATATCCGAAGGCGTGAAGAAATCCGGGGCGCCATGCGGCCCGTAGAGTGTGCCGATCTCCCAGGTGTTGCTGTAATGCGGAATGATCTCGGCTGGCGATTCAGCGAGTGGAATATCGGCGCTCTTGCCGATGTGGAGAACGTCGCCCGCTCGCAACCCACGTCCGGCGTGTCCTCCGAACTTGCCGAGGATGAAGGTGCTGCGGCTGCCCAGGTAGTCGGGCACATCGAATCCTCCGGCGATCGCCACGTACGCGCGACTCCCGCAACCTTGCACCGCGCCGAATTCGAGAATCGAACCCGCGTGGACCGCGATCGATCGCCATAGAGGCGCGGGCACGCCGTCGATTCGAGCATCGAAGTCGGCTCCTGTGATGGCGATGGTCGAGTCGCATTCGAAGCGCAGCGATGGACCCGTGACTGCAATTTCAATTCCCGCAGCGACCTCCGAATTTCCCACCAGCCGGTTCGCGAGGCGAAACGCGAGCGAGTCCATCGGTCCCGACGGCGGCACCCCCACGTGCCAATATCCAAGTCTTCCGGGGAAATCCTGAATCGTGGTTTGGGTGCCGGGATCGATCACTTCAAGTGCACGGCGACGATAGTCGAACGTTCCGAGGAACGATGTGGTTATCGCGCCCGCAGCGAACACCGGATGGTCGCAGACCTGGCGAAGATAGGCGAGGTTGGTTTCGATTCCGGCTACGCGGCACGTGGTCAAAGCCGTACGCAGTTGGGAAAGCGACATAGAGCGATCGTCCCCACGCACGATGATCTTCGCCAGCATGGGATCGTAATACGGCGTGACTTCGGTACCGGCTTCGACCCATGTTTCGACACGTGCGTCACGCGGCCATTCGATTTGCGACAACAAGCCTGAGCTCGGCTGGAAATTTCGCGCGGGATCTTCGGCGTACAAGCGAACCTGGATCGCGCAGCCCTGCGATTTGACCGTGGTGGGAAAATCGCGATCGCCGGCGGCCTGTCGCACCATCCACTCCACCAGGTCGATCCCCGTGACTTCCTCGGTGACGCCGTGCTCCACCTGCAATCGCGTGTTGACTTCCAGAAAGTAGAACGCGCCAGTGTCGCTATCCAGCAGGAACTCGACCGTTCCGGCGGATTCGTAGCGGACCGACTTTGCCATGCGGATCGCGGCGTCAAATAACCGTGCGCGCGTTTCGGCAGTGATCCCGGGCGCCGGCGTTTCTTCGATGACTTTCTGATTTCTGCGCTGCGCGGAGCAGTCGCGTTCACCCAGCGCAATCACGTTCCCGTCGCCGTCGCCGAAGATCTGAACTTCAATGTGCCGCGCTCGCTTGACAAATTTTTCGAGATACACCCCGCCGGTGCCGAAACTCGCCTCGCTTAGGCGGCGGACGGATTCGAAGGCTTCCTCCAGTTCGGCAGGCGCAGCGCATAATCGCATGCCGATTCCGCCGCCGCCTGCCGTGCTTTTCAGCATCACGGGGTAGCCGATTTTCGTAGCACTGCTCAGCGCGGCATCAACGCTTTGTAGCAATGCTGTCCCCGGAAGCAGTGGAACGCGCTGTTCCTCGGCGATCAGCCGCGCGGTGTGTTTTCGCCCGAACACGCGCATGCTTGCTGGAGGCGGCCCAATGAATCGCAGGCCTGCGGCTCCGCACGCTTCCGCGAAGTCCGCGTTCTCGCTCAGAAAACCGTAGCCGGGATGAATTGCCTCCGCGCCGGTCTTTCGAGCTGCTTGAAGGATCGCGTCGACAGAAAGGTAACTCTGTGCCGCGGCCGGCGGACCAATGCACACGGATTCGTCGGCTTGTGCGACGTGCAGCGAATGACGGTCGGCTTCCGAATACACGGCTACCGATCCGATTCCCATCCGCCGTAGCGTGCGTACAATTCGGCAGGCAATCGCGCCGCGGTTGGCGATGAGAACTTTGCGGAACATCATCCGCCCGCTTCCCAGATGAGCACTTCAACCGGCGTCGGATCGTAGGCGTTGCAGGGATTATTGAGCTGCGGACAATTGCTGATGATCACGAGGACGTCCGTCTCCGCGCGCATTTCGACGTACTTGCCCGGTTCGGAAATTCCGTCCTCGAAGGTGAGCTTACCTTGGGCGGTCACCGGAACATTCATGAAGAAATTGACGTTGCTGACGATGTCGCGCTTGCTCAAGCCACGGCCCCATTCGAGCGCGGCTTTGACGAAACTCTGCCGACAGGCGTGCATGTGGCGCTTCTCGATGGCATAGCGCACCATGTTGCTTTCGGTTGCGCACGCACCGCCGAGCGTGTCGTGACGCCCGCATGTATCCGCGACGATGGTGAGCAGCACGTTGCCGCCGGTCGATAGCAGGCGCGTACCCGTGGTGAGGTAGATATTTCGCTGCTCGCGAATGGTGTCCTGCGCGCTGTAGCGATCGCTGTAATCATGCGCGTTGTAGAAAAGTGTGTCTGCCGCCTGGTTGCCCTTCAAGTCGACGATACGGAAGATTTGCCCCTTGTTGATCTCGTGGATCCACGGCTCGCCGGCGGGGATCACCGCGCGATACATCGCGGCGTCCGGATTGAGGTTGCTCGCGACGAGATTCACAAGAAATACCGTTCCGTCAGCGTGAACCCGCGACTGTTCTCAGGACGTGAGTCGCGGCACGGATCGTCAGGACCCGCAGGCTTCGCCCGTCGAATGGACAAGTGCACCGGCTTTGGCGCATATCGCGGATTCGGATCGAGAGGGTGTTGGCAGGTATTCAGAATCGTTAGCACGTTCATCTCGGCGCGCAAATCGACGTGTGATCCGGGCGCAGAGTTGCCCGGATGAAACATCATGCCGCCGTCCTCGCCCACCGTGACTCGACTGAAAAAGTTGACGACCGAGGTCAAGTCGCGCGCCCCGAGCCCCCACTTCTCCAGCTCGATTAAGAAACCGTCGCGAGCATTGCGGTAGCAATCGTTGCGATGCTGCTGATAACTCGCTTCGCCATACTTCTGCTTGACCATCGCCGCATTCGAGCAACCCGAAATCGGATCGTGCCAACCGACGGAGTCCTCGACGATGGAGCACAGTACACGGCCCATGTCGGAATACAGCACGAATCCCTTGGTCAATCGCGCGATGTGCTGCGCCTTGAGCGTGTCCGGCATGTTGTAGCGCTCCACCGGACACTCGAAGTTGTAGAACATCGCGCCAACGTTCGCGCCGCCTTCAGTGTCGGTGATGCGCAGCGACGTGCCGCGCTTCAGTACGTGCGACCAGGTAGCGCCGGGCTGAACCGTCTCTTCAAAAAGGACGAGTGCCTCACTCACAACTGAAGTCCTCCCTTGTGAACTGACAAAAACAAATCAGGACGATTTCAGAGAGTTGTGGGCGGGCCGCAGCAGACGTCCATGGCGGTCAGGCGCAGCAGCACGTGACGCGCAATCAGCGCGCGCGAGTTTCGCGCCAGAGTTGACCGGGACATCAGAAGCCAGTATGGCAAGGATCGCCGCCGATCCTAAACAAATTTTTCTATAGGGTCGATAAGCAGTTATCATAAGGATGGCTCCGTGGCTTACAGTCTCCTAGTCCGAGACGTATGGCGTGCCTTGAATCGCGCGCTCATTTCAACGGCACTCGTGTTTCCACTTGCCGCCACGACGCGCCCTGCGTCCGATCTCACGGTGGTTCTCGACTTCCAGGGGGCGCGCTCTGAACGAGCGATGCTCGAAATGCAGCGTGAAGTGGGAACCATTCTCAAAGCTTCAGGTGTGCAACTTGAATGGCGGACACGTAGTGAAGCGTCCCGTGAATCGTTCAACGATTTGGTGCTGGTGAGATTCAGCGGAACGTGCGATCTTGGCATCGCTTCGCAGGGGCTCGGGAAGCGAGGTCCGCTGGGCTCGACCTACATTTCCGACGGGAACATGCTGCCCTTCGCTGAAATCGCCTGCGACCGGGTGGGCGATGCGGTGCGGTCCGCGATGTCTGGAGGCGATTTCGAAATGGCGGACGTACTGCTGGGCCGCGCGCTGGGACGAGTGGTGGCGCACGAACTGGTCCATGTGCTCACGGGATCCTGCGAGCACGGACTTGAGGGAGTTCACAAAGCCGCCTTGTCGGGCCGGCAACTGATTGCCAACTCGCTCCCGCTGAGTGCGGCAGACGCGAGCCGGCTGCGTCAACGAAAAAAAGAAAAAAATCGCTGACGTTCGAGAAATAAGAGCCGTCACCGTCCCAGTTGATCGATTCCTGAGCCGGATCACGCCCATCCGGTCGAATGGAAAAAATCAACATGTTCACGAAAACGGCGCTGATGACATGCCTGGCCATCGGAGTGGTGGGCGCGGCGTCCCCCGGCCACGACACGCAGTTCGTTCGACAAATCTACACGGATGTACTCGGACGTTTGCCCGATCGCGCATCGTCGGCAATGTGGGTGACGTTTCTACAGAATGGCGGTGCTCGGATTCAAATCGCCAGCGCGCTGACGTCCAGTCAGGAATATCGCAAGCTCCTCGTCGACCAGGTTTATTCGGATTATCTGAACCGTCCGCCGGCACAGGACGAGCTGAATTTCTGGCTGGCGTGGTTGCAGCAGGGTGCGACTGACGATCAGCTTCGTGCCCAAGTGCTTTCCTCGGATGAGTTCTTCCGGAACTCCGGCGGTACGAACGATCAATTTCTGAATCAGCTCTTTCTCAAGGTATTGGGTGTGCCGATCGACCGTCTGGCGCTGGCGTCGTTCAATCAGCTCCTCAGCCAGGGGACGCCGCGCGTGACTGTCGTCAGCACGATCCTGACGAGTCTTGCCGCGGAACAGCGCAAGGTGGAGCAGTGGTGCGTCCGTTTTCTGCGGGCGAGTGCGGACCCGACATTGCTTGCCAACTATTCGGCGGCGCTCAAAGCCGGTGCGACGGATGAGCAGATCATCGATTTGATCCTGGGCTCGGATGCCTATTATGCATTCGCTACACACGGCCACTGAACTCTGCAAGCCCAAGCCTGCGCAAACCGCAGGTGACGCGTTTGCGGGTTAAGAAAAAGCCCGCGCCACGAGAATCCCGACCTTAAGACGGCGGCTGAAGCCAGCCCGATGAATCCCGATTTACACGGCGGCTAAAAGCCACCGCTGCGGGCTAAAGCCCGCGCCACAGGGAGCAGAACATTCAAGCGTTACAATGTTTCAAACACAAGTGCAGCATTCGACTTTAGTCGCGATGGGGGTCCGCTGGCTCAGCCGACAGAGTTCCGTGGTGCTCTACGAGTTTGCCGCAACCGCCGTTGAGACCCCGGATGTGATTGGCTGGGCTTCGGGAGCGGGTTCGGTGCTGATCGAATGCAAGTTGAACCGCTCGGATTTTCTCAGAGATGCGGTGAAACCCTTCCGGAAGAATCCACGGGTCGGAATGGGCCAGCGCCGCTATTATTTATGTCCGCCCAACACGATTCAGGTGAAGGATCTTCCTCCGAAATGGGGATTGCTGTGGGCCGCCAAGGGAGAAGTGGTCGTGAAGCGGGAGGCGCGGGGACACGCGGATCGAAACCTTGTCGCCGAAGTTAAATTCCTTAGTTCCATGCTGCGGCGAGCGCAAATACGGATCGGCACCAGGCCGCTGTCCGAATGGCTCCGGGGTGAGAATCGGTTGGAGGCAAAACGCGGTGTTTCGCCGAACCGGTATCCATCCATTCAAAGATCCAACCGCACACTCCCCTAGGCACCCCGCGAATCTCCTTACCTGTTCCTGCGTTACGCCTTCCGAAGGCGAACAATCTTACGGGCGCAGGACTCATGTACAAGCTATCTTTCAAAATCAACAGCCTCACCGCGCTGATAGGAATCGCGCTGTGTTCGGCCACGGTTGGATTCGGTCAATCGGCGCCGGTCATTACTGGAGTCAGCAGCGGCTTCGGCGCGCGACCGTTCGTTTCGCCACTCGGTCTCGCGACCGTAACCGGAACCAATCTCGGAGATCCGGCGGGGGCCAACGCAAGCTCCGTAAAAGTGCTGGTGAATGGCACACAAGCACTGATTCAAGGCATCGCGATCGATGCGGCGAGCGGAACATTTGCGATAACGTTTCAGATTCCGCCGCAGACGCCGTTGGGGCCAGGCACATTTGTGGTTTCACGAAACGGGGTTGCGTCCGCTCCGTTTTCTTTTCCGATCAGTCAATATTCTCCACAATTAGCGGGGGCGGGCACGACGACTTTAGCGCTGCTTCAGCATGCCGACGGGAGCGTGCTCGACGCGAATTCGCCGGCCGCGCCCGGAGAAAAAGTAAGGGCGGTAGTTTCGGGCCTGGGCACCGCGCTGCGGCCCCTGGTTCCCACGTTGATGGTGGGCGGATTCCCGGCGGTGGTAGAAGAGCTGCGCTTTGCGGATCCGATTTTCCGCTTTCCCGGAGTTTATGGAATGACGTTCGTGGTGCCGCCCACCTTGGGAACCGGAAACGCACCGATGTCGATTTCAATCGGCAATCAAGTTAGCGCCACGCGGTTCCTGCCGATCCGATCGACCGGCTTGACCGTGTCACAAAGCGGCGTGACGCTTCGGGCGGTGGCAGGATCGAGCGCCTCCGTACAACGGTCGATTTCGGTGATCAGCACGAGCGCACCGATCAGCTGGAATGCGACGGCGACGACGATCTCAGGCGGAAACTGGCTACAGGTGACACCGGCAACGGGCGTGAGCGATCCGCTATTAGCCCCGCCGACGATTCAGATCGCGGCGAGTGCCGCACAGCTTGGCGCGGGGAATTATTACGGCACGGTTTCGATCCGCTCGGGGAATGCCCGGCAATTGATATCGGTAGCGCTGTCGGTCTCGCCGGCAGGGCAGAGTCCGGGCCCGACGGTCGAGCCCACCGGTCTCGGTTTCCTGGGCGCGCCGTTCTTAGCCCCGACTTCCGGCAAAGTCATTCGAGTCTCGAATCCAACGGCGAGTGCGCTGTCGTTTACCACGCAGTTAACAGCTTCGGGGAACGCAACGTGGTTCACATACGATCCAATCGCTGGGAGCATCGCGCCGGGCGCGGCGGTAACGATTACGGTGCGACCTAACGCGTCGCTCGCGGCGGGGAATTACAGTGGGAGCATCACGCTGAACTTCTCGGACGGAACCCAGCGGGTGATCAGTCTGCTGGCGGTGCTCGGTCCGGGAGGAAGCTGCACGCCCACCAAGCTCTTCACGGTCTTTACGCTGCTCGCTCCGAACTTCAGCAGCCCGGTGGCATGGCCGGAGAATATCGACGCATTCGTCGCCGACGACTGCGCGAATCCCATCACCACGGGGGCGGTGGGGGTGAGTTTTTCGAATGGCGATCCGCCGATTGGTTTGGTTCCGCTGATGGACGGACACTGGTCAGCCACGTGGACGCCGCGCACTGCGAGCGCGAATGTGACGGCCACGCTGAAGGCGCAGGTGTTCAATCCCGACCTGACCGCGACCACCACGCTTTCGGGAAGTGCGCCGGCGAATCCCAAGGTTCCGATTGTGTTCAGCGGAGGAGTGGTCGGGACCGCGAGTTATGTGGCGTCGCCAGCGCCCGGGACGTTGATCTCAATTTTCGGGGCGGAGTTGGCGGACGACTCCTTCGCCTCCCCGGAGATTCCGAGGCCGGCGCGGATCTTGACGACTCAAGTGCTGCTGAACGACACGACGCTGCCGCTCTTGTTCGTGAGCGGCGGGCAAATCAATGCGCTGGTTCCGTACGGCCTTGCAACCAACTCGACGTATCAATTGATCGTCAGGCGCGGGGATAGCATCTCGACGCCGGAGACGCTAGCGGTGCTACCTGCGCAACCCGCCGTATTTACGATCGATCAAAGCGGAAAAGGGCAGGGGCATATTTATCGCGCAACGACCTCGGGCCAGCAGATTCTGGCGACCAGCGGCGCGGCGGTTACCGCGGGTGATGTGCTGGTGGTGTACAGCGCAGGGCTGGGGGAAGTGGATCCGGGTTCAATCGCGGGGACGCCGGCGCGTATCGATGTTTTACAGCGTACAGTCAATCCGGTTACGGCGACCATCGGCGGCGTCAATGCGAAGGTCGAGTTCGCAGGACTGACGCCGGGCTTCACGGGCCTGTACCAGGTCAATCTGGTGGTGCCGCCCGGCGTGGTGCCGAGTGAGACCGCCGAACTGGTGCTTTCGGCGGCAGGGCAGGTGAGCACGCCGGCGACGCTGGCGGTTCGCTAGAAAACGATCATGCACAAATCACAACAGCCGGAAGCGCAGGGCATCCGCTTTGGATGAGAAATTATTGAACATCAAATATCCGGGCTGCGGCTGCTTGGCGAGCAACTTCTTCAGGAACGCGAGGTCGGCATCCGTATAGCGGTACGAATACGACCCGCGGCCGTGCAATCGCCAGTACCTGATATCTCCATACACGGATGTTGTCTCGAACGGATCGACGCAATGAATCAGGTCGTATTCAGCGCATAACTCTCGCACGAGGTCTTCGGTCCATGATTCACCGCGCGGCTCCCATGCCAAGCGAAAGCGTTCTCTATTCACGCGCCGGAAAAATGCGGTGAAGTTAAGAAGATTTGCGCTGGTCGGGAGGAACGATTTGGGGCACTGGAACAGGATCACGCTCGCGTCCAGCGCACGGGCAATATCGAGCGTGCGTTGCCACGCATGCCAGACTGGTTCGGTTTGACGGAACGAACCGACGGCATCGCGTTCGTTTTCTGGGATCGGTGACCGCAAGCGTCGATACGTCGGACTTGCGGCGGTGTGAGTGATCAATTGCCAAGCTTTGATGCAGAACTCGAAACCCGGCGGCGCGATCGATCGCCACTTGCGAGCCACGTGCACACCCGGCGGATCATAAAAGGTGGATTGGATCTCGATGCAATCGAAGTCGTTGAAATAGGAGCCCTGCGATCCGTTCCAGCCGCAAAGACCTAAACGCGGGATCGCCATTTCGTCATTCTTTCGCCTTTGGGCGGACTGCAACAATGGGTTGATGCCACGCAAGAGCGCTGGACTCCTTCCTTTCCGAAAAACGCCGGCAGGCTGGGAGGTGCTGTTGGTGCACCCCGGCGGACCCTTTTGGGCGAGCAAGGATAAGGCCGCTTGGTCGATCCCCAAAGGCGAACTGGAGCCGGACGAGGATGGGTTGGCCGCAGCCAAGCGAGAGTTTCGGGAGGAATTAGGAATTGAACCGGTGGGCGAGACGATACCGCTGGAGCCGGTGAGGCAACCGGGCGGAAAGCTGGTCCTCGCGTGGGCCCTTCGGTCAGATTTCGACCCGTCGACATTTATAAGCAACACATTCTCAATGGAGTGGCCGCCCAGGTCCGGCAAGCAGAAGAGTTTTCCTGAGGTCGATAAAGCGGAATGGTTTAGCTTGGCGGTCGCGAGAGAGAAGATTCTAAAAGGACAGGCGCCATTGCTTGACCAACTGCTGGCAAAACTCCCAACCAATGACGACGAGACCGTGGGCGATTAAGGGCGCTCGGGGCCCAAGCCCAACAAGGTGAAAAAAAATTTTAATGTTCGCTGAAACACTTAACCCTGGGTCCGATCTAACCGTTCGACCAAGAAAAAAAGAGAGTGGAGGTAGGCGCACTATGCTTACCGGGAAGCAGTTCCGGCTGAATGTCGAGACGCTGGGCATCCGG
>DASYPO010000011.1:0-15892 GCA_036006545.1 Bryobacteraceae bacterium
GCAGGCTTCCAGAATGAGTGCATCGCTACAATTTTCTCGCTTTTTAGATGCTGGCGCGGCAGGGTTGGATGCGGTTAACATCCACGGATATGCTAACATCCTCAACTTAGTTAGTCTTTACGGAAGCTGAACACTTCAAACGTCGGCCGGCCGTTGCGGTCGCCGATGGTTTGAAGCGGCACTTCCCGATAACCGCCCGCACGGGCCGCCGCTTCGAGCACGGCGCGATTCTCAGGCTGAATCGCGAATCCCGGCGTATGCGCCACGAAGACGTACCTGGGATTCGTCAGACTACGGCGCACCCAGGCGGGATCGCTCATCTTGGGCGCAACCACCGGCGTCTCGCCTTCGCTAAGCAGATTGATGGTTTCGATTACCCCCCAATCCATCACGAAGATGTTGTCGGTCTTGACGGTGGCGAGGTATTTATCCAGCTCAAAAATTGCATCGGTCCAGCGGATCGCGCCACCATTGTGAATGAATAGCGCGTAATATTGATTGGTCAAGGCCAGGTTCGACACGCATAACAGGACCACCGCGGCCCATGCGAGGCGCACCGGTGCATATGCCAGCGCAACTGCGATTGTCAGAATCGGAAAAGGCCACAGCAGGATGGTATGCTGCGCGGCAGCACCGGCGCCCGCGGTCAGCGCCATGGGGATCCAGGTCCCGACCGAAGCAATCAGTCCGAA
This sequence comes from Bryobacteraceae bacterium, assembly GCA_036006545.1. Taxonomy (GTDB): domain Bacteria; phylum Acidobacteriota; class Terriglobia; order Bryobacterales; family Bryobacteraceae; genus Palsa-187. Next base: position 693 of record DASYPO010000011.1, read on the forward strand.
CAGCATTGGAGCGCGAGCTTCGGTTCGCCACAAAGGGATAAGTGCGAGCGACGCCGCCAGCAACGCGACCAGCATCCAGTTGTGCTGGGGATGCCGCGTCCAATCCGCGAGCGTGAGTGACAAAGATTGATACCAGCGTCGCGGCTGGCCTGGAATCGGCGGCGTATCTACGGCCGTCATAAAGCCGAGCATCACATGGCCATCGATGGTTTGGGCCAGCAGTCCGGCCTTCACGAGCACCGGCTCGCGCGTCAATTTGGCATTCGCACGCAATGTCTCGAGCGGACGCGCGATGTTGTAGATCACCAGCGGCAGCGCGCCGATCAGCATGGAGACTGCGGCGATGCCGAGATTTTTAAGCGTGGCGTGGCGCAGCACCGTTCGGGGAAAGACGGTGATGACGGCCACACCCAGACCGAAAAGAACCCACAGGAACACGGCTTTGTCCCACAAGGCCAGTCCCAACAGAAAAAATGCACCCGCCAGCGCCCAGCGATTACTCTCGCGATGGAAGCGCAGTAGCAGGAGTATCGCCGCGAGTTTGAAAAACAACTGCAGGACCACAAAGCCGAAATCGGTCGCGCCGATGAGCAGGAAGCTGGTATCGGTCGCGAGCAGTAGAGTGCCGAACCATGCTGCATTTCTTTGGGCTGCAAGGCGTCCGGTGGTTGCTCCGACCGCGCGCTGCAGCAGGCGAAAAAACAGGATCAGCGACGCGGCCGCCAGCAGCGCCATTGGCAGTCGAAGCGAAATTGGTCCCGGCGGCCAGATCGAGAAAATGCCTGCATAGATCCAGGTCTTCAGCGCCCCGACGTAGCTGATGAGCATGATGGGCAATTCGGAATCGCCGAAGGTCCACGAATACCAGGGAGCGCCGCGCGCGTAGATGCCGTTACCAATCAACGCCTCATCGGTATAGATTCCGAGCCGGGGAATGAAGAGCATCGCCGAGCCGATAAACAAGATGACGATCGCCGCCAGCGCGGCACAGCTCTTCCATGCTTTCATCCTTCGATATACTAACCGTTACTCCTCGCACAGTGCCAAATCCTCTCATCTCTATTCTGGTTCCCCTATACAACGAAGAAGAATGGATCGGCGCGCTGTTGGAGCGCGTGCTGGCCGCACCGCTTCCTGAAGGAGTGACTCGCGAGATCGTCGTGGTGGACGACGGCTCGACCGACGGCTCCGAAAAAGTAGTGGAGGAAATCGCTGCGAAATATCCCGGCACGATCCGGTTGCTGCGGCAGAATCGGAATCGCGGGAAGGGCGCGGCGATTCGGAAAGCGGTGGAAAATGCCCGCGGCGAGTTCTGCATCATTCAGGACGCCGACCTGGAGTACGATCCGCGCGAGTACCCGCATTTGCTCAAACCGCTGCTTGAAGGCAAGGCCGACGCGGTGTACGGGTCGCGCTTCATGATCGTTGCCGAGCGGCGGGTGATGTATTACTGGCATGCAGTCGCGAATCGGTTCGTCACGGGTTTGTGCAACCTGGTGGCGGATGTGAACCTCACCGACATGGGCACTGGCTACAAGGCGTTTCGGACGGCGGTGCTGGCGGAAATGCCGATTCGCTCGGATCGCTTCGGAATGGAACCGGAGATCACCATCAAGCTGGCGCGGCGCGGCGCTCGCATCTACGAAGTGCCGGTGAGCTACCACGGACGCACCTACGAGGAAGGCAAAAAGATTCGCTTTCACGACGCGGTGGCGATCGCCATCACGATCCTGCGCTTCGCATGGACCGACGATCTGTACAAGGATCCGGGCGCGCAGACGCTGCACGCACTGTCGGCCGCGCCGCGTTTCAATCGCTGGATGGCGGACACGATTCGACCACACGTGGGCAGCCGAGTCCTCGAAATTGGGTGCGGGATAGGCAATCTGACACGGGCGCTGGTGCGCGGACGCGAGCGTTACGCCGCTACCGACATCAACGCTGAACACCTCGCGCGACTCATCTCACGCTTCCCGCATCGTCCCAATCTTGAAGTGCGATCGTGCGACTTGAATTCGCGCGACGATTTCGAGCCGTTCGAAGGCGCGATGGATACGGTGATTTGTCTGAACGTTGTGGAGCACATCGAAAACGATCGCGGCGCGTTGGCGAATATTTTTCATGCGCTGGGGAAAGGTGGGCGCGCGATCATTCTGGTGCCGGAGGGACAGAGTGTCTTTGGAACGATCGACGTCGCGTTGGGTCATTTTCGCCGCTACTCGGAAGCGGAGCTGAAGGGCAAGATGGAGGAAGTGGGATTTCAGGTGGAGCAGATCATCCGCTTCAATCGCATCTCCCGGCCCGCTTGGTTCGTCAGCGGGCGCATCCTGAAGCGCACCCGTCTTGGTCTGCACCAGATGCGCCTCTACGACCGGATGGTATGGCTGTGGCGGCGCATCGACCGACTACTGCCGTGGCGACCGACGTCGATCATCGCGATTGCGCGGAAGCCTTAGCAAAAAAGACACACGCGACAAGATCGCCTGCGTTACTTACGGGCGACGAGATCGCCTGCGTTACATCCCTGTAAAATAGTCCGCTGATGAAACTCGTTGGGTTCTTTCTCGTATCCTCGCTCGTTTTCGGGCAGCAGCGGCCGATCGTGCTCAAGGCCGCGCGCATGTTCGACGGTGTTAGCGATCGCTTGGTATCGCCGGGCTTAGTGGTCGTACTCGGAGAGAAGATCCGCGGCTTGGGAGTGGGCGCCGAAATTCCGCCGGGTGCGGAGGTGATCGACCTAGGCGACGCAACGCTGCTCCCAGGATTCATGGATGCGCACACGCATCTGACATTTCCCTACACGGCTGACTATCGCCAACAGGAACTCGACAATTTCAAGAAGACAACTGCCGAGAAGGCGATCGAATCCACAGTCAACGCACGCCTTACGCTGATGGCCGGATTCACGACAGTTCGCGACGTCGGCTCGGGCGATTACATGGACGTCGGCCTGCGCAATGCGATCGCCAGTGGCAAGGTGCCAGGGCCACGCATGCTGGTGGCAGTGCATTCGCTCGGTTCGACCGGCGGCCATTGCGACGACGCGGCAGGGTACAAATTCAACCTCTTCGGCCGTGAAACCGGGATTCAGGACGGGGTCATCAACACTCCCGACGAAGCACGCGCCGCCGTGCGATTCAACATCAAGTACGGCGCCGACGTGATCAAGACCTGCGCCACCGGCGGCGTACTGTCGCTTGCCGATGACGTGGATACGCCGCAATTGACGCAGGCTGAATTGGATGCGATGGTCTCCGAAGCGCACGCGCTGCGCCGCAAGGTCGCCGCACACGCACATGGAGCCGAAGGAGCCAAACGCGCGGTTCGCGCCGGTATCGATTCTATCGAGCACGGGTCATTTCTCGACGATGAAGCACTGGATCTGATGAAGTCGCGCGGCACGTATTATGTTCCAACCTTGATGGCGATCCAGGGCGTCAAGGAAACGCTGGAGAAGGGCTACCTTCCGCCGCAAATCGCGGTGAAGGGCCGCGCAGCCATCGCCGCGCTCGACACGACAGTAAAGAAGGCGATCTCGAAAGGCGTGAAGATCGCGCTGGGCACTGACGCCGCGGTATACCCGCATGGACGCAACGCGGGCGAGTTCGTGCAACTGGTCCGCCTGGGAATGAAACCGATCGATGCGCTGAAGGCGGGCATGTCGGTGGACGCTCAACTTCTCGGGGTCGCGGAACGGACCGGCACGCTCGCCGCTGGAAAGCTGGCGGACGTCATCGCCGTGCCGGGCAATCCGCTGGAAGATATTCGCGTGGTGGAACGGGTGAAATTCGTGATGAAGGAAGGAGTGGTTTTCAAAAATGAGAAGCCGTAACGTCTTCCTGGCCGCGATCCTGCTGCTTCCCGGTGCCGTCGCGGCAGACGACAACGCTGCGCGATTGGCCGCGCGCGCACTGGGCGACACGCCCATGTTCGAGGACCTGAAAGAGCTGTGCGATCGAATCGGCGGGCGCCCCACTGGATCGCCCGAGGCGGGGCGAGCGATCGAATGGAGCGTGCGGAAATTTCAAGCCGCGGGTCTCGATCGGGTCGCGCTTGAGCCCTTTAAGATTCCTAATCTTTGGCTGCCCGATAAAGCGGACGGATCGGTGGTCCTGCCCGAGTCGTTCGGTCTTCGCTTGGCCGCTGCGCCATTCACGGTGTCGACGCAGGGCCCGCTCGAGGCTACCCTGCTCGACGCCGGAGAAGGGACCGAAGCGGAGTTCGCAAAGCTGGGTGCGAAAGCACGGGGCGCAATCGCGTTGGTTCACAACCGCGAGATGAAGACCTTCGACGATCTGTTCGCCGAATACGTACGCAACGCTCCGTTGGTTGCGGCGGCGAAGAAAGCTGGAGTCGCCGCGCTGCTGATCGAATCCACGCGACCGCGCGGGCTGCTGTATCGTCATCCGCTGAGTTTCGACGGAGCGCCGGTACCGATTCCCGCCGCGATCCTTTCGCGCGAACAAGCCCAACGCGTCGCCCGATTGGCCGCCAGCGGTGAGGTTCGTGTTCGGATCAATCTGCACAACCAGATAAGCGGCGAATACGAATCGCAGAACGTGGTGGCTGAAATTCGAGGACGCGAGAAGCCCGATGAAATCGTACTGCTGGGCGCGCATCTGGATTCGTGGGACCTGGGCACGGGCGCCGAAGACAACGGCGTAAACGTGGCAATGATTCTGGATATCGCGCGCGGGTTTAAACAACTCGGCATTGCCCCGCGTCGCACCGTGCGCTTCGTGCTGTTCACCGGCGAAGAGCAAGGCATGTGGGGCTCGCGCCGTTACGTGGAGCGGCATCGCGCGGAGTTGGACAAGTTCGCCGCCGTCGTGATCTTCGACACGGGATCGGGCCGTCTACAAGGCTTTTACCTGAATGGCCGAGAGGATCTGCGCGCGCCCGTCAACCAGACGCTGTCGGTGGTCAGCGGCTTGAACGCGACCGAGCACATCATCGATGCAATCGATGGAACCGACAATTTCGATTTCATATTGTCTGGCGTACCGAACCTGGTGGGCGTGCAGGATCCGATCCCATACTTACCGGATTATCATGCCGAATCGGACACATTCGATCGCGTGAATCAGCGCGAACAAAAGGCGACGGCCGCGGCTGCGTCGGCGCTGATCTGGGGACTAGCCGAGAGTCCCGATCGCCTCAAGCGGCAAACGCGCGCGGAGGTCGAGAAACTGGTGATCGATACCAAGCTCGATCAACAGATGAAGGCGTTCGGGCAGTGGGAGGAGTTCAAGTCGGGCAAGCGCGGTGTGTTTCGGTAGCGGAGGGCTCGTGCAGAAACTGGCAGGTGACAAGATCACCTGACCCACAGGACCTAACAGGCGACAAGATCGCCTGCGTTACAAAAATGGCAGGTGACAAGATCGCCTGCCCAACTGGACCTAACAGGCGACAAGATCGCCTGCGTTACAAAACTGGCCCGTGGCAAGATCACCTGCCCAACGGGGCGCGACCGGGGGGTCCGCCCTCCCAAATCAGACTTTTGCCGCGGCCTTCTGTTCGCGATACGCTGCTCGCACAGCTCGAATCTGCATCACGTGCTTTTCGAGATGCTCCGCGGAGAACTTCACCATTTCGCGCAGCGTCATCGCGCCGCGTTTGGTGTGAGTGCCGGAACGCTCGAAGTCACTCTCCGGCAGGTCTTTCAATAATTCTGAATTCTCGGTGCGCATCACGCGAAACTGCTCCAGCGCCAGCGAAATTTTTCGCTTGTTGTAATCCAGTCGCGTGGCCCACAAGTTCTGATCGAACGCGGGCATGGTGGGATTCTCCTCGGCGATCACCTGGCGGAAACGCATTACCCATACCGCTTCGGTGTCGGCGAGGTGACACACGATTTGCCGCACGCTCCATTTGCCGGCTTCGGCGAAATCGAGTTCGGAGCCAGCAGCGCCCGTCGTCGCCATCGCGAGTAGCTCCGGTCCGCGACGGAAGCGCTCCAGCACCTCGGAAAGTTCACTCATGAAAAAGCCTCGCTGCCGCGCGTGCGGCTCAGTAGTAATCCGCGCAGCTCATATAATAGCCGCACTGTTCGCAGAACAGCTTGCACTTGCGCTCCGCAAGCCGCCGGCTGCACACCGGACAAAAGAGCATCGGCTCAGTGTCGTCGCGATGGGCTGCTTTCTCGCTATTTGAATCCGGCGAAATGGGCTGCACTGCCAGACCATTATAATTGTTCGACCATGTGGGCATTCCCCGCCGCACTGGTGATCGCGTCGCTTGGACCTTTCGCCTTAACCGCAGCCGTGTGGATTCTGGCCGATGCGCCGGCACACCGCCTCACGCGCTGGTGGGCGCTACCCGCGTTGTTGCTCTCCTATGTTTTCGTGCCGATCTACGCGATTCGACGCAGCGGCCTGCAGCGCTACACCGCCGCGCTGATCTTCGCGATCGCATTGGGCACGTGCATTTGGCTCTCGGGCCGAGTCGACTGGGGTGTTGGCAAAGACACTTACTTGTCGACGCTCTTATCGGACCGCGGCGTGCGCGATGACTGGGCGCATTATTTCGATCCATCGAATCCCACGCCACTAGTGATGTTGATCTGGTTCCTGGTGGTCGCGATCCTGTCGATCATCGCGACACGCGCCGAATCGGAGCGGGGTGACGCACCGTCGCGCGGCGAAATGCTGTTAGGGGCTGTGTGTGCGATGGGATCCGCGGCGGGCTGGCTTTTTCGACCTCAGCATTACGAGGAGTCGGGTCGCATGATCGCGTCCTCGCTGGCAATTTTGCTCGCGATTTTCGCCTTTGTGATTTTTCAGCGCGGTGCCCGCGTGCATTTTCTGAACAAGATCTTGGATCAGGTGTTAGCATCCTGGATCGCAATGACGCTGCTGCGCGCGCTGACCGTTCCGAATCCCAACGGATTCGCGTCCGAGCGGCTGCGATCAATGAGCTTCAATTTCGCCCCAATTCGATCTTACTTATTGCCGCTCGCGGCCGAGGCAAGCTGCGTGGCAGGCGGCGTGTTGATCTTGATTGACGCCGCTCGTCAGAAACGCGCTCTTTGGATGGCCGTTGGACTCTGCATGGTAATTTCAGGCATCGCGAGTTCGCTGGGGACCCTTCAGATTCTCTCCGGCCCGGTCGCGTGGCTAGCCTCGCCGGGGGCTCAGGTGCTGCTATGCGGCGCGCTAGCCGCACTCTTCGTGCTCCAGCCGGAGAAGCGAAGCGATCGGGATATAATAATTCCAGCCGTCGGCCGAGACACCGCATGACCCGAACATCATTCCTTTTTGCCCTGCTTCTCGCATCGATTTGCACCGCACAATCCCGCCGCGAAATGGATCATCCCGTTCGCCAGGCGGTGCGGGGAACGCACGGAGCAGTCGCGGCCGGAAGCGAGTACGCGACCGAAGCGGGCATGCGCACGTTCTATAAAGGCGGGAACGCCGTGGACGCGGGCGTGGCGGCCATGTTTGCCGCTGCGGTGACCGAGCTCTCGCATTTCGGAATGGGCGGTGAAGCGCCCATTTTGATCCGCAACAAGGCCGGCAAAGTTTTTGCAATCGCAGGAGTCGGCACCATGCCGAAGCTCGCGAACTCTGAGCTTTTTCGCACGCGGCGTATTCTGCCCTTCGAGATTATTCAAATGGATCCGGGCGGATTGAAAGGTGTGATTCCGGTGGCTGGAATCATGCCAGCGTTGGTTCCAGGCATGGTGGACGCGGGCTTGCTGGCGCTGCGCGAGTTCGGAACCAAGCCTTTAGCCGAGATCATGGCGCCGGCCATCGAGCTGGCGGATGGCTACGCGATCGATGAAATGCGGGCAGGCAGCATCGCGCGCAACCGTCCTTTCTTCAATTCCTGGCCGACTTCGAAGGCGCACTTCATGCCCAACGGCGTGGCGCCCAGAGTAGGAGAGATTTTCAAGCAGCCGGATCTGGCGCGCTCCTTGCGGTCGATGGTCGAGGCTGAGAAGAAGGCGCTGGCCGCGGGCGCGACTCGTTCAGCCGCGATCGACGCGGTCCGCGACTACTTCTATCGCGGCGAAATCGCGAAGAAGATCGACGCTTTCAGTAAAGCCAACAATGGTCTGCTGCGCTACGAAGACATGGCAGCGTTCAAGCTGGAAGTGGAAGAGGCGGTTTCGACTACCTATAAGGGATACAAAGTTTACAAACCCGGGTTCTGGACGCAAGGACCTTCGATGCTGGAGGCCCTGAACATCCTGGAGGGTTTCGATTTCAAACAGGCGCCGTTGAATTCCGCCGAGTATATTCACCGCACCACGGAAGCGCTGAAGCTGGCCTATGCCGATCGCGATACGTACTACGGCGATCCCAAATTCAACACCAACATTCCGGCACAGACGCTGCTCTCGAAAGAGTATGCGGCGGAGCGTCGCAAGCTAATAACGGCGCACGCGTCGCAGGATTTCATACCTGGGAAAATCAACGGCAAAACCGGTAAGCATCCGGCCGAGAGCGAAATGGCGATGCTAAAGATCGACGATGAGCTGATGGCCAAGGACACCACCTGCGTGGATGTAATGGATCGCGACGGAATGGTGTTTTCGGCGACGCCATCGGGCGCATGGCTGCCCAGCGTGATCGCGGGCGACACCGGGATACCGCTCACCGAACGCGCGCAAAGCTTCGTGCTCATTCCGGGGCATCCGAACGAACTGGCGGGCGGGAAGCGCCCTCGCGTGACGCTGAGCCCCACGCTGGTGACTTCTGCCGATGGCCGGCCATACGCCGCGCTTTCCACACCTGGCGGCGACAATCAGGATCAGGCATTGATTCAGGTGCTGTTCAACGTTCTGGAGTTCAATCTGAATTCGCAGAACGCGGTGGAAGCACCGCGCTTTCAGACCCGGCATCTGATTTCGAGTTTCGATAACCACGCCTGGAATCGCGGCGATCTGATTCTGGACGAGCGTATTCCGCCGGTGACCGTCGCCGAGCTTACCGATCGCGGTCACAAAGTCAGCCAGCGCTCCCGTTGGGCCAGCGGTGCTGCTCCGGTAGTGATTCGGTGGCTAGTGGACGGCGTGTTCGAAGCCGGTGCGGACCCGTATTACAACCGCTCCGCGCACGCCTGGTGACGCTTCCGCTCTTCGACCCGACGCCCACTTTCGATCGCGCCGCGCTCTCGGCCCGGCTGCGCGCCCTGGCCGAACAGAACATCTGGATCGGAACCAGCTCCTGGAAATATCCGGGCTGGATTGGGCAGATTTATTCGGAGGATCGCTACCGCACCCGCGGACGCTTTTCGCAAAAACGTTTCGAAGCGGAATGTCTCAGCGAGTTCGCCGAAACCTTTCCAATCGTCTGTGGAGATTTCTCCTTCTACCAGTTCCCGTCCCCCGAATACTGGCAGCGATTGTTCACATCCGCGCCGCCGTCGTTGCGTTTCGCGCTGAAGGTGCCCGAAGAAGTAACCGTCGACGTGTTTCCCCGGCACGCTCGTTACGGCCCCCGCGCGGGAACGAAAAATGAATCGTTTCTCAATGCGGATGCGTTGGCGGCATTGTTTCTGGAACCGCTCGATCCCTATCGCGACCGCGTCTCCGCGCTGATCTTCGAATTCGGCGCGCGGGGCGCGGGTCCTCGCGAATTCATCGCGCGCCTTGAGCCGTTTTTATCCGCGCTTCCCGAGGGATTTCGCTACTCGATTGAAGTCCGAAATCGAGAGTATCTAGTGCCTCGATATTTCGATGCGTTACGGGCGCGAGGGATCGCCCACGTGCTGAATTCGTGGTCGAAAATGCCGCCACTCGACGAGCAGATTGCGATTCCGGATGCGTTCCCGGCGGATTTCACGGTGGTGCGAGCGTTGCTGCGGCCCGGCCGCACCTACGAAACTGCCGTGGAGACGTTCCAGCCCTACGACAAAGTGACGGATGAAAACCCGGAGGCTCGCGACGCACTGCGCAAGGTAATCCAGCGCATGCGCGAAGAGCGGCGGGCGGCGTATATCTTCGTCAACAATCGCCTGGAGGGCAATGCGCCCGAGACGATTCGCGCGGTTGTTGGCGAATGAAATCGCAGGTGACAAGATCACCTGCGCCACAAGAACTGGCAAATGATGCTTCCCATCGATGCGATGTTGCCGCAGGTTGTCGAGGCCCTGCGTCACCATCGAAACGTGGTAATCGAAGCACCCCCTGGGGCGGGTAAGACCACACGCGTTCCACCCGAGTTATTGCGATTGGGAACTGGAAGTGTGCTGGTTCTGGAGCCGCGTCGCCTCGCCGCGCGGCTAGCCGCGAGACGGGTTGCGTCAGAGATGAGCGAGCGGGTCGGCGAGACGGTGGGATACCAAGTTCGGTTCGAGGACGTGAGCGGCCCGCGCACTCGATTGCTGTTCCTCACCGAGGGAATGCTGACGCGGCGCCTGTTATCCGATTCGCAGCTTACGGGAGTAGACTGCGTAGTCCTGGATGAATTCCACGAGCGGCATCTCGACACGGACCTAGCGCTCGCGCTGCTGAAGCGAATCGGAAAGCGGATGGTGGTGATGTCGGCGACGCTCGACGCAGCGCCCGTCGCAAGCTTTCTTGGGGATTGTCCGGTGGTACGCAGCGAGGGTCGCCTCTTTTCTATCGAGATAGATCACACGCCGCATTCCGCTGCGCCGTTGGAAGAGCAGGTGTGTAGGGCGGTGGAACGACTACTGGACGGAAAGACGCCGGGCGACGTGCTCGTGTTCCTACCGGGCGCAGCCGAAATTCGTCGATGCGCACGAGCACTTGAGCCGCTGGCGACACGCCGCAATCTTTTGGTCACGCCCCTTCACGGCGATCTTTCGCCAGCCGAGCAGGACCGCGCGATCGCGCCCGCGGATCGTCGCAAGTTGATCCTCTCGACCAACATCGCCGAGAGCTCGGTGACCATCGAAAGAGTGACGGCGGTGATCGATTCCGGACTTGCGCGCGTGCCGGTCGACTCGCCGTGGACGGGGTTGCCTTCGCTGCACGTTCAGCGGGTCAGTCAGGCATCGGCCACGCAACGCGCGGGTCGCGCAGGCCGCACTGCTCCGGGTCATGTCATACGGCTCTACACCGCCGAAGATTTTCATCGCCGTCCCGCAGCAGATCCACCGGAGATTGAGCGGCGGGAACTCTCGCAGGTCGTCCTGCAGCTTCGCGCGATGGGAGTCACGGAACTTGAATGGCTGGATGCGCCGCCGCAAGCTGCATGGGATGCAGCCCAGACACTGTTGGATCGGCTAGGTGCGACTCCCGAAATGGCCGCCCTTCCGCTTCCGCCGCGGCTCGGCCGCCTGGTGCTGGAAGCGGCGCGCCGGGGGGTCGGGGAAAAAGGCTGCGCCGCAGCGGCGGTATTGAGCGCGGGGGAACGCGGATCGTCAGACTTGTTCGCGCTGATGGATCGCGAGTGGCAACCGCAAACCAAGCGCGTGTACGAACAACTTCGCAAGGCGATTCGGACACGAGATCACGCGGGTGTTCCTGACGAAGCGCTGCTGCAATCGGTACTCGCGGCATTTCCCGATCGCGTCGCGCGCCATCGTCGCGACGGCGAAGTACTACTCTCAGCCGGTGGCTCCGCGCGACTTCCCAATTGCCGTTACGATTTTCTGGTCGCAATCGACGTAGAGGACCGTCGCGATCGAGGGCTTCCGCTGGTCCGCCTCGCAGCGCCTATCGAGCCCGAATGGCTGCTCGATCGCGCGACGGACCGAATCACGCTGGAATGGAATCGCGCGGCGGAACGCGTCGATGAAGTAACCGCACTGGTCTACGATCAACTTGTCATAGAAGAGACACGGCGGCCGGCACCTGGTTCCGACAACGCATCGCGCTTGTTGGCTGAGAAAGCGCGCGAAGCGGGTGTCGAAAAGTTCGTCGATCGTGACGCACTTGAGCAGTTGCGTGCGCGAGCTGCATTCGCCGGATCGACGATCGATCCGGACGCGGCGCTCGAATCGCTGTGCCGCGGACGCACGTCGTTCTCCGAACTAGCTTCCGCCGGACTGATCAATATCTTGCGGCCGCCAAAGCTCGATCAGCTTGCCCCCGAGACTCTGCGACTGCCTGGAGGCCGTCAGGTCAAGGTGCACTACGCGTTGGGCAAACCGCCGTGGATCGAATCGCGACTTCAGGATTTCTTCGGGGTTCGCGAGACGCCGCGCGTCAACGGAACCCCGGTGGTGGTGCACCTTCTCGCTCCGAATCGGCGGCCCGTACAGGTGACCAGCGACCTCGCAGGATTCTGGGAACGCCTCTACCCGCAGGTGCGGCGCGAATTGTCACGACGTTATCCGAAACACAAGTGGCCGGAGAACCCGTAACTCACGCAACAACGCAGGTCCATTCGCCATTGTCGTCGCGAAATCCAGAGAGAATGCGTTTCTTGGCGACACGTTCGAGCTCCGCGCGGAGCGGTCCGTCGAGCACCTCTTCGTTGATGTTCGCGACGACGATGTCGAAAGAACCGCTACGCACTGCATCCGCGCTACCGACGAAAAACGGCACCTGTTTCTCGGCATCCGTATCGATATCGCATGCGACGACGCGCCCGGCGCCCAACAATTTGGCTGCCTGGGACAGAATCCCCGACCCGCTGCCGACGTCGAGCACGGAATCGCCGGGGCGCACCAACCGCTCCAGCGCCTCCAGACATTTCTGTGTGCAGGGATGCTGACCGGTGCCGCATTGCAATCCGGGATTGATCACCAGCCGAAATCGGCCGGGCGGCGTCGGTTCCGTCCGCCATGGGGCGACCAAAAACAACTTTGAGCCGACCAGGAGCGGTGGCCAGGCGGCTTCCGTTTGCGCAACGTAATCGACCTCTTCGGACTGGCGCGGCTCGCCGAATCGCGCAGCCACGGTTTCGTCGTCGAAGAACGCTTCGATCTCGCCGTCGTGTTCGATAATGCCGGTGGTACCGGCCTCGTACAAATCCGCGAGTAGATCGGGCGATACCCGAACCGAAAACATCAGCCTTGAACGCGCTTTTCTTTACCGGCCCAGAATTTCTCTTTGAGCACCAGCTTGCGGATTTTTCCAGTGCCGGTTTTGGGCAGCGGGTCGGTGGTGAACTCGACAATGCGCGGGAGTTTGAACTTTCCGAGCTGCGCTTCAAGGAACGTCAGCATTTCTTCCTGCGTCACTTGTTCGCCCGGTTTCAGAACGACGATGGCCGCGGGAACTTCGCCCCACTTATCGTGCGGGGCCGCGACCACCGCGCATTCGAACACCGCAGGGTGCGCGAAAATCGCGCGCTCCACTTCGATGGACGAAATATTCTCGCCGCCGGAAATGATGATTTCCTTCTTGCGGTCGACGATGTGGAGGTAGCCTTCCCTATCCCACACCGCCATGTCGCCGGTATGAAACCACGGTCCACTCATCACGGCGCCCGTGGCCTCGGGCTCGCGATAGTAGCCTTCCATCACGTGATCGCCCATGGCGACCACTTCGCCGATGCTCTGCATATCGCGCGGCACGTCGCGCATGTTTTCATCGACCACGCGAACGGTGACGCCCACCACCGGCCATCCAGCGCTGGCCTGACGACGCAGCCGCTCCGCATCCGAACCGTAATCCAGCCCCTTGGTGCGCGAGGACGACAACACCGGCGCAGTTTCCGTGAGTCCGTAGCCCGCGATACATTCCGATCCAGGGAACGCTTTCTCCACGCGCTCGGCCAATTCTGGCGATGATGCCGCGCCGCCGATCATGACGCGACGCATACTGCTGAGATTGAAATTTCCCCGATCGGCCGCGTTGATCAGCGCGTTGGCCATGGTCGGCACCAGGCACATGTCGGTGGCTTTGTGTTCCTGGATCAGGCGGAACACGAGCGTCGGCTCGAAGCGCCGAACCATTACCTGCTTGATTCCATTCATGGTGGAGCACTGCGGACGGCCCCAGCCGTTGGCGTGAAACATCGGAATGGTGTGGAGATCCACCATAGTTTCGATGTCCTTGTAGATGCACCCGACGTCGAGCGCGTGCAGATACAGAGTGCGATGCGCGAGCGTGACGCCCTTCGGCGTGCCTGTGCTCCCGCTGGTATAGAACAGCTCAGCGACCGCCATTTCGTCGTAGGTGAAAACGTTGGCGCGCTCAGGTTTTCCGGCGTCAACAATTTCCGCATAGGTCAAATCCGCGCTCGCGATCTTTTCGTCGAGCGTTACCCAGCGCTGGATGTCTGGGCAGTTCTTCCGCAGCTTCTCCACAACCGGCGCGAAATCGTTTTCGAACATCAGCATCTTCGCGCCGGAGTGATTCAAAATCGCGGTCAGCTCCTGTTCGGAAAGGCGCACGTTGAGCGGCATCACGATGGCGCGCGCCTGCACAACACCGTAATAACCTTCCAGCAACTGGTGATTATTGAAGCTTAGGTATGCGACCCGGTCGCCCGGCTCGATTCCAAATTTGGGCAGCGCGGTGGCGAGCCGTTCGCAGCGCTCACCGAACTGTGCGTAGGTAAATTGCTGTTCCCCGGACACGACGCCGACTTTGGAGCCGAACAAATCCACGGCGCGGTGGAGACAGCGGATGGGAGTTAGTGGAACAAACATGGCGAAGTCGCATTTTACGACATCGCACGGAGCTGCCGTACGTAACGCTCAGTAATGTTCGAATTTACGGGCCATGGCGTGGTCTTCTTGATACCCCGCCGTGTCACCCAGCTTCAGCTTAACCAGTGCGCGGGCGCGGTAGATGTAGGGCGCGTCGCGCATCATGGCAATGGCTTCGTCCAAATCGGGGATGGCCTTCTGATGATCGCCCAAGGACTCGTATGTCTGGCCGCGTTCGTAATACGCTTCTACGTTGGGCTCGACCTGGATAGAACGAGTGAACTCAGCCAGCGCGCGTTGCACGTCGCCACGCTCGCGATAGATGTAACCGCGAGCCGTGTAGGCCGCGCTCAAGTTAGGATTCAGTTGTATGGCGCGATTGAAATCAGCCAGAGCCAGGTCGGTTTGTTTGAGGTAGCGTTTGGCAAAGCCGCGATCCAGGTAGGCCTGCGCCATGTCAGGATTGATGGCGATGGCACGGTCGAAGCGTGTGATCGCATCCTCGTAGCTGGCGGGCTTCATCAGACGCATACCCTCTTGAAGCTTAGCTTCGGCACGCTGCGGAGCGGCCTTGATGTAGGAATAAATAATCGGCGTCGCGACAGCCAGCAGGATCACCACCGCTGCAACCAGCGCGATTAAGCGGCGGTTACGCGAGGTCGTGGGTTTTTCCTCGCCCGGAC
>DASYPO010000012.1:0-4232 GCA_036006545.1 Bryobacteraceae bacterium
AGCACCCCCCAGATCCTCGAGCGGCAACATTTTCGCACCCGCCAGGCGCAACGTCCGTTTCACGCTGTCTTCGACCGCTGCCGAGACCTCGGCGTCGCTCTGAAGCGCACGGATCCTTTCACCAAGTTCACGCGCGCTAGCGCGGTAATCCGGCGGGTGGAAAATCCAGCGCAGCACCAGCCGGCTAAACCATTCGTCCACCAGCGTGAAAGAAAGGAGCAGCGCGATCGACACCAGCATCACCGCAAAGATGTGAACCGCCTGCGGCGATCCGAGATGCGCCGCCGCCTGCACCGGAACCGGAATGTGTACGGCCAATGACAACGTCGCCGCCCACACGCCCGCCAACAAAATGCGGACGCCGGAGCGCACGAAAGTATCGGCGTAGCGGACGCGCGCGAACAACAGGAACGCCAGCAGCACCACCAGCATCACCAGGTGCGTCCCCAGGAACGAAACCAACGCGCCCGGTCCCTTGTCGGCCATGGTGAGCGTAAAAGCGGCTCCCGCTACTGCCGCGATCAGAACCACTGACGGCAGGAAAATACCTCGGGTCGCCGTTCCCGGACGCAGGCAAACCGCCGCGCCGAACATGAAAAGGAACATCGCGTTGTGCGAAATGACGGGCCCCACGTGGGCCAGTCGCGACGGGCTCGATGCCACCACAGCCCCGATCAGCAGCACCGCAATCACGATCGCCGAGAGAACTGCTGCGATCTGCAGTACGCGTGCCGTGATTTGCTGCCAGCGTTCCGTCGCAAACGGACGCCAGATGGTCAGCACCGGAATCGGGAACAGGGCAGCACCCAAGTACTGAATCGCATGTGCGATCAGCGTGATTCGCGCGTCGCGCCGAATCAGAGAAACCAGCAGCGCGCTGTGCAGCAGCCCGCCCAAACTCCAGCACAAGCCGCATGCCGCGAATACGATGTTTGCCACCGGCGTTCCGGGAAGCTTAACCGCACGGAGCGTCAGAGCTAGAAGCAGGATGGTGATGAGCAGGCCGGTCGAATATGCGATCAGTTCTCCGGCGAAGAAGCTGCCGGAGACGACCAGATTGTGTGATCCGTGCAAGTCACCCCAAGAATAGCGGCGCGTGCGGAAGCCCGTCCACCTGGCGAGCGCGGACGCGGAAAATTGGGCTTCAACGTTGAAATTGAACCGCAGGCGTTACTAACCGCGCCCACCCGACTGCGTCCATAAGACATGCCGAAGGTGTCCCTTTCCCTGGTCAACGAGCTATGGCAGGACGTGCGCTATGGCGCTCGCGTGTTGCGCCTCAACATCGGATTTACGGCGGTCGCCGCGCTCTCACTTGCCCTAGGAATCGGCGCCAACACGGCGATTTTCCAGCTCGTAAACTCGGTGCGCATCCGCACGCTGCCGGTGAAGGATCCGCAGGAGCTGGTGAAATTTCAGATCGGCAACCGGCGCTCCGCGTCGGGTAGTTTCTATAGCGCATACTCAGCGCTCACCAATCCGATGTGGGAAGCGATTCGCGACCGACAAAAAGTGATGCGGGCGGCCGTGTGGAATCCCGACTCGCTGAACCTCGCGTCCGGTGGCGAAGCTCGTTACGCGCGGATCATGTGGGTCAGCGGCGATTTCTTCAACGTCGTCGGCGTGCCCGCGATTCTGGGGCGAGTATTGACCGTCGACGACGATCGCCGCGGCTGCGGATCGCCCGGCGTGGTGATCAGCTACGCTTTCTGGCAGCGCGAATTCGGCGGCAACTCGTCCGCCGTCGGCAAGAAAATTACATTGGATGGACATCCCTTCGAAGTGCTGGGCGTCACGCCCGCTAGTTTCTTTGGAGTGGAGGTCGGCCGCAATTACGATGTCGCCGTGCCGCTCTGCTCGGACGCGGTAATTCGCGGCGAGAGCACCCGCCTGGATGTGCGACGCGCGTGGTGGCTCGCGGGAATCGGCCGATTGAATCCCGGCGTGACGGCCGCGCAGGCCACCGCGCAGCTCGATTCCATCTCCGCCCAACTTTTTCAGGACACGCTTCCGCCCAACATCAGCCCTGAATACGTGAAGACTTTTCTCGCTTACCGGCTGTCGGCTTCCGAAGGCGCGACGGGTTATTCATCGCTGCGCCGGCAATACGAAAATCCATTGTGGTTATTGCTGGCCATCGCCGGAATGGTCCTGTTGATCGCCTGCGCCAATCTCGCGAATCTGATGCTGGCACGAGCCAGTGCGCGGACGAAAGAGATCGCAGTGCGCCTCGCGATGGGCGCGTCGCGCGGCCGGCTGATCCGGCAAATGCTTGCCGAGAGCCTGCTGCTGGCGACGATCGGGGCGGCGGCCGGAGCGCTTCTGGCTCGCTGGTTAAGCGGCGCGCTGGTGGCGCTGCTCAGCACCGAAGGCAACTCGCTGTTCTTCGATCTGCAACCAGATCTGCTGGTGTTGGGCTTCACCGCCGCGCTGGCGATCGTCACCTGCGTGCTGTTCGGGCTCGCGCCGGCGCTGCGCTCCACGCGCCTTGAACCGGGCGCGGTAATGAAATCGACCAGCCGCGGACTCACCGCCGGGCGAGAACGCTTCGGATTGCGGCGCGCGCTAGTGGTCACGCAGGTTGCGCTGTCGCTGGTGCTGATGGTGGGCGCACTGCTGTTCACGCGCAGCCTCCGCAACTTGCTCACGCTGGACGCGGGATTCCAACAGGACGGGGTGCTGGTGACCAGTCTGGATTTCAGCCGCCTGAATCTACCCGCGGAGCGGCGCAATCAGTTCAAGAGTGACCTTTTGGAGCGGGTGCGCGCGATTCCCGGCGTGGAGAGCGCCGCGTCCACCGGCATGGTTCCGGTGAGCGGCAGCAGTTGGAATCAGGAGGCGCGCGTTCAGAAGGAAGGCAAGTGGACGTCTCAAGGCAACGTGTATCTGAATCGCGTCAGCCCTGGTTATTTCAAGGCGCTGGGCACGCCCATCTTGGCGGGGCGCGATTTCAATGCGCATGACACATTAACCTCGCCCAAGGTGGCGATCGTTAACGAAGTTTTCGCGCGTAAGTATCTGGGGACGCCGAACGCCGTGGGGATGCAGTTCCGTCTCGACGTCGGTCCTGGTCAACCCGATCCGATTTTCGAGATCGTGGCCGTGACTAAGACTTTCAAGTACAACGATCTGCGCGAAGATGACGAGCCACAGGGATTTTTCCCCAACGATCAGGAAGACAAGCCAGGCCGCAGCGATCAGTTGCTGATCCGTTCCAGCCTGCCGCTGACCGCGCTCACCAGTTCGGTGAAGCGCACCATGGCGGAAGTAAATCCCGACATCAGCATCAACTTCCAGACCTTTCGCGCGCAGATCGTGAACGGTCTGACGCGCGAGCGACTGATGGCCGTGCTTTCGGGATTTTTCGGATTGCTGGCGGCTCTGCTCGCGACCATCGGACTGTACGGCGTGATTTCTTACATGGTGGCGCGAAGACGAAATGAGATCGGGATCCGCATCGCGCTCGGCGCCAGCCGCGGCAATGTCGCCGGCATGGTCCTTCGGGAAGCTGGACTTTTGTTGGGCGCAGGGTTGGTGGCGGGCGTCGGATTATCTCTGGCGCTCGCCGCCACGGCGCAGGCGATGCTGTTCGGACTTAAGCCGCGGGATCCAGTGACGCTGATCGGCGCGGTCTTGCTACTTGCCGTGGTCGCAGCTACGGCGAGTTATCTTCCAGCACGACGTGCCGCGGGATTGGACCCGATGGTCGCGTTGCGCGAGGAATAGCGGCTCGGGAACCAAAAGCAGCGTCGCGGTATCTTATCTGCCATGGCTCGAGTCGTCGTACTGCTGCTGTTTGCCGTCGCGATCGCGCCGCACTATGGCGCGCAAACCCAACCGCGGGTTATGACGGTTTGTGAACTCTCGAACGATCTCGGCGCGTATCGCGACAAGGTGATCGCGGTTCGAGGAATCTACTACTACGGCCTGCGACAGACTTGCCCCCAAACGTGCACGACTGGGCCGTGGCCGTCTTTTCTTGATTTGGCTGGGACCGGTTCGCGTGAGAAGTCCCCGGCTTTCGTTACGGATGATGCGAATTGGGATGCGCTCGATAATGTTCATAAGACGGTTGAAGCGGAGGCGAAGAAAGGCAAACGGCTCGAGATCTGGGTGACGGCCATCGGCCGGCTTAAGACGAACGCACGACGAACAATGCTCGGTCCGTGCGACAGGATCGGTAGCCGGTTGTTTGGATACGGCCACCTCGGTGCTTACCCCGCACAACTGGT
>DASYPO010000013.1:0-3286 GCA_036006545.1 Bryobacteraceae bacterium
GGTTCTTATCGGCGGCCATCTGCGTCCATCTGCGGCCCATTAGAATTGCTTCAAGAACCTCAGATCCCCGCCCATCATCAATCGGATATCGTCGATGCCGTAGCGCATCATGGCCAGGCGCGTCAGGCCCAACCCGAACGCGAAGCCGTTCCATTTCTCGGGATCGGCGCCACCCGAGCGCAGCACCGCGGGATGCACCAGGCCACAGGGCATCAGCTCCACCCAGCCGGATTGCTTACACACGGAGCAGCCGTCGCCACCGCAAATCAGGCAGCGAATATCCAGCTCGAAACCGGGTTCGACAAAGGGAAAAAATCCCGGCCGCAGACGGACGGTTACCTCGCGATGAAAGATCGCGGTCAGCATGGTCTTCATGAAATACACCATGTGCGCGACCGAAACATCGCGATCGACCATCATGCCTTCCACCTGATAAAACGTGTGTTCGTGCGACGCGTCCACTTCTTCGTTACGAAACACGCGGCCCGGTGCAATCATTTTCAGCGGCGGTCCCAGCTTCTGCAAACCGCGCACTTGCACCGGCGACGTATGCGTGCGGAGCAGCCGGCCATCCTTCATCCAGAAGGTATCCTGCATGTCGCGCGCGGGATGATCGGGGGGAATGTTGAGCGCGTCGAAATTGTAGTATTCGGTTTCGAGCTCGGGCCCGTCGAGCACGCTGAATCCCATCGAAACGAAAATCTCTTCGACTTCGCGCTGCACTTGTGTGACGGGATGTAAGCTGCCGGGACGCACGCCTGGCGCGGGCGCGGTGAGGTCCAGCCATTCGCTATCCAGACGGGCATCGAGCGCAGCGTTGTCGAGAGACGCCAGGCGAGCGTCGATCTTCGCTTCGAGCTCCTGTTTCGCCGCGTTGAGCAGCTTTCCGGCACGCGCGCGTTCCTCTGGTGCGAGCTTTCCGAACGTCTTGCTGATTTCGGCCAGCTTGCCTTTGCGGCCCAGCGCGTCGACACGCACGGCTTCCACTGCATCGCGCGTGGATGCTGCGGCGAGCTGCTCGAGCGCGCTCGAGTGCAGCTCGGAGATGCTCTGCTCCAGACTCAAACCACTACTCAAAGCTTGGCCCCGTGGGCTTCGAGGAATTCCACCATGTCCTGCTTACCGGCGGTGAGCGCGAGATCGATGGCGCGTTGCTGATTGTCGGCGCGCACTTCCACGTCGGCGCCGGACACTACCAAATGCACCGCAGCCTCAACGTCGCCATTCTGTGCGACGGCGTGAATCGGCGCCCACCCGCCGTGCTGCCGCGCGTTTACGTCGGCTCCATGCTCGATCAGCAGCTTCACCAGGGCAGCGTGTTTTCCCGCGGCGGCGGCGTGCAGCGGCGTATTCTGCATCGGATTGGTGGAACGCGCATTGACCACCGCGCCTTTGTTGAGCAGTAATCGCGCGGTCGGCTCCTGACCGAAAAACGCAGCCAAGTGCAGGGGCGTCCAGCCGTCGGTCGAAAGCGCGCCGATCAGCGAGCGATTGGCGGCGAGCAACTCCTCGACCTTCGCGGTATCGCCTTGGATCGAGGCGGCGAAAATCGCAAGAGTGGGATCGGCAGCGACCAGCGCCGCTACGCGAGACAAATCTCCAGCGCGTATCGCTTCAAATAGTTCTTTCATAAAAAAGCAGCGCGCGTGTCAGGCCGCCGGCTGAAAAACATCCTCGGCCTTCGAGATTTCAAAGGCGAGGTGATTGATATAGAATAGCAGCGCCGCCGGGGGAAACGTCCCGCGAAACTTCTCCCAGGCCTGCTGCTGCCAGCCCTCCGTGAAGTGGGCGGCGAGGTCCGCATCTTTCGCGAAAAATCCGTCTTCGTGCGGGATTCCGAGGTGATCGAGCACCGCCTTGATCATGTCGAGATGCGAGACCAGGATGGCCTGCGAGAGGTCGGTGGCGAATTCGTCATCGCGTTCCTGGAGCCGCGTCCACAGGCGCGGCGTGGCTTTGCGCATAGTCTCCGAATTGAGTTTGTTGAGATGCAGCCGCGCTTTCATGCGGTCGAAAAGCTGGAAGGTTTTGAGGCGGCCGATGGAAATCGAACGAATCAACTGTTGGAAATTCTCGTCGCCGAGCCTCAGGAAGATGTCGCAAATCTGCATTACCTGGTATTGTAGCCAGCGCGGCGCACCCGGAGATGGTCCAGCCGAAACCTATAATAGGTGCGGAGGAGTCTCCAATGCTTCTGGAAGCGACCACGCCGTCGTCTGCCCCATCCCATCCCGCCGGTGACGAATTCAACCCGCGACTGTCGGCGGAGGCTCGTTTCGACGAGGCGGCGGGGCGGCTGGGCCTGGACGAGGGCATGCAGAAGGTGCTGCGTTCGCCGGCTCGCGAAATTATCGTCCACATTCCGGTGCTGCTAGACGACGGGCGTATGGAAGTGTTCACCGGATATCGCGTTCAGCATTCCATCGCACGTGGGCCCGCCAAGGGCGGAATTCGCTACGCACCGGACGTTACGCACGACGAAGTTCGAGCGCTGGCCGCGTGGATGACGTGGAAATGCGCGGTGGTGAATCTCCCCTTCGGCGGCGGCAAGGGCGGCGTGATTTGCGATCCCAGCCTGCTTTCGATGTCGGAGCTGGAGCGCATCACGCGGCGCTACACCGCGGAACTTTTCGAGTTTATCGGTCCCGACAAAGACGTTCCGGCGCCGGACATGAACACCAACGAGCAGACCATGGCGTGGATCATGGACACCTACTCGATGCACGCGCGGTCGACGCAGACCGGCGTCGTGACGGGTAAGCCCATCGACCTCGGTGGATCGCGTGGGCGCTCGGAAGCTACGGGACGCGGCTGTAGAATCGTCGCCGACCAGGCGCTGCGGGAACTCAGCCTGGATC
Source organism: Bryobacteraceae bacterium (assembly GCA_036006545.1). Taxonomy (GTDB): domain Bacteria; phylum Acidobacteriota; class Terriglobia; order Bryobacterales; family Bryobacteraceae; genus Palsa-187. Next base: position 2,859 of record DASYPO010000013.1, read on the forward strand.
GCTCGACGACGCGCGTGGTGATCCAGGGATTCGGCAACGTGGGCGGCATGGCGGCCAAGCTGATGTCGCGCGCCGGGTACAAGATCATTTGCATCATCGAGTGGGACGGCGCGATCTACAATCCGAGCGGCTTGGACATTTCGGCGCTGCTAAAGCATCGCGCAGAGACTGGCTCGATCCGGGAGTTCGAGGGCGGCGAAGAAGTGGATCGCCACGAAGCGATGTTCATGGAGTGCGAGGTGTTGATTCCGGCGGCGAAAGAGAACGTGATTACGTCGGAGAATGCGCATCGCCTGCGGACGAAGATTTTGGTGGAAGGCGCCAATGGCCCGACGACGCACCTGGCCGATCCGGTGCTGCAGGAAAAAGGGATTTTCGTGGTTCCGGATATTCTGGCCAATGCCGGCGGCGTGACCGTATCGTATTTC
>DASYPO010000014.1:0-3732 GCA_036006545.1 Bryobacteraceae bacterium
GCGCGGTGCTGCGATCTCATGCATCGGGACTTTGGGAAGTTCGCCGACGGCAACGACTTTGAGACCGAGTTCGCGGGCGTTGGAGTCGAGTCGCGAGCGGAGATCGGACGGCGCGCCTTCGGTTTTGATAACGAAGGTCCCGGCGTTGTAGCTTTGCCCGCCGAGGGTGAACGCGTCTTCGGCGGCCGACATTTTCACGTCCTTCAAGCGATAGCGCATGGTGAAGAGCGTGTTATCGGTATTGTGATTGATTAGATAGGCGACTGCAGTCGAGCCGCCCGTTAGCGATCCGTCGAACTTCGCGGGAGCGGCGACCGGCGACATCGACGCCTTGAGAATGGCGGGATCGGTCACGCGAATAGTCTTGACGTTGTGCAGCGCGCCCAGCGTCCAACCCGTGTCGTCGTAAGGCGGCGGATCGTTGATGTTGTAGAACTGCGTGTCGAGCAGCATGTCGGCCATGCGGCTGTAGGGTTGATCCATGCGCACGACATAGCTGCCGGCGGGGACCTTAGTTTTCGCGCCACCGCGTGCTGCTGCGACTTCAGTTTCACCAGTGGTTTTCTGAATCTCGACTCCTTGGATTTGGAGCAGCGCCATCAAGTTCGCTGCGCCGACGGGACGGGGATCGTCGGCTGGAATGATCCAGGCCGCAGGGCCTTCGGTGGTCGCCTTCGCGACGCTGCGCTTGCTCTTCAGGTAGAAATTTTCGAGAAACTCGCGCTTGTTGTTCGCCGTGAAGTTCATCGCGAAGAGGATCGCGCTCTGCTGCAGGTTAATGTTGTTACGGATCGACCAGTTGACGCGGGGCAGCGGCGGATTCGGCCGGAACCAGGTCCGCGACGTCGAGTTGGCGGGCACGTTGCGAGTGGTCGTGTCGGCGCCGCCACCACCGTAGGTTTCATAAAATCGCCCGATCGAGTTGTGGCCGTTGGCGATGTAGAACATGTAATTCGGCGCCCAACCGTCGTAATAGCCGTGCGTCCAGACGCCGGGCACGCCGCGCTTAGTCATCTGCTCGATCTCGTGATACGCCAGCTTCTGCCATTCGTCGATCACCAGCGGATCGAGCCACGCGTTGTAAGGGCCCATTCCAGTCGACGTATAGAGGAACGGAACCGATTCGTGCAGATCGTGCAGCACAGTCGGGTGCCAATCGAGAAACGCCCCCATCATGTTGCGCGAGAGCGCGAGCGCCATCGACATGCCGTCGCGATTGTTGTCGTGCGCGACGTATTTGCCCCAATAAATAAGGTTCGGAGCGGGCTTGCCGGGATTTTCCTTGCGGTAATTGTAGACGTCGACCTGGCGATCGCGCCCGTCGACTTCGCTGGCAGGAGTGATCAGCACTACCATGTTCTTGCGAATATTCTGGATCAGCGGCGAGTCTTCGACAGCGAGGCGATACGCCAGTTCCATCAGCATCTCGGGCGATCCGGTTTCGGGCGAGTGAATCGATCCCGACGCCCAATAGAACGGCAGCGCCTCAGTGTCGAGCAGCGTTTTCGCTTCATCGTCCGTGGTCTTGCGGGGATCCGCCAAACGAGCCGTGATTTGTTTCAAACGGTCCAGCTTCGCCATGTTGGCTTCGTCCGAGATAGCGACGATCAGCGTGTCGCGACCCTCTTCCGACTTGCCGATGCTGAAAATCTTCACGCGTTTCGACGCCGCTTCGAGCGCGCGAAGGTAGCGATAGATGTCCTTCGTGTAAGTCAGTTTATTCGGCGTGCCGATCGCGTAGCCCAGGATCTTCTCGGGCGTCGGAACTGTGTCCGACGCCGGGAGATGGTCCACCAATTCAGTGAGGAAAAACTTTTCGGTGGTGTATTCCTTGATCTTGGCTGTGTAGGCTTCGTCAATCTTTTGCACCACGGGCACGGCCGGCGCGGGTGCAGTGGGTTTCTTCGATTTCTGCGCGGTAGCACTAACCGTTAGCAACACCGAAAGAGCAAGAGCAGTATGGACGTGAGCTCGCATAACGCCGTTATGATAACTCAATGAGCGAAATTTCCAGCGCGAATAAGACCGTCGATAAGAGTGCGGAGTCGTGTTCTCCGAATGCTTCCGCGCAAAAGGGCGTGGGGGAAGTTCGTCGCGTGCGGAGTCAAATTCGCCGGTCCTTTGCAGGTCCCGGCTGGCACGGACCGTCGGTAAAGGAAACTCTCGCGGGCGTGACAGCGGCGATGGCAGCGAAGAAACCCATCGCGGGCGCGCATTCGATCTGGGAGTTAGTGCTGCACATCGAAGCGTGGATGAAAGAGACGACGCGCACGCTGGGCGGAGAGACTTACGTGTCGCTCACGGGCGAGCTGGATTGGCCGGTGCCGGGCCACGCGACGGACACGGGTTGGGCCGCTGTGCTTGCGGGTGTCGAGACTTCACACGCGGCGTTGATTGCCGCAGTGAGCGAGATCACTGAAGACGCGCTGTGCGAGAAGGTCGCCGGGCAGGAGTTCAGCCTGTACGGCTTGCTCCACGGCGTCGCGCAGCACAATGTTTATCACGCCGGGCAAATTGCGTTGTTGAAGAAGGCGGCAGGTTGAGGTTCCCAGTCGCACTGCTGCTGTGCGCGGCGATGTGGGGCACGGAGCGCAAGGTTGCGATCACGATCGACGATCTGCCTCGAGGCGGCGATGGCGGCGGCATCTCGCTCCCGGCGGTTCGCGAGATGACGGCGCGATTACTGCAGCCGTTTCGCGATCGCAGGATTCCAGTGATCGGGTTCGTGAACGACGGTCGTGCGCCGGACATCGCGCGGGCGATTTACGAGATGTGGTTGGACGCGGGCGCGGAACTGGGCAACCATACTTTCTCGCATCCCGATTTCAATACGACGCCACTAGCCCGCTTTGAAGCGGACATCGTTAAGGGTGAGGGTGTGCTACGACCGCTGCTCGAAGCACGCGGAAAGAGGATCGAGTTTTTTCGTCACCCGTTCTTGCATGCCGGCAAGACGCTCGAGGACAAGCGCGAATTGGAGGAGTTCCTGAAGTCGGGAGGGTATCGTGTGGCGCCTGTGACATTCGACAATTCCGATTACATGTTCGCGGCGCTGTACACCAAGCGGGAGTTCAAGGAGCGCGTCGATCGCGAGTACGTGCCCTATCTGGAATCAGTCATTGAGTGGTTCGAGAAACGGTCCGTTGAAGTGGTTGGCCGCGAGTTTCCGCAGATCATGCTGCTGCATGCGAGCGAGTTGAACTCGCGCAAGATGCCGGAGATTCTTGCGATGTTCGAACGTCGCGGCTACGCATTCGTGTCGCTTAAGGAAGCCCTCCGCGACGAGGTGTATTCGCTTCCCGAAAACTACGCTGGCCCGGGCGGTTTCTCATGGATTCATCGTTGGGCGAAGACCAAGGGCGTGCCGGCGAGGAAAGAGTCGCCAGGCGAGCCCGACGAGCCGGAGTGGGTGCGGAAGGCGTTTCAGGCAAGATGAGCCGACTTGGTTCCGGCGCTAAAGCCCGGGCTGCCGGCTGAAGCCCGCGCCACGTCAGGCGCCTTGGCACAGCCGGCGGTGGAATAGTTCCAGCACCAGGCTCCAACTGATGTGCGCGAGGGCGGGATCGTAGCGCGGACCCTCATCGCGCATGAACGCGTGCGCACCGTTGAACTCGTGCCAGGTGAAATGCGCGCCCACCTCTTCAAGTCGCGCCTTAATCTGCACACGACCTTCGAGCGGAATATGCGGGTCTTGTCTTCCCCAGATGTGCAATAGCTCGCCTTTGATATCGG
>DASYPO010000015.1:0-4505 GCA_036006545.1 Bryobacteraceae bacterium
CGGCGCTGCTCCCGCGAACCCGAATGTTCCGATCGTGTTCAACGGCGGTGTCGTGGGCACGGCCAGCTACGTTGCATCCCCTGCTCCGGGAACCTTGATTTCGCTGTTCGGGAGCGAGCTGGCGGACGACCTTTTAATTTCCTCGCAGGTGCCGCGGCCGAACCAGATCTTGACCACGCAAGTGCTGCTGGGCGGCGTCAACCTGCCGCTGCTGTTCGTCAGCAAGGGGCAGGTCAACGCACTGGCGCCCTACGGGCTCAAGCCCAATACGACTTATCAGTTGATCGTGCAGCGCGGAAACGCCATCTCGACTCCGGAGACGCTGGCGGTACTCGATTCGCAACCGGGAGTGTTCACGCTCGATCAGAGCGGGAAGGGACAGGGCCACATTTATCGGGCGACGTTCGACGGCTTGCAGATCTTGGCCGCCCCGGGTGCTGCCGTGGCCGCGGGCGACGTGCTGGTGGTGTACTGCTCGGGCCTGGGTGAAGTCGACCCGCCTTCCGTCGCCGGAACACCCGCCCGGTTCGACGTGCTGCAGAATACGACGAATAAGGTAACAGCGACGATCGGCGGTGTGAATGCGACGGTTGTGTTCGCCGGACTGACGCCGGGATTTACGGGTCTGTATCAAGTGAACCTGGTAGTGCCGGGCGGAGTGACGCCTGGCGCGGCTGTCGAACTGGTCCTCTCGAGTGCTGGCCAGGTGAGCAAGGCTGTGGCGCTGGCGGTGAGGTGAACTTCTTCGGCGAGGAACCGTCGGCGGAAGCCGACGCTGCGGGCTAACCCCGCGCCACGTCGCGGCTAAAGCTTGCGCAACGTCAGGGCCAAAGCCTGCGCGTCGTCCCGACCCCAAAATTCATCACAGTCTGCGAATAGCGTCCAAGTCTTGACCGGCGCGATACACTTGAAGTTTCCCGACATGAACTTCGAGTCTTTTTCCACACGCCATATTGGTCCCGATACGTCCGAACGCGATGCGATGCTCAAGGCCGTCGGCGCGCCTTCGCTCGACGCGCTGATGGATGAAGCCCTTCCCGCGAGCATTCGTCTGGAACAGCCGCTCGAAGTCGCGGAAGGCGTCAGCGAGTACGAATATCTGCGCGGGTTGCGCGAGATCGCGGCGCGTAATCAGATTTTCAAGTCGTATCTCGGCCTCGGTTATTCGGATTGCATCACGCCCAGCGTGATCCTGCGCAACGTGCTCGAAAATCCCGGCTGGTACACGCCCTACACGCCGTATCAGGCGGAGGTCGCGCAGGGCCGCCTCGAATCGCTGCTCAATTTCCAGACCATGGTGACCGACCTCACCGGGATGGAGGTGGCCAACGCTTCCCTGCTCGACGAAGCGACGGCCGCGGCGGAAGCGATGACGCTGCTGCATCGCGTTCATGGGCATGCGGGATCGGAAACCGACAAATTCTTCGTCGCCGATTCGTGTTTTCCACAAACCATCGATGTGTTGCGCGCCCGCGCGGAGCCGCTTGGAATCGAGCTCGTGATTGGCGACTGGCGCGAGGCGAAACTGGAAGGCGCGTTCGGTGCTCTGGTGCAAACGCCGGATGAATCGGGCGCGGTTCACGACTTCACGGGATTCATCGCGGAAGCGAAACGCAATGGGACTCTGGTCGCGGTCGCGACCGATCTACTGAGCCTCATGCTGCTCAAACCGCCGGGCGAAATGGGTGCCGACGTGGTGCTCGGGAACTCGCAACGCTTCGGGGTTCCGATGGGTTACGGCGGTCCGCACGCGGCGTTTTTCGCGACGCTCGAAAAGTACGTGCGACAGGTACCCGGCCGCATTATCGGAGTTTCACAAGACGCGCACGGGAACACGGCGTATCGCATGGCGCTGCAGACTCGCGAACAGCACATTCGCCGCGAAAAAGCGACCTCGAACATCTGCACTGCGCAGGCGTTGCTCGCGAACATGGCCGGAATGTACGGAGTGTGGCACGGGCCGAAGGGGCTAACGGCAATCGCGCAGCGCGTTCATGCGTTCGGCAAGCTGCTCGAGCGCGAGCTGGCGAAGGTCGGCGTAGCGCAGCGCAACGAAGTGTTTTTCGACACGCTGCGTTTGGAGCCGCCCGCGGGAACGATCGAAAAGGTCCGCAAGGCAGCGGTCGACGCACGCATGAATTTCCGTTATCGCGACGATGGGACGATTAACGTCGCGCTGGACGAGACCACAACGGCGGGGGACGCGCTGGCGATTCTCACGGTGTTCGCGCAAGCGACCGGCGCGAAGGCGACGACGTTCGATCGCGCTTTCGATGGCCTGGTGCTGGAATACTCAAAGGACCTTGCGCGCACCTCGGCATTTCTCACGCACCCGATTTTCAACACGCATCATTCGGAAACGCAGATGATGCGCTACATTCGCAGCCTGGAGCGCAAGGACGTCGGGCTCGACACGTCGATGATTCCGCTCGGGTCGTGCACCATGAAGCTCAACGCGGCTTCCGAGATGCTGCCGGTGACGTGGCCCGAGTTCGGGAAACTGCATCCCTTCGCGCCGGTGGATCAGACCATCGGCTACCAGCAGATTTTCCGCGATCTGGAAGAAACGCTATCCGAGATCACGGGCTTTGCCGCGGTGTCGCTCCAGCCGAACGCCGGATCGCAAGGCGAGTTCGCGGGCCTGATGGTGATTCGCGCGTACCAGCATGCACGCGGCGAAGCGAAGCGCGACGTGGTGCTGATCCCATCGTCGGCGCATGGAACCAATCCGGCGAGCGCGGTGATGGCGGGACTTCGAGTCGTTGTGGTCGCGAGCACCCCAGAGGGGAATATCGACGTCGCCGATCTCAAGTCGAAGGCCGAAGCGCATCGCGATTCGCTGGCCGCGCTGATGGTGACGTATCCGTCGACGCACGGCGTGTTCGAGGATCGCATCCAGGAAATTTGCGCGATCGTGCACGCGAACGGCGGCCAGGTTTACATGGACGGCGCGAATATGAATGCGCAGGTCGGGTTAACCAGTCCGGCGCGCATCGGTGCCGACGTATGCCACTTGAATCTCCACAAGACTTTCGCGATTCCGCATGGCGGCGGCGGTCCGGGGATGGGTCCGATCGGGGTCGCCGCGCACCTCGCGCCGTTCCTGCCGGGGCATCCGGTGATCAAGACCGGCGGCATGCAACCGATTCCGGCGATTTCGGCCGCCCCCTGGTCGAGCGCGAGCATTCTACTGATTTCCTACGGGTACATCAAGATGCTGGGGCGCGACGGGATGACGGATGCGACGCGTTACGCGATTCTCAACGCGAATTACCTTAAGGCTCGGTTGGAGAAATATTATCCGGTGCTGTACACTCGCGAGAACGGCCGCGTAGCGCACGAGTTGATTTTCGATCTGCGTCAGCTCAAGCAGGCGAGTAAGATCGACGAAACCGACGTAGCGAAACGGCTTATGGATTATGGATTCCACGCGCCGACGGTGTCGTTCCCGGTCGCCGGGACGTTGATGGTCGAGCCGACGGAGAGCGAAGCGAAGGAGGAGCTGGATCGATTTTGCGATGCGATGATCGCGATCCGCGCGGAGATTCAAGCGGTGATCGACGGCAAGGCGGATCCCGTCGATAACGTGCTGAAGAACGCGCCGCACACAGCGGGCGCGGTCGCGGCGGATGATTGGAAGCACCCCTATTCGCGCGAGCAGGCCGCGTTTCCGTTACCGTTTGTCAGAGCACGCAAGTTCTGGCCGACGGTCGGGCGGATCGATAATCCGTACGGAGATCGCAACCTGATGTGCTTGTGCCCGCCGGTAGAAGCGTTTGTGGAGAAGTAGAGAATGGCAGGCGACAAGATCGCCTGCGTTACTCATCTCCCGCGTACGATTGATAGTCGGCGGCGGTCATGAGCTCATTCACCTCGGTGGCCTTCGACAGCTTCACCTTGAACATCCAAGCCGCGCCGTGCGGATCTTCATTGAGTTTCTCGGGCGACGTAGTGAGCAGCTCATTCACCTCGATCACCTCGCCTGAAACTGGCGAGTAGATGTCGCTTACCGCTTTCACCGATTCGACCGATCCGACGACCTTTCCGGCTTCGGCTGTCGCGCCAACCTTGGGCAGATCGACATAAACGATGTCGCCGAGCTCCTTTTGGGCGTGGAAAGTGATGCCGACGGTTCCGGTGCCGGCGTCGTTGCGGACCCATTCGTGCTCTTTGGTGTAGCGGAAGTTATTGGGATACATTTCCTATTTCGCTCGCTTATAGAAAGGCGTAGCTACCGTCACCGCGTCCACCGGCTGCTGGCGCACAATCACTTGGATGATGCGGCCCAGCTCGCATTGGTCGACCGGCAGGTAGCACAGCCCGATGTTCTTGGACAGAGTGGGCGCCGGTCCTCCACTGGTAACCCAGCCCGCAGCCACGCCGTCGACATACACTTCGTAACCGTCGCGACCGATGCCGCGGCCAGTCATTTCAAATCCAATTAGTTTTCTGGTAATTCCCTGTGCTTTTTGCTTGACGAGTGCCTCGCGGCCGACGAATTCTCC
>DASYPO010000016.1:0-10947 GCA_036006545.1 Bryobacteraceae bacterium
GGGCGGCGCGATTGGCGTCGGCGTGGTCGACAAGATTCCAATTTCGCACGAGGGGCCGAAGAATCTGCTGGCGAATGATTCGAAGTCTGAGGCTGTGCAGGCAGTAACGAAGCCGGAGGTTCGGGATCGGGCGGAGGTTACACCGCGGGACGCGGTGCCGTTGCTGCGGGATCGCAAGAGCAAAGCCCGAGAGCAGCGCAAGCTGCCATCGTTCAGTAAGATTGAGGCGAATCAAGTGACCAGCACGCTGCCGCAGGCGCTCTCGAGTCCGATGTACTCGGAAGCTCCGGGATCGGGGCAGGTGGGAACCACCGCGAACACCACTTTAGGATCTCGCTTCGCGGGATATGCGGCACAAATCAGAACGCTGGTGGCGCAGCAGTGGCGGACGAGCGGGATCGATCAGCGGCTGCAGAACCCACCGCAGGTGATCGTCACCTTTGAGCTGATGCGCAACGGAACCATTCGTAATTTGCGTTTGCTGCAGAAGAGCGGAAACAGCGCACTCGATTTGTCGGTGCTGCGGGCCATCGAAGACGCCGCCGCCCCGTTTCCGCCGATTCCTCCCGGGTTCGAAAAAGATTATGCGAAGGTCGAGTTCACGTTCGAGTTGAAACGATGAAAACGAAACTCATTGCATTCATTAGTTGCATCGGCGCGTTCGCGGTGGGCGCGTTGCTCCTGGGTCAGCAGCAAACCGACATTAGCTCTACGATTTCCAAGAAGGGCGGCCTGCCAGCGATCGCAGTCCCCGACTTTCGCGGCGCTGGGGAAGCACAAGCCCTCATGAATGGGTTCAACGCGACGGTGTGGGACGAGTTGCAGAACTCAGGGCGATTGAAGATGGTCGCGAAGACGTTTTATCCGCTAGACGTTCCACAACAGCCGGCCGATTTCAAGCCTCCGACCGTAGCGCCCCCGCTGAAGCGCGGCGATCCGCAGCGCACCGTTCGCAATGGACCTTGGCTGACAGATTGGGCCGGTCCGCCGGTGAGCTCGAATTACCTGGCGTTCGGGTATACGGCGGTTCAGGATGGTCGTTTGGTCTTGGCAGGGTGGCTGTTCAACGTCGCCCAGCCGGACGTTACGAGCGCGCAGGTGCTGGGGCGGCGCTATTTCGGATCGCTGGACGCCGACGGTGCGAAGAAGGTCGCGCGTGAATTCGCCGCGGATATTCTGCAGCAGTTCGGCGGAATCAGTTTGTCGGGCACCAAGATCTATTTCGTCAGCGATCGCACGGGAACCAAGGAAATCTGGTCGATGGATTACGACGGGTCGAATCAGAAAGCATTCACGAATTACAAATCGACCACCAGCATGCCGGCAGTTTCGGCGGACGGCAAAATGCTCGCGTTTTCCACGTACTTAAAACGACCCGGCGAGAATCTCGCGCTGCCGCAAGTGGTGGTTCATTCGACAGAGACCGGGCGACGAATCCAGTTCTACAATCCGGTTGCGCCCACCAACGCCACGCCCGAGTTTACGCCGGACGGCAAACACATTCTGTTCGCTTCCAGCCTGGGCGAGATTCCGATGCAGATCTTCATGGCGGATACCAACGGCGGAAACTTGCAGCGGATCTCGCATGTCAATGCCATCGAAGTATCGCCCAAAGTGAACCCGAAAAGCGGTAACGAAATCGTGTTCATCTCCTCCGCCGCCGGCACCGAACAACTATGGCGCATGAATATTAACGGCGTCGACCGCGAGCGACTGACGCCGGGGGACGGATACGTGGCGAATCCTGCGTGGTCGCCTGACGGAACCAAAGTGGCCTTCTGCTGGACGCGCGGATTCGCCCCGGGAAACTACAACATCTTCATCATGGACGTAGTTAGTAAAGAACTGGTTCAGCTCACGCATGGTGCGGGTCGCAATGAGAATCCGACTTGGGCGCCGGACGGCGTGCACCTGGTGTTCTGCTCGCGCCGCAGTGGCACGGATCAGATCTACACGATGCTCACCGATGGAAGTAACGTCCAACGGCTGACCACCACGGGTAATAATACACAGCCGGTGTGGGCGAAAGCGATAAACTGAAAAAGAGTAACGGGAAAGGATCGTTCAAGATGCGAATGAGCGCCAGGACGCTGAGTACGGCAGTGTTCGGAGTCGCGTTGTTGATGTTTTCGACGGCTTGCGGCCCGAAGAAGATCAAAGATCCGGCGCCGCCGCCAGTCCAACCGACCGGAAACACTGGCCGGATCGGGGAACCGACCGCTCCAACCACACCCGGCGCACGCATCACCACTTTCACGGCCGAGCCTCGCACCATCGAGCGCGGCCAATCGGCGACTCTGCGTTGGGCGATCGCCAATGCGACCGACATGACCATCGACCAGAATCTGGGCGCGGTCACGGCCACCGGGAGCCGTCAGGTGTTCCCCAGCCAGACCACTACTTACACGCTGACCGCGGTCGGCCCCACCGGTCAGGATGCGCGATCGGTAACGGTCGAAGTCGCGACCGGTCCGCCGCCCCCGCCGCCCGATGGAAACAGAGGCGCCCGGCTTAATGGCACCGAGGTGCTTACTCGCGAAGCGCAGGACGTGTATTTCGATTACGACAAAGCCGAGTTTCGCGACGACGCGCGCCAGGCGCTGGCGCACAACGCCGAAGTTCTGAAGCGCATCTTTGCCGCCGATCCCAGATTCAATGTGGTGATCGAGGGCCATTGCGACGAGCGTGGATCGGCCGAGTACAACCTCGGATTAGGCGATCGCCGCGCCAGCGCCGCGAAAGAATATTTGGTCCAACTTGGAGTGCCGGCCGACCGGCTCACGACGATTAGCTACGGAAAAGAGCGCCCGCAATGTACGGACGCCGACGAAGCCTGTTACCAGAAGAACCGCCGCGCCCACCTGGGACCCGGCCGGTAATTCATCGACGCGAAACTGCAATACAAGGAGGTCCTGCGCATGATCGCAAAGTTTTGGAAAACGGCGAGCGTGGTGACGCTGGCGCTGCTGACCACGCCGGCGCTGCTCTTCCCGCAAAACACCAAGGAACAATTGGTATCGCTCCAGCGCGACGTGGCGCAATTGCAGGATCAGATTCGCCAGTTGCAGAAAGCGCAGGCCGACCAGATCGCGGCGTTGACCGCGCTGGTTCAGCAGGCCGTGGACGAATCGCGCAAAGGCGCCGCCATGTCGGGCGGCGTGCAGCGTACGATCGATCAGAAGCTGACCGATCTGCAGGCCAAGCTGGTGGCGCCGGTCGCGACGCTGGGCAGCAAGGTAGACACGGTGGCCGAAGATTTCCGGACGATGCAAACCAATGTCGCTGAGCTCACGCGGCTAGTCCGCAAGATGGACGACAAGCTCAACGATATTTCCACCGCCGTGCGCACTCTGAACGCGCCTCCGCCCGCGCCGCAAAGCGCGACAGCGCCGGACAAACCAGGTCCACCCGCGGGAGTGACCGCGGAGGTCCTGTACCAGAACGGCTATCGCGATTACATGGGCAAGAAGGACGAACTGGCGCTGCAGGAGTTCAACGAGTATTTGAAGTACTTCGACAAAAACGCCCAGGCACCGACGGTCCAGTTCTACATCGGCAATCTGTACGATCGCGCGAATCAGTACGACGACGCGGCGCAGGCTTTCGACGCAGTGCTCACGCGGTTCCCGGAGAATGAAAAGACGGCGGAAGCGATGTACATGAAGGGTGTGATGCTGCAGAAGGGTCGGCACAAGACCGACGCGGGCGCGGTGTTCCAGGAATTCCTTCGCAAATATCCGGGCAGCCCGTTTGCATCCAAAGCCCGGGAGCATCTGAAGGAACTGGGACTTTCGGCTCCCGGCGCGCGGCCCTCCGGAAGCCGCAAAAAGGACGAGCAGTAGCGGCATGGACGCGCCGGATTCCGCCGCGGGAATCGCTGCAGAAGCGGCTGCGGGTCCTCCCCAACTCACCTACGAAGACATCGCCGGGATGATCGAGCATGCGGTGCTCGCACCCGAAGCGACCGAGGAAGACGTGCGCGCGGCGTGCGATCTGGCGAGATCCTATCGTGTGGCAGCAATCGTCGTGCGTCCCTACGATTCCGACGTGGCGGTGCGCTGGATGGCGGGAAGCGGCGTCGCGGTCGGGAGCGTGGTGAGTTATCCGAATGGAATCGCGACCACGCCGGTGAAGTTATATGAGGCGCGTGACTTGCTACGTCGCGGGGTTAAAGAAATTGACGCGGTGGTGGGCGCTTCAAAAATGATCGCGCGCGAATTCCAGCATCTCGAAACGGAGATGCAGCAGATCGCGACGTCGTGCCGCGAGTCGGACGCGATTTTGAAGATCACGTTCCATACCGATTTGCTGGCCGAGGATCTGAAAAGCATCGCCTGCAAGATCGTGAAACGGGCGGGCGCTGCGTATGCGCGAACCACCTCGCGTTCGATCGACGACATCGCGCTGTTTCACCGGTTGTGCAGTGAGCGCGCGAAGGTCGCGGCAACGGCGGAGACGCTGGACGAAGTGAAAGCCGCGCGGGAAGCGGGAGCGGCACGGATCACGACGACGGCGACCGCGCAGATTCTGGACGCTTGGAAAGCTGAGATCGCGGCGCGGGCACCGGCGGAGACTCCGGCGGCGGCTATCATCAAAACGTGACGCGCGGCAATTTCTTGTTCGCCGGTGTAGTGCTCGCGATGGCCGCGATTATCGGCGGAGGTGCCGCGATTCTCATTCCGCGAACGCGGAAAACGCCGCCTGCTCCCAAGGCCGCGACCGCTCCCGCCACCTTCGATGCCCCTGAGGTGGTGCTCAGCGGGAAGATCCAGGCGCGCCGCACGGTCAACGTCGAGGCGCCGGCCGCGGGCGTGATCGAATCCTGGTTCGTGGATGTGAACCAGGAGGTCTACGAGAACCAATTGGTGGGTCGCATTCGCAACGGGCGTCTCGAGACCGAGCAGCACCAGGCCGAGGCCGAAATGGAAAAGGCGCAATCGCGCGTAGTGACGCTGGATGCCGAAGTGATCGGGGCACGACTCGAAGTTTCGCGAGCCACTGCGGATCAGGTGCGGGCGCGAGCCGAGCTGGATCGTCTGGAAAAGATTTACCAGCGTCAGAAACTCCTCAACACCGAAGGAGCGACGCCGCGGCTCACCTTCGAGAAGGCGGAGAAAGAATACCTCGCGGCGAAGTTGGAATTCGACGCGCGCGATGCGGTCGCCAAGCAGGCTGCGGATCGAGTGACGACGCTGGCGCGCGATCTAGAAGCGGCGCGCAAGGCTGTTCAGGACAAGACCGAGGCGCTGGAGAACGCCAAGGCAAGTATTGCGTCGGGCGATTTGCACGCGCCAGTCGAAGGAGTCGTGGTGGGGCGACGCGGCCAGCCCGGCGATTCGGTCGACTTGTCGATGAAAGATTTGTTGCAGATCGCGACCGACCTGACCAACATGCAGGTGACCGTCGAGCCTCCTCCACCTGCGCTGGCGCGCATCAAAGCGGGTTTAGCGGCAACGGTGCGATTGCCGGAGCTGAGTCCCGACGAATTTCAAGGATCGGTGCGTGAGATTCGCGGCACGGAAGTGATCGTGGATTTCACCAGTCCCGCGCCGATTGTGAAGCCGGGTCTGACCGCTCAAGTTAGAATCAAACTCTAAGCAAAATGCAATTTCTCAAAGAAAGTCTGATCGAACTCATTACCCAGACGTCCACAAATCTCCCGCCGGATGTGCGCGAGGCGATGGGCGTGGCGATCGGCGGAGAGACGCCGGGCACGCAGTCTTCGCAGGCATTGAGTATCATCGCCTCGAACATCGATATGGCGGTGGAAGACGAAGGTCCCATCTGCCAGGACACTGGCATGCCGACGTTTCAAGTGCACACGCCGGTCGGCGTGAATCAACTGCTGCTGAAGCGCGCGATTCGAGAAGCGGTCGCCGAGGCGACGAAGCGCGGTAAGCTGCGGCCCAATTCGGTGGATTCGCTGACCGGGAAAAATTCGGGCGACAACCTGGGCGACGAGACGCCGGTGATCCATTTCGATCAGTGGGAAGAGGACGAGATCGAAGTGAAGCTGATCCTCAAGGGCGGCGGCTGCGAGAACAAGAACATCCAGTATTCCGTGCCGTGCGAGTTGGATCACCTGGGCCGCGCGGATCGGAACCTGGAAGGCGTGCGCAAATGCATTCTTCACGCGGTGTGGCAGGCGCAGGGACAAGGTTGCGCGCCGGGTGCGGTGGGCGTGTGCATCGGCAGCGATCGCGCACACGGTTACGTTTTGGCGAAGGGTGAATTGTTTCGCACCATGGACGATGTGAATCCCGTGCCCGAGCTCGCCAAGCTCGAAGCGGAGATTATGGACGAGGCGAATCGTCTAGGCGTCGGCGCGATGGGTTTCGGCGGAAAAGCGTCGCTGATCGGCTGCAAGATTCGCACAGCGAATCGCCTACCCGCGAGCTACTTCGTATCGGTAGCCTACGATTGCTGGGCGTTCAGACGGCTGGGCGTTCGCTTGGATGCATCCAGCGGCGCGATCACCAAGTGGTTGTATCGTGACCCGACCCGCACGGTCGAGAAAATGGCGAAGGGCGAGGGATTCCCGCTGACCGGTCGCGAAATTATTCTCCGGCCGCCGCTGAGCGAGGAGACGGTGCGCGCGCTGAAGGTCGGCGACGTGGTGCTGATCTCGGGCGAAATGTACACCGGTCGCGACGCCGTGCACGCGCACCTGATGAAGAATCCGCCGCCGGTGGATCTGCGCGGCGCGGTGCTGTATCACTGCGGTCCGGTGATGTTGAAGCAGGGCGAAACGTGGACGGTGAAGGCCGCCGGGCCGACAACGAGTAGTCGCGAAGAGCCTTACCAGGCCGATATTATTCGCAACTACGGTCTGCGCGCGGTGGTCGGCAAGGGCGGCATGGGCAAGAAAACGCTGGCCGCGCTGAAGGAATCGGGCGCGGTGTATCTCAACGGGATCGGCGGCGCGGCGCAGTATTATTCGCGAGCCATTGAGCAGGTGCTGGGCGTGCACCTCATGGAGTTCGGGATTCCCGAGGCGATGTGGCATCTGCGAGTGAAGAATTTCATGGCGATCGTCACCATGGACGCGCACGGTAATAGCCTGCACGCCGACGTGGAGCGCGAAACCGGTGCACATTTGGCAGAACTCAAGAGTGCGACGCTAACAAAATCTTGAATTTTGATTTTCCTTGAACACCGCGCGCGAAGGTAACCTTCGTCGGCGCGGCCGGTATGTTCATCACCGGACTTGGGGTCCGGCGCGGACCAGGGCCCGTTTGCGGGTAAGCTGTCCGCCCCCCCAACTGAGGTGTGGACATGAATGACGTCATCTTCGCGATCCGTGCATGGCGCAAGTCGCCGATGTTTGCTCTGGTCGCGGTGGTGACGCTGGCATTGGGGGTCGGCGCCAACACCGCGATTTTCAGCGCAGTCAAGGCGGTGCTGCTGAACCAGCTTCCCTATTCGCATCCGGAGCGGATCGTAGCGGTCGCCTCGAACGACGCTGATAATCCGCGGCCGATCACGGTCGACTTCACCACCACGCACGACTGGCGCGAGCGCAGCCACAGCTTCGAACATCTGTCGCTGTATCGCGGCTTCTCTGCCGCCCTAAACGATCAGGGCGATCCCGAGCTGATCAATGGAATGCGCGTGGGCTACGATTACTTCGATTTGCTCGGCGTCGCCGTTGCGCGAGGCCGCAACTTCGAGGCGGGAGAGGACAGCCCCGAGCGAGCGCGCATCCTGATCCTGAGCCACGGCCTGTGGCTGCGCCGCTTCGGCGGCGATCCGGCAGTGCTCGGGCGCAAGGTGCGCCTCAACGAGGCGACGTATACCATCGTCGGCGTACTGCCCGCGGGGTTTCGCCCGCCGGGAGAATTCGGGCAATCGGAAATGTTCGCGCCTCTGGATTACCGCGTGGGTGGGCCGTCGTCCTGTCGCGGGTGCCAGCACCTGCGGCTCTACGGGTTGCTGAAACCCGGCGTCAGCGCGGCGGCCGCGCAGCAGGAGTTGCGCGCCGTTATGAATGGGATTAAGGCAGAGCATCCCAAAGATTATTCCGCGACCGCAACCGTGACCGTGACGCCGCTGCGCGATCAGATTATCGGGCGCGTGCAGACGGCGATGTGGGTACTGCTCGGAGCAGTGGGATTGGTGCTGTTGATCGCCTGCGCGAACGTCGCGAATCTGCTCCTGGCGCGGGCGACTGGACGCGCTCGTGAGTTAGCGTTACGCGCAGCACTCGGTGCGGAGCGCAAAAGACTGGTCCGGCAGTTGTTGGTCGAAAACATGGTGCTGGCATTCACCGGCGGATTGCTGGGGTTGGCGCTCGCGGTCGTCGGAACACGCGCGCTAGTCACGTTGGGTCCGCGCGACATCCCGCGGTTGGGCGAGATTCAAATCGACTTCACGGTGCTGGCGTTCGCGTTCGCTGCGACGCTCGTCACGGGTTTGCTGTTTGGGCTGGCGCCGGCGCTGCGCGCCTCGCGCGTCGATCTGAACGAGGCGTTGAAGGACGCAGGGAAATCGACGTCAGGACGCGCGGGCGGGAATTGGCGAAACGTGCTGGTGGCCGCCGAGCTCGCGCTGGCTTTCGTACTGGTGGCCGGTGCGGGGCTGATGGGTAAAAGTTTCCTACGGCTGATGAACGTCGACGCGGGTTACGATCCGCACAACGTGCTCACCTGCGGCGCGTACGTGTACGGTCAACGCTACCAGAAGGCGGAAGCCGAGCTGGCACTCTACGACCAGGTGATGGATCGGCTGCGCGCGACGCCGGGCGTCGAGAGCGTCGCCATGGTTAGCACGCTGCCGCTGGCGAGTTTCGATCGCCGCGGGTTTCATATTCAAGATCGCCCGCTGACCAATACTTCGGATGCTCCCTCGGCGGACGCGTACTCGGTCTCGCCGGAGTATTTCCGCGTGCTGCGTATTCCGGTGAAGAGGGGCCGGACGTTTACGGATCAAGATCGAATCGGATCGGAGCGCGTGGCGGTGATCAGCGAATCCTGCGCGCGTCGCATGTGGCCGGGCGAGGAAGCGCTGGGCCGCTACATCCAACTGGGCGGGCGCGACGAGAAGAAACCGTGGCTTCGAATCGTCGGCATCGTCGGCGACATCCGTCAATACGGGCTCGACCAGCCGTCCAACATGGAAGCCTACATTGCGGAGGCGCAGGACAACACCTTCGCGTTCAACATGGTGCTGCGAACCTCGGGCGATCCGCGGTGGATGGAACGAACCGTTCGCGAGGCGTTCGCGAGCGTCGACAAAACGCAGCCGGTGTTCAACGTGCGGCCGCTAGAAGACTACTTGAGGTCGACGCTGGCGGAGCGCAGCTTCACGCTGTGGCTGCTTGGATTGTTCGGGGCGCTGGCGCTGTTGCTGGCCGCGGTGGGAACGTATGGGGTGATTTCGTACACCGCTAGTTTGCGGGTGCGCGAAATGGGCATCCGTCTTGCGCTGGGCGCGCGGCGCGCGGATGTCCTAACGCTGGTGCTGCGGCAGGGATTGCTTCTGACGGCAGTGGGGCTGGCAGCCGGTCTGGCTGCCTCGGTCGCATTATCGCGGCTACTCTCGACGCTGCTGTTCGAGGTGCGGCCCGGCGATATCGGAACGTCGGCGGCGGTGGCGGGGCTGTTGGGATTGGTCGCGCTGGGGGCAACGTATCTGCCGGCGCGGCGCGCAGCGCGAGTGGACCCGATGATCTCTTTAAGACATGAGTAAGCTCCGCCTACTTTTGCTCGCCGCGAATGTTTTCTGTATTTGATGCCGCTGCGGCGTGCGTCAGGTACAAAACAAACGGCGTCACTTCGAAAGGCATTTTTTCACGCGCCGAGAGCAGCGCGATCGGCCGCGTCTTCACCAGCGTGATGCGATTGTCCCAGGGGCTCACTTTTACGCGTGAGCCCAGCGGCAGCGCGGCGATCTGTTCCAGCTTCTGCTCGTCGAGTGCGGGCGCGGACGCCGCGAAATCCGCCAGCCGCTTGATCGCCTCCGTATCTGCCATCTGGTTGCCGAGATTCGCTTGCAGCAGGCGCGGCAGTGCGCTCGCGTGGCTGGCGATGGCTTTGAGAAACAGACCCGCGCTCGCGGTCTTCTGATACGGCGACGTGCGCATGATCCCGATCGTCTTTTTCCCGGCAGCGAGCATTTCCTCGGGCGAGCGCCGGAAGCGAAAGCGCTGCAGGATTTCCGCGTCGCTGCGCATGGTCTGGTTGTGAAATGCGAACTGCGTGGGAGTCCGATGGCCCAGCGCGATATGGCTCAGCTCGTCGGCCAGCACCAGCGCGAGCGAAGTTTCGTCGGGCAACACGTCGATCAGCCCGCGGCTGATGACGATGGTGTGACCGATCGAAAAACTCTCGAGCGGCGTGGTGAGCAGCACACGGCAGTGCGCTTCGAGATTCAGGTTAGAGGAAGCGATCAGATTGTTGATCACCGTATCGAGCACCTCCTCGACTGCCCCACGCGGCGCGAGTAACCCGCCCTTTTCAAGACGCGCCAGTAGGTTGGCTTCCGCCTGATGTTCCCAGGAGCGCTGACTCTCGAGCGGCGATGCGTCCGTTGACGTCTCGACGTCCTTCACCGCAGACTCGGCGTCGATCAGAATACTCGTGAGTTCATCCAATTGGTTGGTGGGCGCGGCGGCGAAATCCCAAACGCGGGTCTGCGCCTTGAAGCGCGGCGTGCCGGCGGATCCCTGCCCGGCAGTGCCCTGCTCTTCCACATAGATCTGCGCGGGCGTCCAGCGGCCGCCCGAGTTCACGCGCCAGCTATCGAAATGGAAGTAGCGTTCGGTGGTGGCGGCCTTGGCGAGGCGCGGCGGAACGTAGGTTCCGTTGAAACGGACGATCGAATAGTCGCGATCCTCCACCCACATGCGTCCAACGAAGCGGCCGGCTTGGGCGCTCTGGATGGGGCTGACGTCGAACACCAGGCAGCGCACCTCGCCCAGGAATTCGCGCCGCACGTATTCAAACCGGT
>DASYPO010000017.1:0-6502 GCA_036006545.1 Bryobacteraceae bacterium
CTCCAACTCACTGCAAGTGCGTTTTGCAGCGTTGACGTTCCGGCAGGGATCGAACGTGGTTTTCCGGTATCGAATGGCGGGGATGAGTCCCAAGTGGGTGGAAACCACGGAGCGAGAGCTGAACTATCCGCGCCTTCCGCCGGGGAGTTACACGCTGGAAGTAATGGCGCGGAATGCGCAGGGCGTATGGAGCGCGGAGCCGGCGCAGTTTAACTTCCAGGTGGGCAGACCGTGGTTCCTATCCTGGTGGTTCCGGGTGGGCAGCGTGGTGGTGGTGCTGATGCTGGGCCACCAGCTATGGCGGCGGCGAACGCGCCGGCTGGAGGCGGAGCGGCTCCGTCTGGAAACCGCCGTAGAGCAGCGCACCGGCGAATTGATCCGGGAAAAGAAGCGACTGATCGAAGAAAAAGTCCGCACGGAAGAACAGAACAGGCAGATCGAGCACTTGCTGGCGGACGCGCAGAAAACCAGCCGCTTCAAGAGCGACTTCCTGGCCAACATGAGTCATGAAATCCGCACGCCCATGAACGGGGTGCTGGGCATGATCGACCTGCTGCTGGCAACGCGCCCGGATTCGGAACAGCGCAAGTACCTGGAGACGGCGCACCTCTCGGCGCACTCTCTGCTGACCATCCTGAACGACATTCTGGATTTCTCGAAGATCGAAGCCGGGCGGCTGGATCTGAATGAGATTCCGTTCCTGCTGCGCCCTGCCATAGGGGAGATCGAGAAACTGTTCGCGGTGCCGGTGGCCAACAAGAAGCTACGTTTTGTCGTTTCGATCGCGGCGGATGTCCCGGACTCGCTGCTGGGTGATCCGGACCGGCTGCGGCAGGTACTGGTGAACCTGGTGGGCAACGCGGTAAAGTTCACGGCTAAGGGCAGCGTGGAAGTGGCCGTCCGGCTGGCGAAACCGGCGCCCGAAGGCGCTGCGGTAGAGCTGCATTTCGCGGTGACCGATACCGGCATCGGTATTGCGGCCGAAAAGCATGAGCTGATTTTCGAGGCGTTTCGACAAGCGGATGGATCGACCACGCGCACGTTCGGAGGAACCGGGCTGGGACTCGCGATCAGCACGCGCCTGGTGGAGATGATGGGTGGAAAGATTCGGGTGGAAAGTGCGCCGGGACAGGGAAGCACCTTCCATTTCACGGCTCGTTTCGAACGGACCTCCGCAGAAGTCATCGAAAACACCACGCCAGTAGCGAGTTTACGGAGCATGCTGGAAGCGGTGGGAGGCGGGAATGGAAATGGAGTGGCGGGCCACGGATTGAAAATTCTCCTGGCGGAGGACAACCCGGTGAATCAGCACGTGGTGACGCGACTATTGGAAAAGCGCGGTCACGTGGTCACGGTGGCGGAATCGGGCCGTGAAGCGCTGGATTGCGCGGGCCGGCAGAGTTTCGACGTGATCCTGATGGATGTGCAGATGCCTGACATGGATGGGCTGGAGGCGACCGCGCTGATCCGAGAGCGGGAGCGGGCGAGGGGATCGCATACGCCGATCATCGCGTTGACGGCTTACACGATGAAAGGCGATCGCGAGAGGTGTTTGGCGGCGGGGATGGACGATTACGTCAACAAGCCGATCGACGCGGTGAAGTTTTTGGAAGTGGTGGAGAGCACCGCGGCGGCGTCTAAGGGGTGACGAGCAATTCTTGAATGCGCGACCGGGGGCTCGCGCGCGGACAGGGGTTCCGCCCTCCAGTCAAAACGTAGTGCTTACCGCTGCAAGAAAAATCGCAGGCGACAAGATCGCCTGCGCCACAAGGAAGCCCGGCTGATACAGGTGACAAGAGCACCTGCATAGAGCGGCGATTAGTCTGCCGCCGCATTGCTTAAGGAGCAGGCGGAAGCGCGAGATTGTAGGTGTAAAAATCCGTCTGCTGGACCCAACCCTCCGACTCATACAAGGCTTGCGCCTGGGTGTTCGTCGCTTCGGTCGTGAGCGTCAGGCGGACGACTCCAATCTCTTCCCCAAAACGAGCGGCGGCTGCCAATAGCATGGATCCCACGCGTTTTCGACGGGCTTGGGGAGCCACAAATAAATCGTTGAGAATGAGGATCCGCGCCGCGGATGCCGAGGAGTAGCTGGGATACAACTGCGTGAATCCGATGCCTGAATCACCCTGGAGCGCGAGGAAAATGATTGACTGGTTGTGCTGGAATCGCTCTCGCAGGAATTGGCGCGCCAAATCAAGATCGGCCGGTTTTCGATAGAACTGGCGGTAGGCGTCAAATAATGGCTCGAGGATTTCGAGATCGGAAATGGTGGCTTGACGGAGGTTGATTTTTTCTGGATCGTTCATTCGTTTTTTCAAAGATAGCTGAGAGGGCATGAAATCGGATAACGAAGCCCAAACAACATCCGAGTTTGAACCTCGGCTGAAGCCGAGGCTGCGGGCTGAAGCCCGCGCCACAACGGCCAATCGCACGTGACCGTTTGCGCGTTAATGACGAAGCCCGCGCCACGACGCTCGGAACGCCCGACATGAGCACTGGTCAAAGATAACTGAGCCACCAGTCGTGACGACGCTCCTTCACGCGCGCGAACCACAGGCACAGGGGATACAGCATCACGACGACGGCGATCCAGACGGCATAGACAACCCAGAGGTCGTAGCCATAATCGGCCGGATATTGGTCGCCACGCAGCGGCCCGAATAAGAATCCTGCACGGCCGTGGCGAACCAGCGCGAACGGAATCATCAGGGCATGGGCCAGGAACAAGTGCCCCAGGAAATAGAACAGCGGCACGCGGCCGAACACTACCAACGGATTTGCTCGCGAGAACGTGACGCGGTTGAAGCATGCGAGCAGCAGGATCGCGGGGCCGATCGTCATCAGCAGGAAATCGAGCGACGGCGGGTATTTGGTGACGCGCAGGAAGGATAGGATGCCGTTTGTCCACGGTCGGGGATCGCCGTAGATGTTGATGGCGCGGATGAGGAGAAACGCGACGGTTAGAGCCGCGCCGATGCGGAGCAGCCAACGTCGACGCTCGATCGCGTCCATGGCGATGATTCGTCCGAAGCAGAAACCCGCCGACATCACGAACATCCAGGGGACCAATGGGTAGGCGGCTACGACTGTAATCGAACCGGCGGTGAACGCA
The DNA here is from genome assembly GCA_036006545.1 of Bryobacteraceae bacterium. Classification (GTDB taxonomy): domain Bacteria; phylum Acidobacteriota; class Terriglobia; order Bryobacterales; family Bryobacteraceae; genus Palsa-187. The sequence continues at coordinate 3,116 of DASYPO010000017.1, forward strand.
CCTTGTTGATGCAGGACATTCCAGAGCCACGCCCAGTTTCCGAACCGCGCTGCGGGAATTTTGTCGGCGAGATTATGCAGCGCGATTCCGGCGACGCTGAGAATCGCAAGCGCGCGGACCGGGACGTGGACCAGGAATCCCAGCGCCACCATCGACCATCCGAGCGCCCACAGAATCGACAGGAGCAGCGGGCCTTCGAGGACACTGAAGTTCATCGCGAGGCGGAGTACGGTCAATTCAAGGAGCACGAGCCAGAGGCCGCGCTTCCAGAGGAAGGCCGATAGTTGCGCCCGCGTGCGGTCGCCACGCAGCCAGAAAAATGCGCCGATGCCCGCGGTGAAAAAGAATACGGGCGCGCAGAAGTGCGTGATCCAGCGGGTGAAGAAGAGCGCGGTGGTGGTGCGCGTAAGATCGTCGGGCTGGAACTGTGAAGCGGCGGAGTGAAAGAAATCGCGCACGTGATCCAGCGCCATGACGATCATGATCAGCCCGCGCAGCGCGTCGACGGACTGGATGCGAGATTTCACTTGAAGGTGAGGAGCGCGTTCATGTCGCGCAGCGCTTTCGCATCGAATTTCATCTTGCGGTCGTAGGTCATGAGGCCGTTGACTTCCTGCTCGACATCGGTGAGTTGGGTGTAGCAGATCCCGACGAATCCCGGCGTCTTGGCGATGGCTTCCCATAGGCCGCGAATGCGAGAGAGTGCGGCCTCGGGCGTTTTTTCGACGCCGGAATAGCCCCAGGATTCGGCGGGAACTTGCGTGCCGGGCGGGATATAGGCGATGCCGCCGAACTCAGAAAGTATCACTGGCGTTCCGTTGTACGCGAATCCGGGAGCGACCACGGCGCGCGCGTTACGAGGGACTCCGGCGCCGGGCAGGCCGATCGCGGCGTACTTTTCGACAAGCATTTCGCCGGTGCGGGCGTAGTCGTGAATCGCGAAGAGGTCGGTGGAATCGGTGTGTTCCCAGCCGTCGTTATCGATGACGAGTCGGGTCGCGTCGAGTGCGCGGGTCAAGGCGTAGAGGGCGCGGAGGTGCTGTTGCTGGCGAGAGTCGCGCGCGTTGGGCATGCCCCAGCTTTCGTTGACCGGCACCCACATGATGATGGAGGGGTGGCTGTAATCGCGTTCGACGGTTTCCATCCATTCGCGGGTGAAGCGGGAGACGTAATCCTCGTGAAACTCGAACGCGTTGGCCATTTCGCTGGAGACCAGGAATCCCATTTTGTCGGCCCAGTAGAGGAAGCGCGGGTCTTCGAGCTTCTGGTGTTTGCGCGCGCCGTTGAACCCCATCTCCTTGGTCATGCGGATGTCGTATTGGATGGCGGCGTCGGTGGGCGGAGTGAGAGTGCTCTCGGGCCAGTAGCCCTGGTCGAGGACCATCTTTAGGTAGATGGGTTTTCCGTTGAGCGTGACGCGGCCGTTTTCGACGGCGACGGTACGGAATCCGAAGTAGGATGTGACGCGATCGTCGCCGAGCCGGAATCGCACGTCGTAAAGATTGGGCGAATCGGGCGACCAGAGACGCGGGTTCTGGAGGCGAACGGTGGCGGTGGCGCGGCCGTGGTGCACAACACCGCAGGCTTCGAGAGTGCCCGCGTCGGTTGAGATGTGCGCGAAGAAATCGCCGTCATCCGCACCGATCACCTTGGCCTCAAAACGCACCGAGCCGTCGGCTGATGCGGTGATGCGTACGCGCTCGATGTAATTCTGCGGGACCGCTTCGAGCCATACCGGCTGCCAGATCCCGGTGGTCCGCGTGTAGAAAATCGAGCGCGATTGAGGCTGCCAGTATTGCTTGCCGCGCGGGATGGAACGGTCGGTCGGTGGATCTTCAGCGCGGACGGTAACGATATTTTCGCCGGGCTTGAGGAGCGTCGTGATGTCGAACGTGAAGGGTGTGTTGCCGCCTTCGTGTTCGCCGGTCATTTGGCCGTTGACCCAGACGCGCGCTCGATAATCGACCGCGCCGAAGTGGAGCAGCGTGCGCTTGCCGCGCCAGGCGGCCGGAACGGTGAAACTGCGGCGATACCATACTACGGGATGAAACGCGGTATCGCCGATGCCGCTCATTTTGCTTTCGACGGCGAAGGGAACGCTGATGGTGCGGTCGAGCTTGGCCTCTTCGTAGCCGAATCGCCAGGGGCCGTTGAGACTCTGCCAGGTTGGGCGGACGAATTGCGGGCGCGGATGCTCGGGTCGCGGGATTTCCGCGGCGAGCGCAACGACGGCGGCGAGGAACAGCACGAGTCGCATGGGAGAATTATACTGGCGTCAGCATGGCTCGCCGATTTTTCCTTGCGCTCTTCCTTATGACGATGCTAGCCGCAGCCGTTCCCGACCTGGCCGAACTGAATCGCATGATCGCGCGGTTCGCGCCGGCGCAGATACGCGTCGATACGTCGGGGCTCGCGCCCGGGGATCGTGAGGCGCTGGCGAAGATTCTCGAAGCGGCGCGCGTGATCGATGATCTGTTCGTTACGCAATTATGGTCGGGCAACGCGGCGCTGCGGGAGCGGCTGCGCAAAGACACGACGCCGGTAGGCAAGGCTCGTCTGCACTATTTCGAGTTGAATAAAGGGCCGTGGTCAGATCTGGATGCGCACGCGGCTTTCCTGCCAGGGGCTCCGCCGAAGAAGCCGGAGGGCGCGAATTTTTATCCGGAGGACATGACGCGCGCGGAGTTCGAAGCCTGGGTGAAAAAGCTGCCGAAAGATCGCCAGGAGCAGGCGACGGGATTCTTTACAGTGATTCGCCGGAACCCGGACAAGACGCTTCGACTGGTTCCTTACAACATCGAATATGAGCGCGAATTGCAACGCGCGGCCACCTTGCTGCGCGAGGCGGCGGCGCGGACGCCCAATGCGTCGCTGAAGGAATTTCTAACGCTGCGCGCGAAGGCGTTTCTCTCGAACGATTACTACGAGAGCGATGTGGCGTGGATGAAGATGGATTCGCCGATCGACGTCACGATCGGGCCGTACGAGACGTACAACGACGAACTGTTCGGTTACAAGGCAGCGTTCGAAGCGTACGTCACTTTGCGCGACGATCGCGAGGCCGCCAAGTTGAAGGCCTTCGCCGACCATCTTCAGGAGATCGAAAATAATCTCCCGATGGACGCGAAATATCGCAACCCGAAACTGGGCGCGCTGGCGCCGATTCGCGTCGTAAATGAAGTGCTGGCGACGGGCGATGGGTCGCATGGCGTGCGCACGGCGGCGTTCAATCTGCCGAATGACGAGCGCATCGTGAAAGCGATGGGATCGAAGCGGGTGATGCTCAAGAACGTGCAGCAGGCCAAGTTCGAGAAGAACCTGGAGCCGATCGCGCGTCGCGTCCTCGCGGCGGCGGATCAGCGCGATCTAAGTTTCGACGCGTTCTTC
>DASYPO010000018.1:0-9062 GCA_036006545.1 Bryobacteraceae bacterium
CGACCAGTTTGTCGGTCGCGGTGTCGATCACTTCGGTCTGCGTTCCGTGCGACACGTATAGGCGATGGTTCGCGCTGTCGAGGTACGCGTAGTCCCAGCGAGTTCCTCCGCCGATCTTGATTTTGTTGACAACCTTGTAGGTGGGTGGCGCGGCCAGCAAGCAGCCGGCAGCGGCGACGCAGAGGAATACCATTCTCATGACTTGACGGTAGACTCCGAAGCTGAAGTTTCGCTGAAGGAACCGGGAGCGGACGGGAATACGACCGTAAACGAGCAGCCTCCACCCTCACGGTTGCGGATCTCGATGCTGGACGAGTGCAGTTTGGCGATGCTATGTGCCAAAGCCAGGCCCAGACCGTGACCACCGCCAGTACGGGCGTGATCGGCGCGATAGAAACGTTCGAAAATATGCGGAAGATCCTGATCGGACATGCCAGGCCCAGCATCCTCAGTTGCCACGAAGGTTCCGCTATCCGAAACCCCGACGCGCATCGCGACTACCGTGCCGGCCGGGGAAAACTTCAGAGCATTGTCGAGCAGCAAGACGAACAAACGATGCAAGGCCGGCCGATTGCCGAAGACAACCCGTGGCTGTTCACCCAGCACGGTGTTCACGTAGATGGAACGCACCTCCGCGAGTCCGCTCATTTCGCGCGCAACCTCGCGAACCACCTCGCGAACGTCCAACATCTCGAGCGGCATCTCGACCGTTCCAGCATCGCTGCGCGCCAATGTGAGCAGATTTTCCACGAGCTCGGTCATGCGGCCCGCCTCGGCGACCACGCTTTCAAGCGACTCTCGATACGATTCGGCTGTACGTTCCCGCCGCAGCGCCAGCTCAGCCGTAGTTCGGATCACGGACAAAGGCGTGCGCAACTCGTGCGACGCGTCGGCCACGAATTGGGACAGCGTGCGCACCGCCATTTCGAGCCGTGTAAGCATGGCGTTGAGAACGTATGCGAGTGCATCAAGTTCGTCGCCAGTGTGAGGTACCGGCACGCGGCCGGACAGATTGCGAATGCTGATGGCGCGTGCAGCTTCAGTTACATCGCTCACCGGGCGCAGCGCACGGGCACTCAGCCAGGCTCCGCCCGCACAAGCGATCAAGATAACCAGAGGAATCAAACTCCAAAGTTGTAGTCGTAGAAGATCCAGAGTGTGCAGCAGGTTGCCGATCGGCGCTCGTGTCTCCAGCTCAAACTTCTCACCGTTGTAGGCGAATTCGGACTTGAGCGTCCGCGTGCCGTCGGAATTCGGCAAAGCCGTCGCTGGATAACGGAAGTCGAAACTGGCGGAATGCAGATCCAGATAGCTACCGGGGGGAAGCGCCTGGCAGAATTCGTTCAGTTCGTCGCGCAGGGGGGTCGCGGTGTCAGCGGATTCCTCGCGAAAGAATTTCTCGAAACGCGCAGCACGCCCCGCCAGATCGCGATCGACTTCCTGGAGCATCTGGTGCCGCAGCGAAACCCAAATCAAGGTGCCAAAGAGCGCCAGTCCGGCGGTAAGAAACATCGCGTACCACGCGGTCAGCCGAAAGCGAATGGATCGAGCGTAGCGCATTGGCTTAGCCGGTGGCCTGCGGATCCTGCATCATGTAGCCATAGCCCCGGACGGTCTGGATCAGCTTGGGTTCTTGGGTGTCGACCTTCATGCGCAGCAAACGAACGAAAACTTCAAGCGTGTTTTCATTCACCGCAGAGCCAAATCCCCACACCGATTCGAGAATGGAATCGCGGCTCACCGCGCGTCCGCAGTTCCGCATAAGCAATTCAAGCAAATGATACTCGCGCGGGGTCAGATTGAGCGGGTGACCCGAGCGCGCGGCGACGTGGGTTGCCGGATCCAGTGTCAGATCGGCGACTTGCAAGCACGGCGGGCGGGCGATCACGCCACGCCGGCTGACCGCGCGCACGCGGGCGAGAAGAACGTCGATGGCGAACGGTTTAGTCAGGTAATCGTCCGCACCAACATCTAATCCCTGAACCACGTCGGGAGTGGAATCCCGAGCGGTCAACATCAGGATCGGCGTCTGGTTGCGCAATTCGCGCAGCTTGCGAATGATGGCGAGCCCGTCCATCCCGGGAAGCATCCGATCCAACACCAGGACGTCGAATTCCGAACTGCGCGCAACCTCGAAGCCGTCACGCCCGTCGCGTGCGACCACTACTTGATGCCCCTCTTCGGCGAGCGTGCGTTCGAGCAGTGTCGCCATGCTCGGCTCGTCTTCGACCACCAAAACACGCATCGCCCCGATCGTAACAGAGAAATCTGAAAACCGCCTGAAAGCCGTTGGATTTCAAAGCTCTTCAGCGATTCTTCAGGATCGAATGTTGCAATAAAAGTTGATTCGACGCTTTTCCATTCTCGTTTTTGCGCCTGCGATTTTCGGACAGCCAATCGCATTGGCTCCCATTACCCTCGAAGAGGCGCTTGCGAAAGCCCGCCAGCATGGCGGACAAATCCAGGGCTCCAGTTTCGCACTGCTGCAAGCCAAGCAGGACACCTTGCAGGCGCGTGCTGCGCGGCTGCCCTCGTTGAACGCGTTAAACCAATTCATTTACACCCAAGGCAACGGAACCCCCGAGGGTGTGTTCGTGAGCAACAACGGCGTGCACGTCTATAACGAACAGGCGGTGGTGCACCAGGAACTGCTTTCACTGGCGCGGCGTGGCGAAGTGGATCGGGCCCTGGCGGCGGAAGCCATCGCGGCGGCGAGAGTGGAAGTCGCGACGCGTGGTCTTACAGGTACGGTAGTCCAGAACTATTACGCGATCGTCTCGGCACAGCGGCGCGCGGCCAACGCGAGGATCAGCGTCGCCGAGTCAGAGCGGTTCTTCGACATCACGCAAAAACAGGAACGAGGCGGCGAAGTCGCGCGTTCCGACGTCATCAAAGCGCAAATCGATCTGCAACAACGCAGGCGCGATTTAGCGGAGGCGGAGTTGGCCATTCGCAAAGCGAAAATCGCTCTGGCAGTCCTGATCTTCCCGGACTTTCGTTCCGACTTCGACGTGGTGGACGATCTACTCCAACCGCGAGCTCTTCCGCTTTCCGAAGAGGCCGTGGCTCAGGCGGTTTCATCGAGCCCCGATCTGAAGGTGGCTCAAGCGGGTATTCAACAGGCCGGTTTCGATGTAAGCGTCGCGCGCTACCAATTCCTGCCATCTTTCGCGCTCGATTTTTTCTACGGCATCAACGCCAACCAATTCGCCATTCGCACGCATTATCCGGCGGAGCCGGGACAGGACCCGACCAGTCGCCGAAACCTGGGCTACGTGGTGCAAGCGACCTTGAATATTCCCGTCTGGAATTGGGGGGCGACCCGCAGCAAAGTGAAGCAGGCGGAGTTGAAGCGCGATCAGGCGCGGCTGGAACTGTCGCTGGCGCAGCGCGCGCTGCAGAGCAACATCGCCACCGCGTACGCCGAAGCTCAGGGCGCACAAGCGCAACTCGAGTCTCTGCGAAGCTCGGTTGACTTGGCTCGGGAGAGCTTGCGGCTGACGCTGTTGCGTTACCAGGCGGGCGAAGCGACGGCGCTCGAAGTAGTGGATTCGCAGAATACTTTGACGTTGTCGCGGAATGCATATGATGACGGGCTTGCCAGGGCGCGCGTCGCCCAAGCTAATCTCCAAGCACTCACAGGGAACCTCTAGACATGACCCTTCGGATTCGCGCGGCGACACTCACGCTGTCAATCATTCTCGTGAGCTGCGGTAGTAAGGAGAAGAAGGAAGGCGAGGCTGCGGAAGCGCCCGCGCCAGTCCTGGTGGAGCGTGCGGTCCACGGGGCGATCGATCGCATGGTAATCGCCGATGCAGTGCTGTATCCCATCGACCAAGCCAACGTAACCGCGAAAATCGTCGCGCCGGTGAAACGCGTGCGCGTGAATCGCGGCGATCATGTTCGAGCCGGGCAGGTCCTGCTCGAACTGGAGGCCGCCGATCTGGCCGCGGCCGCAAGTGAAAGCAAGCATCAATACGAGCAGACCCAAGCCGCGCTTCAAACCCTCACCGGCGCGACCGTTCTGGAAGAAAGAACTAAAGCACAAACCGATGTGCAGACCGCGCAGCAAACTCTGGACGCGGCGAAGAAGTTGTACGACAACCGCGCCGCGCTGCAGCGCGAAGGGGCGCTGGCACAGAAGCTGGTGGACGACGCCAAGGTCGCTATGGTGCAGGCGCAGAGCCAGCTCGAAACTGCGCAGCGTCATCTCCAGGCGCTCAGCCAGGTGAGCCAGCGCGAAGCGATCAAGGGTGCCGAGGCACAGGCCAACGCGGCCAAGTCGCACGAAGCGATCGCGAACGCGCAGCTGTCGTACGCACTCATTCGCAGCCCCATCAATGGAATCGTGGCCGACCGCCCGATCTATGCGGGTGAGATGCCGCCTAGCGGATCGCCGCTGATCTCGATCGTCGACATTTCTCAGATCGTGGCACGCGCTAACGTGCCGCTAAAGGAAGCATCGGCGGTAAAGGTCGGCCGACCCGCGCGCATCACAGGGCCGGAAGGCGATCTGCCGGGTAAGGTCACGGTCGTGAGTCCCGCCGTGAATGCGAACACGACCACGGTAGAAGTATGGGTGCAGGCGGCGAATCCGGGTGAGTTGCTCAAGCCCGGCGCCATCGCGCGCATCGCGATCATCGCCGAAACAATTCCGGATGCGATCATCGTGCCCGCTACTGCGCTGCTCAATGCGGAAGGCGGCGGACAGAAGGTGATGGTGGTCGCCGCGAACAACGTCGCGCGCGAACGTCGCGTGACGGTGGGCGTGCGCCAGGGCGACCGCGTGCAAATCGTCAGCGGAGTCCAGGAGGGTGATCAAGTCGTCGTGTCCGGGGGGCTGGGTCTCGAAGACAAAGCCAAGGTCGCGATTCAGCAACCCAAGGTCGAAGAGGAAGAAGAACCGTCCGACGAAGACAAGGGCGACGAAAAAGGTAAGGACGACAAGGGAAAGAACGACAAAGCCAAGGCCCAGGACAAGAAGCAATGACCGAGCACTGGACGAGGAGATTCTCCAGCCCGATCATCTTCGTCATTCTTACGCTGGTCGCCGTGGGCGTCTATCTCGCCTTCACGATTCCCGTGGCGGTGTTCCCGGAGACCGATTTCCCGCGCATTGTCGTGGGTATCGACAACGGCGTGGCGCCCATCAATCAGATGCAAGTGACGGTCACGCGCCCCATCGAAGAAGCGATGAACAGCGTGCCCGGCTTAGAGCAAGTGCGCTCGACCACCAGCCGCGGCTCGGCCGAAGTCAACCTGTTTTTCAACTGGCGCTTGAATATGTTCCAGACGCTGCAGTACGTAAACGCGGCGCTGGCGCGCGTGCAGCCGTCCTTGCCCTCCACCGCAAAACTCACCGCAAATCGTCTGACCTTCGCGGCGTTTCCGATCCTCGGCTATAGTCTGACGTCTGACTCGATGCCTCAAACCGAGCTGTGGGAACTGGCGAACTATACCGTGAAGCCGCGCCTCAATCGGATCACGGGCGTCTCGATGGTGGTCATCCAGGGTGGAAAGGTGCCGGAGTTTCAGATCGAGCCCGACGCGGCCAAGCTGCTGCAGGCGCAGGTAACCGTGCCGGGAATTCTCGATGCCGTGGCGAAGACCAACATGATCGATTCGCCGGGACTCATCGAAAATAATCATGAGTTGTCGTTAACGCTGGTGACCGGCCAGACACGCGATCCTTCGCAGATCGAAAACATCGTGGTGCGCATGTCGGCCGGCGGCGTACCGGTACGCGTCGGCGACGTCGCGAGTGTGCACCCGTCGGTCATGCCGGTCTACACGCTAGTCACCGCGAACGGCAAGCCAGCCGTACTGCTCAACATTTTTCGACAGCCCGACAGCAACACGGTCGCGGTCACCGACGATCTAAACCGCGAACTGGAGCAGATTCGCAGTACGCTGCCCCAGGGTGTTAAGCTGCAGACCTTCTACGATCAGTCAATCTTAGTTCGCGATTCGATCACCAGCGTCCGCGACGCGATTCTGGTGGGCCTGATCCTGGCGGCGATCATTCTCGTGCTGTTTCTGCGCGATTGGGGCAGCTCCTTGGTCGCCGGCCTGGTGATTCCCGCGACCATCGCCATCACGTTGATCGCATTGCGCGCGCTGGGCGAGAGCTTCAACCTAATGACGCTGGGCGGGCTTGCCGCCGCGGTCGGCTTGGTGATCGATGACGCGATCGTAGTGGTCGAGAATATCGTGCTGCATCGAGACGCAGGCGAGAGCCGTGCAGATGCGATTCGCGACGCGCTGCTCGAAATCCGCGGGCCCCTGATCGGATCCACCATCACACCCATCGTCGTTTTTCTCCCGCTGATTACGATCACTGGTGTCACCGGAACGTTCTTTCGAGCGCTCGCGATCACCGTGGGCACCGCGCTGCTGACCTCACTGCTCCTGGCGCTCACCTGGACGCCGACCTTGAGTCATTACCTGCTGCGGAGTGCACCGAAAGTGCGCAAGCACAATCCTGATGCAGAGCCAACACCGGGATTTATGGAACGGGTTGAGATGATCTACTCGCGCTCGCTCCATTTCGCCCTGGCGCATACCGTGCTCTTGACGATTGCCTCCGCGGGAATTGTCGTCGGTTCGTATTTCTGTTACCGCGCGCTGGGCAGCGACCTGTTGCCCGCGATGGATGAGGGCGGATTCATTCTCGATTACCTGATGCCCGCCGGCTCGTCGCTCGAAGACACCAATCGCGTGCTGCTCGGCGTCGAAAAGATTCTCGCCAAGACCAAAGAAGTAGAAAGCACTTCGCGGCGCACCGGACTGCAGCTCGGGCTCGCAGCCGTGACCGAGGCGAACACTGGCGATTTTTCGGTGCGTCTGAAGCGCGACCGCCACCGCGGTCTGCAGGAGGTCATTAAGAGTGTGCGCGCCGAGGTGAATGAGAAATATCCACACCTGGATGTCGAGTTCATCCAGGTACTGCAGGACATGATTGGCGATCTCACCACTTCGCCGGAGCCGATCGAAATCAAGTTATTCGCGCAGGACCCCAACCTGTTGAAGGATTGGGCGCCGAAGGTCGCGACACGAATCAAGAAAATCAAAGGCGTCGCGGATGTGAAGGACGGCATCGAAAATACCATCAGCGGCCCGGCCATCGTCATGACGGTCGATCCGGTTACCGCGGCGCGCGCCGGGTTCACGCCGCAGGAAATCGAGGTGGACGCAAGCGCTCTGCTTCAGGGCGAGCCTGCGACCACACCGGTAGTGGTCAACGACCGCGCCTATACCATTCGCGTGCGCTTTCCGGACGTCGCCCGGACGACGCTCGACGAGCTTCGAAATACCATCATCACCAGTTCGTCGACGGGCAAAGCCGCCACCCTCGGAACGCTCGCCAACTTTCAGAACGAGGCAGGACAAACCGAGATCCGCCGCGAGAATCTGCAACGCAACGTCGCCGTGACCGGCCGCCTGGAAGACGTGAGTTTGGGCGAGGGAATCGCTTTGATCAAACAGGCCGTCGCGGAGATGAAGCTTCCGCCCGAAATTCGTGTAGTTTACGGTGGCACGTATGCGGAGCAGCAGAAGTCGTTTCGCGATCTGCTGTTGGTGTTGGCGCTGGCCGTGATCCTGGTCTTCACGGTTTTATTGTTCGAATTCCGCAGCTTCTCCGCGCCCACGGCGATTCTCGCGTCGGCCCTGCTCTCCACCTCGGGAGTGTTCCTGGCGCTGCTGATCACCCACACCAGCTTCAACGTTTCCTCCTTCATGGGATTAATCATGGTGATCGGAATCGTGGCGAAGAACGGCATCCTGCTGCTGGACGCCCATCAGGATTTTCACAAGGAAGGTCTTTCGCGCCTGGACGCGATGATCCAGGCAGGCGAACGCCGCCTGCGTCCGATTCTGATGACTGCGCTCGCGACCATCGCGGGAATGTTGCCGTTGTCACTGGCGATCGGTGCCGGATCGCAGATGCTCCAGCCGTTGGCGATTGCCGTGATCGGCGGGCTGTTGGCGTCCATGGTGCTTTCACTGCTGGTGACTCCGGCGATTCACTATTTGCTTACGCGGCGCGCTGACGATGCTGCACCTATTCTTCAAAACCCAAGTCCAGGCTAAATTCGGGAGGTTGTATGAAACTTACGCTCATTTTCGTCCTAGGCGGTGCGCTAGCCGTCTCGCTATTGGCAGCAGAGAAGAAGGTCAAGCTCGAAAGCCTGCCCGCGGCGGTGCAGGCGGCGGTGAAAGAACAAACTCAGGGGGCGACCCTGGTAGGCGTTTCCAAGGAAAAAGAGAAGGGCAAGACCTTTTACGAGATCGAAATGAAAGTCGGCGGCAAGACGCGTGATCTAACGGTCGACGCCGCGGGACAAATCGTATTGGACGAGGTAGAAGTCGAGATCAGCACCATCCCGGCGGCCGCGCGCGAGGCGATCGAGAAGAAGGCGGTGGGCGGAAAAATCAAGCTCGTCGAAAAGATCACTCAGGCGGGCTCGGTCCGATACGAAGCTCAAATCGAGAAGCGACGCAAGACTTCCGAATTCACCGTAAATGCCGACGGAACGGTTTATAAGTAGACGACCCTGCCGGCCAGTGCCTCAAAACCGTTCCGCCTTGACGAGCGCAACGATTGCGCAAAACTATCGATAGCCGTAACGACGATTAAATGTGCCTACGAAATGCTCGCGGGCCCAGTTGCCTTCGATGCTCGCGTTCATCAAGTTTCCATTTGCATCGAAGTGAATCGAAACATACCCTTCGGCTGGCCGCTCCATCGCTTCCCTTAGGGACACGCCGAGCGATCTGTCGTCCTGCGACTGCACGCGACCCACCAGCCGAACGGGACCGCGCTCGCCTTCGATCGTGATAAATGCATCGCCGTCGACTTCCGTTCGCACGCTCACACGGCTGATTCGGTCACCCGGCCGGCCGTCGGCATGAATCCGACCCCAGCCGTCGGAGGAAACGCTCAACGCGGTTCGATTCCCGCGGTCCGTGCGCCATCCACGATCCCAGCGCCCGCCCTGCGGCGGCGGTCCGCCCTGGGGCGCTCCACCTTCGACCCGGTTCATCCAGCGGGAATGGTCCCA
>DASYPO010000019.1:0-4616 GCA_036006545.1 Bryobacteraceae bacterium
CACATGCGCTCCAGCTCCAATCCCAGCTCGAACCCCGGCCGCAGCCAAGGCGTCCACGCTACTTCATCGCCGTAAACTTCCGACGTGAGATGTTGCGATTTGCGCGACGCCGCAATCGAGATCACCGCGTTCGGATGCATATGATCGACATGCTTCGCAGGCACGAACGAGTGCAGCGGCGTATCGATCGACGAGGCGCGCGGATTCAAATTGAACGTGCAGTGCGGGTACAGACCCACCATGCGATCTTCCGCGTCCGTCTTCGGGCCCCGCGGCTCGGCCGCTGCATAGATTTTCTGCAACTCGATCAGCTTCGACTGATACAGCGACGCGAAATTTCCGAGGTTGCTGGTACGCAGGTCGCCGCCCGATCCCTTCACCCACAGCACTTCGATCCCTTCGCCGGTTAATGGATCTTTTTCGGTGAGTTTGGACGACGTGTTCCCGCCGCCCGTGTTCGTGATCCGCTGGTCCGACCCCAGCAAATTCGAGCGGTACACCAGTCGCTGGGCGGGCGAAATCTTAGCGGCGGCTTCGTCGTCCCACAAATAATTCACATGTTTCGGCGCAAGTTTGGCAATCGTAGACATGGTGGAAATTTCAGGTTACCGCACCCTTCTCGGTAAGCCCCTCCGCCACGACTAACCCGTGGGGCGGACCTCCCGGTCCGCGCGCGACCTCCTGGTCGCGCTTATCCTAGTTGTAGACGCATGCGAATCTCCGTGCTCCCAGTCCTGGCCGCTGTAACTTTCAGCGTTGCCCCGGCAATCGCCGAGCCTGCGTCCGCCCGCAACGACTTTCTGAAATTGATCGATCGCCCCCGCATTCCGCTGTCGCCGCGCGTCTCGACAATTCCCGACGCCGCCGGCCGATTGCGTTACAGCTTCTCCTTCACCTCCGACTCGAATCAGCGTGTCCCCGGTCTCATCCTGCGCAAGGAGTCGCTGATCGGCCACCGCTTCCCGGTCGTGATCGCGTTGCACGGCACCGGCGGCAATAAGGAAGGTCAGATTCCGCTACTGGAACAACTCGCCTCGAAAGGCTTCCTGGCGGTTGCGATCGACGGACGCTATCACGGCGAGCGCGCGGTCGAACGCGGCAAGCCCGGTACTGGTTCCGCGGCATACAACGACGCGATCCTGCGCGCCTGGCGCACCGGCGAAGAACATCCGTTCCTATACGACACGGTGTGGGACATTATGCGCCTGATCGATTACCTGATCACGCGGCGCGATGTGGATGGCTCGCGCATCGGCGTAATCGGATTCTCGAAAGGCGGCATGGAGATTTATCTGGCCGCCGCGGTGGATCACCGCATCCGCGTTGCCGTGCCCTGCATCGGTGTGCAGAGTTTTGCCTGGGCGCTGGATAACAACTCGTGGCAATCGCGTGCGGATACGTTCCGACCCGCACTCGAAGCCGCCGCGAAAGAAGCCGGTGCACCCGTCGACGCCGCGTTTCTGCGCAGCTTCTACGATCGCGTCGCCCCGGGCGTTTACACCAATTTCGATGGGCCGAAGATGCTGCCGCTCATAGCACCGCGCCCGCTCATGACCATCAACGGCGGTGCCGACGCGCGCACGCCGCTGCCGGGTCTCGAATTGTGTATCGACGCCGCACGTAAAGCCTACGCCGCGGCCGGCGTGCCCGAGCAATTTCTCCCGGTGATCGAAGAGGATGTGGGCCATCGCGTCACGCCGCAGGCACTCGCGCAGGGCATCCGCTGGCTGCTGACGTGGCTTCAGCCGCCGGATTAATGATCGCGCTCGACGCCACCTACAGCCTCGGCCGCAACCTTTCCGGCGTTGGCGTGTACTCCCGCGAAATACTCTTCGGCCTCGCGCGCGCCCATCCGGAAGCGCGGTTTCGCTTCTGCTATCGGCCGCACCGATTGCTGCGGTCGTTTCACGAAACGTTGCCGTGGAACGCTTCGCGGTCGCTGCTGACGGGCGCGCCGCCCGGCGACCTTTTTCACGCACTCAACCAGCGTGTCGACTTTTCGCGCAGCAGCGGCCCCAAACGCGTGGTTTCGACCTTTCACGATCTCTTCGTCATGACTGGCGATTATTCTTCGCCCGATTTTCGCGCCCGTTTCACCGAGCAGGCACGCAGTGCCGCCGAGCGCAGCGACGCCGTCATCGCCGTGTCTCGATTCACCGCCGGGCAGATTGAAGCCCTATTAAAAGTCGACCGCACGCGGATCTTCGTGATCCCGCATGGCGCGCAGCCGGCGCCCGAAACGTTGGTCGAGCGACAGAACATGGTCCTGTTTGTCGGCGCCATCCAGCGACGCAAGAATGTTGCGCGACTGGTCCGCGCGTTCGAAAAAATGCCGGGTGATTGGAAACTTGTTCTAGCCGGTGCCTCCGATGGCTATGGGGCCGCCGAAGAGTTGCAGGCCGTGCACGAAAGCCCGCGCCGGTCATCGATTGAGTTACTCGGCTACATATCCGACCCCGAGCTTCACCGCCTATATCGCCGCGCGCGAATCTTCGCTTTTCCGTCGCTGGACGAAGGTTTCGGAATGCCCGTGCTCGAAGCCATGGCCTACGGTGTACCCGTGATCGCGTCGCAATCCTCGGCCTTGCCCGAGGTTGCGGGCGACGCCGCCCTGCTCGTGGATCCCCTGGATTCCGATGCGCTCGCCGACGCGCTTTTACGTCTCGCCGCGAATCCGGACCTCCGCGACGATCTCGCCCGCCGCGGCCTGGAACGCGCGCGCGAGTTCACCTGGGAATCCGCGGTCGAGCGGACTTGGTCTGTCTACAATGAATTGAAATGAGGTTGTTGCTCGCCGCACTTTTCGCCGCAGCCGGACTCCACGCGGCGGAGCTGATCGTCGCCGCTGCATCCGACCTCGCGCCACTCGCTTCGCAAATCGAAAAGGCCTTTCAGAAATCCACTGGCGACAAGGTCCGCTTCACCTTCGCTTCCAGCGGATCGCTGGCGCGGCAGATCGAGAACGGTGCGCCCTACGATGTTTTTCTTTCCGCCAATGACAAGTACGTCAGCGATCTGGCCGCTGCCGGGCGAATCGAAAAAGCGTCGGTCGTAATTTACGCGCAGGGACGGATCGCGCTTTGGTCGCCGAGCAGCACGGTGCGCTCGCTCGAGGATCTAGCGCGTCCCGACGTGAAGCATATTGCGATTCCCAATCCGCAGCACGCGCCCTATGGTGTCGCCGCGCGCAAGGCTCTCGAAAATCGCGGCGCGTGGAAAGCGGTCGAGCCCAAGATCGTGTACGGCGAGAATGTTCGCCAGGCGCTGCAGTTCGCGGAGAGCGGCAATGCCGATGCCGTGATCACTTCCTGGACCCTGCTGATCGGGAAGGGCGCGCTGTTACCGCAGGAATGGCACGCACCGATTCGTCAGGCCGCGGGCATCGTCGAGGCCAGCGGACAAAAGGCCGCCGCCGCAAGATTCCTGAAGTTCCTCACTTCACCCGAGGGCCGCGCAATCCTGCAAGCCGGCGGATTGTTCCCTTCCGGCTCCTGACTCCTAGGTCTTACCTGTCCGCTAGCTGGTTCCCACCGGCCCCTCTTTGCCTACTTCTGCCTGCGCCGCGCGCGTAAGATCGCCGATCTTGTCCTCGGTAATCAGCACCGCTATCAAACCGCCCAGCAGCAACGGAATGGTCACGATCGCCCACAGCACCAGCGCGAATCTTTTCGCCGCGGCTACATCGTCCACCGCTCCGAGGATGTGGACCAGGCTGGCGATCGTGCAAGCTTGATAGAACCCAATATTTCCAGGCGCCTGCGGAACCACGCTACCCAGCCGAAGAATCACCATCACAGCGAACGCCACGCCCCACCCCAACTCGAATTGGTAGCCACGCAGCGCGGCATAAATCGGGATGGTCGAGATCAGCAGGTACGGCAAGCTCTGGAAAAAGGAAAGGTACAAATAACGGGAGCGTCCCATCTTGTACAGATCATCCAGCATGACGCGAATATTCAGTTGCCACCCGATCCCTGGCAGAAGTGCTTTCACCCGCTCGCGTTTTAGCGCGCCCAAAATCAGTAGCACCGCGAGCCCCAGCGCGACGCTCGCCACCACATACCCGCCCACCACAAAATAATGCTGCTCCGGCGGAAAATCCACGTACATCAGCATCACCACCAGGCACAGCGAAAGCCAGATTCCATCGAAGACGCGCTCAATGATCGCGCTCGAGATCGTCACCGAGAACGGAAGTAGGTACCAGCGGCCGATCAGGTAACAGCGCACCAGTTCGCCCAGTCGAAACGGCAGAACTTCGTTGGTAAACAAGCCGACGTACACCGCTTGAATCGCTTTGCGAAAACTCACCGGCGCCAGCGGCTGAAGCAGCAGGCTCCAGCGCAGGCCATGCCAACAATACACGGCGATGTCCGAAATCACGGCGACAACGATCCAGCCCCAGCTCATCCGGCGCAGATCGTCCGGAAGATCATGGAGTTCGGCGCCGCGCAGTGACCACACCAGGCAAGCGGCAGCAATTAGATTCGTTACGAGGAACAGCAGGATCTTGCGTTTCCTGCCGGTTTTCTTTTCACCCAATTCCTAATGATACCCGTGTGGGCATTCCCGACGCGAAAGCTGATGAAAATCGTCTCTCCGATGGAGGGCGGGCC
>DASYPO010000020.1:0-8049 GCA_036006545.1 Bryobacteraceae bacterium
GGTGCGGTGGCAGCAGTGCGCTCCAACCAGTTCGCCCTGCGCGTGACACTTGAGGCTTATGAGCTGACGGTCTTCCCGGACGGCCGCGCGATCGTCAAGGGCACTACCGACATCGGGGTGGCGCGCAGCCTGTACGCTCGCTATGTCGGCGTTTGAAAAGCCCCTGGACGCGCCGTTCGTTTCCCCAATCGTCTCGATCGTCACGCCCTGTCTCAACAGCGCGGAGTTTTCTCCAGGAGGCGATCGAGAGTGTGCTTCAGCAGGATTTTCCGCACGTCGAATACATCGTCGCGGACGGCGGCTCAAACGACGGCACTCTCGAGATTCTGGAAAGCTACGGCGAGCGCGTGCGTTGGTTTTCCGCGGCGGACGGCGGAACGGCGGATGCGGTGAACCGCGGATTCGCCGCTTCCCGCGGTGCAAACTTCGCATACCTGCATGCCGACGATGTACTACTGCCTGGCGCGGTTAGCGCAGCAGTCACGGCGCTTCCGGCCGATGGTGAGGCGACCGGCGTATACGGCGACGCGTGGTGGATCGATGAGCACGGTAACCGCCTTCGGCCCTATCCGGTTCAGGATTTCGATCCGGCGGTGTTCGTGCGCGAGTGTTTCATCTGCCAGCCGGCCAGCTTCCTGCGGCGCGAGGTCTTCGAGAATCTCGGCGGCCTGGAGCCCAGCCTGCATTTCACTTTCGACTACGAATTCTGGTTACGCCTGGCGCGCGCGCCCGTTACTTCCTGGAGTGGGCCCGGGGCTTGAGCTGGTCGGGCTTGAAGCGGCGTCAAAGGACGCACGGTGAGTCTCTCCCCCGCGTCCGTGGCGGCCTATGTACGAATGCACTGCTCGGGTCGATCAGTGCCATAGGACGAAATGCGGCTTCAATGCGTTCTCCTGCTCCTGGCCGTTGCGTCAGGACTTGCAGGACAAACGGAGCGTTCGCTCCCGGTCTTCTTTTACCCTAATATCGGACAAACGGATGCTTCTATCCGTTATCTGGTCGATACGCCCGAACTGCGCGCCGGGTTCATGGCGAACGCGGCCACCTTTCGCGTGCATGGAGCTGAAGTACGGGTGCGCTTCGCGGGCGCGAATCCGATGGTCGCGATCGAGGCGGGGGAGCCTTTAGCCGCGCGCGTAAACTTGTTTCTGGGCGGCGATCCTCGCCATTGGAAGCCGGACCTACCGACTTATCACAAGATTCTCTACCGCGGCTTGTACCCCGGCATCGATATGACTTACGCGGCCTCGGCGCAGCGCCTCAAATCCGAGTTTCTGGTGGCGCCTGGCGCCGATCCGGAAGTTATACGGCTGGAATATTCGGGCGCCGAGCGACTCTCGATCGACGCAAATGGAGACCTGGTGGTACGCGGCTCGAAAGTTGAGCTGCGCGAGGAAGCGCCGGAACTGTATCAGCGAATCGGCGGAAAAAAGCGGCGCGTAGAGGGCCGCTACCTGCTGATCGATGCTCACACGATCGGCTTTTCGATAGGCCCGTATGACCCAACGCGCGAACTGGTGATCGATCCGGTGATTTCGTATTGCACCTTCCTGGGCGGCAGCGCGATCAGCGCCGTCACCGGCGTGGCACTCGACTCGGCGGGCAATCTGTATGTCGCCGGCTGGACTGAGGCACTCGACTTTCCTATCGCGGGCGCGGTGCAGGTGTCGAATCAAGGCGGCGTCGACGTGTTCGTCGCCAAGCTGAACGCAGCGGGAACCGCACTCATCTATGCGACCTACCTGGGCGGCAGGGGCGACGATCGCGCTGCGGGAATCGCGGTCAACTCCGCGGGAGAGGCGTATGTGACGGGCGCGACCGCATCTACGAATTTCCCCCTGGTGGCCGCGGCTCGTTCCACCAACCTGGGGGGCAAGGAGGCGTTCGCGCTCAAGCTGAACGCTACTGGAAACACTCTAATCTTTAGCACCTTCCTGGGCGGGGCGAACTTCGACGCGGGCACGGCGATCGCTGTCGACAGCGCCGGCAACGCTTACATCGCGGGCGACACGCAGTCGGCTGACTTCTTCACGTCGGCTACCGCCGCGCAGAAGATCTATGGCGGCGCGATGGATGCTTTCGTCACTAAACTCACCTCGGCTGGGGTGATTTCTTTCAGCACCTTTCTCGGCGGCGCCGCAAGCGAACACGCCGGCGGGATCGCGGTCGATTCGAGCCAAAACGTGTATGTCGCGGGCGGAACGTTGTCCACGAATTTTCCGGTGGTGAGCGCAGTGCAGGCTTCGAGCGGAGGCAGCCAGGATGCATTCGTAACCAAGATTCGAACGGACGGAGGCGCATTTCTGTATAGCACCTACCTGGGCGGTAGCGGCGGGGCGCAGGGCAATCCCGAACAGGCCAACGCCATCGCGGTGGATGCCGCGGGCAACGCATACGTCGCGGGGGTGACCAATTCGTCGAATTTTCCAGTTACCACGGGAGCGTTTCAGACGGTCTTCGGCGGCGTGCAGGACGCGTTCGTCGCCAAGCTGAATCCGGCTGGCTCCGGGCTGGTTTACAGCAGCTATTTGGGCGGGACCAGCTTCGACTGGGGAAACGCAATCGCGGTGGATTCGGGCGGTAACGCATTTATCGCAGGGTACACGTCCTCCGCCAGCTTCCCCGCGGTGGCTCCCGTGCAAAGTTCCTTCCGGGGCCTGTACGACGCTTTTATTTCCAAAATCAACGCTGCGGGGAATGCCCTTACGTTCTCGACCTTGTACGGTGGAACGGGAGCCGACACGGCTAGCGCGCTGGCGATCGATCCCTCAGGAAACATGTTTGTCGGAGGGCAGACCAGCTCACTCGATCTCACGCTCAACACGCCGATTCAATCCAACAATACGGGAGGAAACACCGGTTGGGTATTGCGGCTGGGCGTTACTGCAGCGCCCGCCCAGTTGCCCGCGGCAAACTCCGTTAGTCCCGCGTCGGGGAGCGGCAACGCGGTTACCTTCACAGCGCAGTACTCGCATCCCGCCGGGGCGAATGCGCTGACGACGGTCGGGCTTCTGGTCAACAGCAATGCTTCGGTCGACTTCGCCTGTTACGTCACCTACACCATCGCGACCAACCTCTTCAAGCTGGCCAACAACGTGGCGAGCTCCGGATCGTCGACCGTCATTCCGGGCGGCGGCAGTTCGCAGAACGATCAATGTGCTCTGATCGGCGCGGGCAGCGGCGCGTCGCTTTCCGGCACGAATTTGACGCTAACGGTAGCGTTGACGTTCCAGCCCGGATTTCCGGGCGCGAAAACGGTCTATCTCAGCGCAGCCGACGTTAACGTGAGTACGGGCTGGACGGCACGCGGGGCATGGACCGTCACCGTACCCGCTCCGCAGCCTACCGCCGATTCAGTGTCACCCAATTCCGGCTCGGGATCGAGCCAGCAATTCACCTTCGTTTTCTCCGATACACAGAATCCTGAAAACCTCACCGGCATGGCCATGCTTTTCAGCACCACGGTCACAGCGGTAAATGTCTGCTACCTGGTCTACGACCGCCTGCAGGGGACTGTCGCACTCGCCTGGGATAGCGGACAGGGAACGGATTCGAGACCAATCGCCTCCTCGACGGTTTTGCAAAACAGCCAATGTGCGATTGGTCCGGTTACGGCCGTTGTGTCCGGGCTCTCGATCATCATCAAAGCCAACGTCACCTTCAAAGGCACGTTCAGCGGACTCAAGAATATCTACATGTTCGGATCGGAGGGCGCGGTGAACACGGGATGGGTGATCAGAGGAACTTTCAACACCACAGCCGGAGGAATCCCCACGGCCGATTCCGTGGTGCCCGCTTCCGGCTCCGGGCCGGCGCAACGCTTCAGCATTCAGGTTTCCGATCTGGGTGGATCGAGCTTTATCACCGGAGTCGCCGTGCTGTTCGCGACGTCCCCCAGCATCGTCAACGCCTGCAACATCGTGTATGACCGCGGGACCAACACGCTGTCCCTGGCGTTCGATTCGGGGAATGGGTCGACCAGCATCGCGCTCGGCTCGGCTAACGTCGCATCCAACAGCCAGTGCTCCCTGCGCGGCGTAAACAGTACCGTGGTGATCGGCGCGACCTCCGTTGTCGTAACACTGGACTTGACGTTCAGCGCGACTTTCTTCGGCGCAAAGACTGTCTATCTCTATGCGGCCGAAGTGGGCATTAACACGGGCTACGTCGCGCGTGGAAGCTGGACCGTTACGGGCGGCTCGCCCACGGCAGATTCGGTTTCGCCGGTCTCGGGCTCGGGATCGTCCGCCAGTTATGTTTTCACTGTGTCCGATTCCTCCGCCGCGTCGAATATCAGCAGCATCGCCGGTCTTTTCACTACCGGCGCACCCAGCAATGTCGCGAATGCATGTTACCTGCTGTGGGATCGCAACACCGCCACCATCGGGCTTTATTCGGACAACGGATCCACGCTCAGCACCAAGCCCATCGGGTCTTCGAACACGCTTCAGAACACTCAATGCGCAATCGGGTTCAGCTTCGTGACGACCTCCGGAACCTCGGTGCTGCTTAACGTGAACCTGGTCTTCAAGACCCCTGCGTTCAACGGGTCGAAGAGCGTCTATTTGCAGGCCTATGAACCGTTCGTCAGTTCGGGCTGGGTGCTGCGCGGGTCCTGGACCGTGCAGTAAGGCTACTCGTTGCGCAACGCGATCGCGGGGGCGATGCGTGACGCGCGCCACGCCGGCAGGCTAGCCGCCATTACGCCGACGACGACGAGAAGCAAGACCGCGGCACCGAAGACCGTTGGATCGCCCGGCGATAATCCGAAAAGCATTTTGCGAGTGAGTTGTGTCGCCGCCAGCGCGATCGGCAAACCAGCCAGCAAGCCCGCACCGATCAAGACCAGCGATTCGCGCAGGACCAAGGTTCGAATATCGCCAGGCCGCGCGCCCAATGCCATTCGGATCCCAATCTCACTGGTTCGCCGCGCCATGTTGTACGCCATCACACCGTACAATCCGACCGCCGCCAGCAGGGCCGCCAAGCCCCCGAACGCTGCCGCGAGAATCGCGATCATCCGTTCCTGCGTGATCATCCCCTCGACCGCCGCCCGCATGGGGCGCACTTGTTCCAGCACGGCGGACGCGTCCGCCTGTTTCAGTTCCTGCCGAATCTGCTCGGTCACGTCGGACTGCGAAAGTCCGGATCGAAGCAACAGCGTTCCGCCGGCTGCCGGGATGTAAATCGTGGCGCACACCGGTTCCCGCAGGCCCTGATGATGAACGTCGCGGACCACGCCGACAATCTCCCTCGCCAGAAATTGCTTCTTGGGTTGCGGCTGCATCACTCGATGTCCCAGCGGCGGCGTGGACCCGAAGAATCGTCGCGCCAGGGTTTCGTTGACCACCACAACGGCAGGGCCGTCGCCCTCGTCGCGCTTCGTGAAATCGCGCCCGGCCACCAGCGGGATCCCCATCGTTTCGAAGAAGCGCGCACCTACCCCGAACGAGCACACTTCGTTGTCCTCGCCCTTGGCCGGCTCGCGGCCGTCGATGCCGATTCCTGTCGACCAGCCACCGTGGTCGTACACGTTCGGGAAAGTATGACTGGCTAGCGCTTGCGGGTCGCGCGCCTGGAGTCGGTTCACAATCTCCCGCATGGTTTGCGCTTTGCGATCGTCAGAGGTGCCGCGCGGATAGGATAGATCGGCCGTCCAGGCTCGCTCCGGCCGGAAGCCGAGGTCGGTGGTGGCGAGCTTGTACAGCGTCGCCAGGAACAAACCCGCCCCCGCCGCCAGCACCAGCGAAAGCGCCAGTTGACCCGAGACCAGCAGCTTGCCTGCGATTCCGCGCTGCGTGACGCGCGAGCTTCCAGTCGTGATTCGATCCGCCGCAGCCCGGCACGCCCGTAGCGCAGGTCCCGCTCCGAACAGCAGCGCCGTGAGGATTGCCGCCGAAGAGCCCAGCGCAGCAATCGTCGTGTCTGGCCGCAGATCGAACGCCCACGGAATTCGGGACGCAGGTAGCAGGCCCAACAACAATCGGGATCCCCAGGTTGCCAGCACCATTCCCAGCGCCGCGCCCGTGATCGCTACCAACAGGCTCTCGGTCATGAGCTGGCTGACGATTCGTCCGCGCCCCGCGCCCAGGGCGAGTCGCACTCCCAGTTCCTGTTGCCGCGAAAGATTCCGCGCCAGCACCAGGTTCGCCACGTTGGCGCACGAAATCAGCAGCACCAATCCGACCACACCCATCAGGACCAGCAACGGTTTCTGATATCGCCGACCGGTGGTCGCGAGGCCCGCCGCTGCAGGGCGCAGCGTGAATTTCTGCGCCTGGAGAATGCGTGTGTAGTACGCGCCTGCGCCGGGTAACAACTCTTCAGTGACGTGACGCCGGAGGCGCGCATCGAGTGCGGTATGTGCTTCTTGCGGAGCAACGCCCGTGCGCAGTCGAATGAATAGTGTCATCCAGTTCCAATGCGGGCCGGTCAGCCACTCTTTCGGAGCGGTCGCTGTAATGGTGGTCCAGATATCCACGGCGGACTCGGCATCCACACCCTGAAATCCGGGCCGCGCCACGCCGACGATCGTGAAGGGACGCTCTTCGTACAGCACGGTCTTTCCGAGCACGCCCGGATCCGACCCGAAGCGTCGTTGCCAGAACGCGTGGCTTAACACCGCTACCGGGCGCCCGCCGAGTACGCTATCGTCCTGCGGCTCGAAGGTACGCCCCAAAAACGGGCCCACCTGCAGCGCGTTGAAAAAGTTCGCGGAGACGGATTCGCCCACTGCCCGATCCTGCTGGCTTCCGTCCACGCTAAACTTCCGCATGGCCGTGCCCGCCTTCGCGAATACCTCGCCATACGGCCGGCCAGCCTCCAGCATCTGGTTGTACAGGACCCACGAATATCCCCCTTCGCCGGTCCATCCATCCGATGACAATCGCTGCATATGAAACAACTGTTTCGGCTCGGACACCGGTAACGGCTTCCACAACGCGGCGTGCAGCAGCGTGAAGATCGTCGCGTTGGCGCCGATTCCCAGGGCAATCGAAAGCACCGCCGTCAGCGTGAACGCGGGACTCGATCGCAGGCCTCGGAATCCGTAACGCACGTCGGCCAGCCAAACTTCGAGCCAGTGCAGCAGGCGCACGTCGCGACAATCTTCCTTGATTTGCGCGGGTCCGCCGAGTTCGAGGATCGCGCTGCGTCGCGCTTCCGCCGGGTCTACGCCGCGCGCGATCTTCTCTGCGACGAGTTCTTCGATGTGAAACTGCAGTTCCTTGTCGAGCTCGCGCTCGGCTCGCCGTCGTCCCAAGAGTGCCTTGATCCAGCGCATGGGTTACCTTACTCGGCGGCTCGCAGAATGAGCGAAACCGCGTCGGAGAGGCGCTCCCAGTTCTGAGTCTCGGTTTGAAGTTGTTTCCGGCCGGCGCGGGTCAGCGTGTAGAACTTCGCTTCGCGACCGTTTACATCGCGCCATTCGGCGGTCAGCCACTCGCGATTTTCGAGGCGATGCAGCGCCGGATACAGCGACCCCTGCTGCACCTGCAAGACTTCTTTCGAGATTTGATTGATCCGCTGCGCGATTCCGTACCCGTGAATCGGCCCCAGCGCGACAATCTTGAGAATCAGCACGTCCAGCGTGCCTTGGAGCAGGTCTTGTTTCTTATCCATACCTAGTCAAACTACATACTAGAATTGAATAGGTAGATTGTCAAGGTATGCGGGGTAAGTCAGCTCAGCGGCCGGTGAAAGCAGCCGCGCGCTTCTCCAGAAAATGCGCGATGCCTTCTTTGAAGTCGTCGGCCGTCAGGCTGGACTTCATCTCTTCGATCGCCATCTCGAAGGCTTGTGGGAGGGTCTGAGACAAGCTTGCGTAGATCTGCTTTTTCATCACTCGCAGCGATCGTGGCGAAACCGAAGACGCTAGCTCCGCCGCGAACTTGTGAACCTCGCCTGCGAATTCCGCCGCCGGAAACACGCGCTGGACCAGACCCAGGCGCAGCGCCTCCTGAGCGTCCACCATTCGCGAGCTGAACATCAAATCGATTGCGGCTGCAGGTCCCACGATACGAGGCAGCATCCACGCCAGGCCGTACTCGG
>DASYPO010000021.1:0-5138 GCA_036006545.1 Bryobacteraceae bacterium
GCTTCAGGGAATCTGGAACGACAAACTTGATCCGCCGTGGGACAGCAAGTACACCATCAACATCAATACCGAGATGAATTACTGGCACGCCGAGACGACCAGTCTGAGCGAGCTGGCGCGGCCGTTGTTCGATCTGGTCGATGCGGCGCGCGAAAACGGTCGGGCGGTCGCGAAAAAGCTTTACGGCGCGCGCGGGTTCGTAATGCACCACAACACCGATATCTGGGGTGATGCCGTGCCGATCGACGGGGTGAGGTCGGGTGTGTGGCCGATGGGCGGTGCGTGGCTCAGCCTGCATTTTTGGGATCACTACGATTTCACGCGCGACCGGAAGTTTCTCGAAACGCGCGCGTATCCGGTACTAAAGGAAGCCGCGGAGTTTCTGCTGGATTACCTGGTGGACGACGGCAAGGGGCGACTGCTGAGTGGGCCGTCGATTTCGCCGGAGAACGATTACCGCGCGGCTGACGGATCATCGGTGCGGCTCGCCATGGGTCCTTATATGGATACCGAGATCGCCCATGCGCTGTTCACGCACGTGATCGACGCGAGTACGATTCTGGGCGTGGATGCGGAGTTTCGTAAATCGGTTGCTGCGGCGCGCGCGAAACTGCCACCGTTCAAAGTCGGGAAGCACGGGCAGTTGCAGGAATGGCTGGAGGAGTACGACGAGCCGCAGCCGGGCCATCGGCACATTTCGCATTTGTTCGCGCTGCATCCCGGGAATCAGATCACGCCGCGCGGCACGCCGGATCTGTCAAAGGCAGCTCGGGTGACGCTTGAGCGACGGCTGGCATCGGGCGGCGGACACACGGGATGGAGCCGCGCTTGGATCATCAATTTCTGGGCGCGATTGGAAGATGGCGAGAAAGCGTACGAGAATGTCGCAGCGCTGCTGGCGAAATCGACGCAGCCGAATCTGCTCGACACCCACCCCCCGTTTCAGATCGACGGAAATTTCGGGGGCACAGCGGGCATCACGGAAATGCTGCTGCAAAGTCACGCGGGTGAAATTAATTTGCTGCCCGCGCTGCCCAAGGCCTGGCCGGATGGGTCGGTGAAGGGTTTGCGTGCGCGCGGCGCGGTAGGGGTCGATCTGGAGTGGAAGAGTGGGAAACTCACGCGGGCGGTATTGCGTGCCGACGTGGCCGGTGAGCATCGCGTGCGTATGGGTGGTCAGGTGATGACGGTAAAGCTGGAGGCGGGCAAGCCCCGAACGCTGAGTTTTTGAGCCGGGCCAGAGCGTCCCAGCTACCGCAGTGTGCCGCGATGTCTCACGAAGACAGGTGTTATTCTAGCCCCATGAACCCGTTGCTGGAGCGCATTTCGGTCGATCCGAACATCTGCTTCGGCAAGCCTTGCATCCGCGGCACGCGGATTTGGGTTTCTCTGCTTCTCGATTTTCTGGCGTCGGGTGCGACGACTGAGGACATCCTGGCGGACTACCCACATCTCGTTCGGGAGGATGTGCTCGCGGCGATCGCGTACGGTGCCGAGATGAGTCGCGAGCGTTTTGTCGACCTTCCCGGCTCCGACGCGGCATGAAATTCAAGCTCGACGAGAATCTCGGAGCGAGAACCGCTGCCGTGATTCGCGGCCGCGGGCATGATGTCGCGACGGTGAGGGAAGAGGGACTAGCCGGCTGCGGAGATGACCCGGTCTTTCGCATTTGCGCCGCAGAGTACCGGTGTCTCCTCACGCTGGACCTGGATTTCTCCGACGTAATTCGCTTCCGGCCAAGCGCGTCTGCGGGAGTGGTGATTCTCCGGACGCCGAGGAATCCAACAATTCACATATTGGAACGAATGGTTGAGCGGCTGCTCGATGCGCTGGAGTTGAGTTCGATCGCGGGACAACTATGGATTGTTGAGGTGACACGAATCCGGGTCCACTCGGAGGCTGAGTAACTGACCCGCGGGTAGCCGCTTCGCGTTGTTGGCTCAAACGGGTGCTCGTCACCGCGGCTATCTCGATGCCTGCGCGCGGAGCGCTTCCTTAAGCATCGCGACCGCTGCATCCGAGCCCCCGATCATATCCGTCGGGAACTTCAGATAGCTGAGCATGTCGTCGTAGATGCGTGCCGCGCGATCTGAGTTCACGCCCATCCCCGCCAGATATTGAAGCCGCAGATTGCGGTCGCGATTGATCTCCGCGTCGACGAGCCAGGGCGCAAGATCGGAAGCGCGGCCGGCGTAGGTCGCGAGCAAATCGATCGAAGAGCGAAAGCCGACCTCGCGCAGCGAACGCGCAACGTTGCCATGCGCCGGACTTTCGAGCCGCTGCTGCAACGCGTCGATATCGATCCTCAACGGCTCGTTGTGGCCCAGCAACAGCACGTCGTAACCGCCGCCGTTGGGATTCCCCCAAATCGTTCCGTTGGGAAAAACTTTGAAGAAAGTCGCGAGCTCGCTTTTCACCGTCTCCGGATCGCTTTCGTACAGCGGAACCCACTGCGTGACCACGCCGCCGGGATTGAGGTGCCGCTTGCAAAGCTCGAAATACTCGGTGGAGTATAGCGTCGCGGTGCCTTTTACCCAAGGGTGGATCGGATCGGAAGTGATCACGTCGAACTTGTCTTTGCTGGTGAGTATGAAGTGGCGTGCGTCGTCGTAAGCGATGCGTGTGCGCGAATCGTTCAGCACGTTGTAGTTCTCGCGCGAGAAATACTGCGTCGATGCGGGCGGGATCAGCGGCTCGATTTCGCAGATCTGGATGCGTTCGATTTTCGGATGCACTACGAACGAACCGGCCGTGACGCCGGCGCCAAATCCGACGATCAGCACCGATTTCGGCTCGGGATGCAGCAGCGCTGGAATGTGCCCCAGCATGCGCTGGAGACGCATGTCGAAAGGCTCGGTGGACGCTTCCACTTTGCCGCTTACGTGGAAATAAATCTTTCCATCGGGCAAGCGCGAGATCACGATCGATGAATTTCGACCCTCCCCACGGTAGAGCGGCTCGCCCGCGTTGGTGGTGGTCGACATGCGGCGGCCGTAGGCGACGGCGATCCAGGGCATGTCGTCGACGGTGACGATCAGCACCAACGCTGCCGCGGTTGCAACCGCCAGCGATGCGAATCCGACGCCGCGCAGCGGGGCTTCGGTGGACGCCGCGCGAAGCTGCCAGAAAACCACAAACGCCGAGATTACGGCGATCAAGATCAGCAACCGCTCGGAACCCTGCGTCCCGATCCACGGAACCAGAAACAGGCTGAATGCGAGCGATCCGAGAATCGCGCCCACGGTGTTCGCCGCGTAAGTTTCGCCGACCAAGCGGCCCGGGTCGCGATCGCGCCCGGCGACCGAAGCGAGCGCCAGCGGGAAGCTCGCGCCCCACAGCAGCGCCGCAGGAAGCATGGCCCAGGCGCAGCACACCAAGTCGATCTGAAACGTATACCAGGGGCTGCGCGAGAGCAGCGGATTGATCGGCCAGTTGGGAATCCCGCCGGTGATCACCCAGGCGGTCCAGGCGATCGCGCCCGCCAGCAGCATCTGGCAGCAGCCCAGCAGGAGTCGCGGCCGACGTGTGTGTTTCGCCAAAAACGATCCGACCGTGCTGCCGATTCCAAGACCTACCAAAAATACGCCGAGGATGATCGAGAACGTGTACACGGTCGCGCCCAGCATCAGCGAGAGCAGTCGCGCCCAGATCACTTCGGCGCCCAGCGCGGTCAGTCCCGATAGTCCAATGGCGATGTAGATTGCGCGCGCACCCACGGGCCGTTCGACCCGCGCTTGATCCTCCACGGGGGCGGTGTATTTAGTGCGGCCGCTGAGTATGTAACTGATCCCGGCGACTCCGAAATTAATCGCCGCGGCAATGAAGGTCGCGGTCGGCATATCGTGAATCCGCAGCAGATAGAATCCGGCGAACAGACAGCCGAAAACCGCACCAGCGATATTCGAGCCGTACAAAAATCCCATCCACGAAACGCTGTTCTGCGTCGACGCGGCATCTTGCGTGGCTTTTCGCGATTCGACCCAACGCGACGCCGCCGGTAGTGACGCGCCCATCAGCAATGTGGGCGGGAGGAGGCAAATCGCGGCGACCACCGCGCGCAGCAGAATGCCGAAAAACCCTGGCCCGCCGATCGCTGCGTAAAGCGAATCGACCAGCGGCATCAGCAGCAGAACCAGAATCCCGAAGATGCCGATGCCCGCTTCGAGCATCGCGTAAACGCGCAGGGGGTGTTGTCGCGCATCGAAAAATCGGGGCAAAGCGAGGCTGCCTACGCACATTCCGCCCATGTAGGTCGCTAGAAGAACTCCCATCGAAACGGCCGAAGAGCCGACGGTCAACTGCAACAATTGGAACCACACCACCTCATAGATCAGCGCGGCGCAACCGCTGCCGACGAAAAGCATCGCGAGCACGGGCAGGAATCGCGGCGCGGCGGATTCGACCGCGGAAGATGCCACGGGGGATTTCAGTTTCGGCTCTTTGGGCTCTTTCGGCATGGGCGAACGGGAATGATACCGCACCTGATTCGCCGGACATAGCGCGCGCAGTTCCAAACGCCACCTGCGCGCTGGACAATGATAAACTCGACTTTCGCGCTCTTATTAAGGAGTTCCCAATGAAGCAACCTACTCGCCGGGACGTTGTGAAAGCCGGTGTTGCCGCCTCGGTCGCGGCCGGTCCGTTCATTCAGAAAATCAAGGCGGCCAACGATCAGGTGCAGTACGGATTCATCGGCACCGGCAGCCGCGGCGATTATCTGCTGGGTCACCTGGCAAAGATGGATAGCGGCCGCTGCGTCGCGCTGTGCGACATCAAGCCGACGGCGATGGATAAAGCCGCCAAGACCATCGGGAGCAATCCGCAGAAGTTCGCTGACTATCGCGAATTGCTGGCGACGAAGAATCTGGATGCGGTGTTGATCGCGGTGCCGCTGTTCGAACATTTCCGCGTGACTAAAGACGCGCTGCTGGCGGGCAAGCACGTATTCTGCGAAAAGAGCCTGGTGTTCAAGCCGGAAGAAGTCCACGGGCTGCGCGCACTCGCGAAGGAGCGGCCCAAGCAGATCATTCAGGTGGGTCTGCAACGACGCTACAGCAAGTTTTATCAGTCGGTGCGCGACATGGTGGAAAAGGGCGTGCTGGGCGAAGTGAAACACGTCTACGCGCAGTGGCATCGCA
>DASYPO010000022.1:0-24226 GCA_036006545.1 Bryobacteraceae bacterium
ATTGTTCTCTTGCAAAGGTTTTTCCAAACGATCACAAAGTAGGAAGCCTGAAAGATCTGGCTTCGCCTCGCGTAGACCGTAAAAGTGGTCGCGGGCCTTTGGTGCCTGGTTCCCAATGTACTGGACAAACGGCGCTTCGAGGGGTGCGGCCGCTGGGTGGCCTAAAAGCCGCGCGAAACCGCGGAGGATTTCCAGGTCGTTGGATCCCTCGACATAAAGCACCCATCCGCGCTGCTCCGCCTGATAGTAGTGTTCGAAGCCAATCTCCTTGAGCGACTTCAGAACCTGGGATCCTCTATCGTCAATCCGATGGGGAGCCCCGACAAACGCGATCACGACGTCGCGATCTGCAGCTTCATTCAGGATCACTTCCGAATGACTTGCAATCACGATCTGACTGTTTCGAGTGACTGCCTCATTCGAGACAAGCTCATAGACTTCACGTTGCCTGAGGATCTCCAGGTGAGCGTCTGGCTCGTCCAGAAGCAGCACCGCACCGGGATTCGCCGCCATGTAGGTCAGCAAAAGGAGCGTTTGCTGAACCCCTCGTCCAGCGCATGACAGGTCCAGATCAACCCCCCGTTCCCTATAGGACATCACGATCTCTGCATTTCGCGCCCTCAGCTCCGGGTCATTCAATTGAATCCCGAAGAGCTTCATGATTTGCGAGCGGACCTGCTCCCACTCCTCGCTCCCGTCGATTCCATAGACCTGGTTGCAGAGATTTCGCAGAACCTCAGCTGTTCTTCCCTGGCCGATCAAAAACCCGACTTCGCCGGGCTGTTTCGCAAATTCCCGGTCGGCTAAGCCGGACATGGGAGGAAGGAATGCGACACGAACGTCCTTTGCTTCCGCAGGGACAGGCAAGCGATCGGGATCCTTCCCGTCCGCCAGGCGCAACGGCCGACAATGAAACGATTCGGCGTTCGCGTAATCGAACTCAAGACCGCATTGCCATTCCTTCCCGTTCGCAACGCCCCATACGCTGACATCGATTCGAATGTTGGTCGTAGATTGCTTTCCGTTGTCTTTCCTGACGTCGCGCACATGCAAATCGCGCCAGAGGAGATTTGCTTCAGGGATCGCGGCGGCAAAAAAATCACGCCGGTTAATCACTACCCCGGGACGCTTGGCCGGGGTCTCAGTCTCACCCCTCTTTTCGTGCCACCGTCTGACGCCGAGGTCCCAGAGGGCCAGTGCCTGCAAAGCCGTTGTCTTGCCGGAGTTGTTGGGTCCAACGAATACGACGGGGTTCCCGAGTTCAACGTCGATGAAATCGAATCGCTTGAAATTGCGAGCCTGGAGCCTTGTGAGCATTCGCGTACTTCGGTCATGATAACGGATGCGCGCGTCGATTGATAAACTTGTACCGACATGCTTACCAGCACCTCGCCGGAAGCGGATCTTAGCTCCGTCAACAGCAGCGCACTCCCCACCAGGCTCGGGCGCGATGAATTGATCCGCGCTTTCCGCATCATGTATCTTTCCCGTCGCATCGACGACCGGGAGATTCTGCTCAAACGCCAGAACAAGATTTTTTTCCAGATCAGCGGCGCGGGCCACGAAGCCATCGGCGCAGCCGCCGGGCTCGCCACGCGACCTGGACACGATTGGTATTGTCTCTACTACCGCGATCGCGCGCTGAGCCTCGCGCTCGGCGTCACCGGTGAACAGATGCTGCTCGGCTCGGTCGGCGCCGCAGCCGATCCCGCGTCGGGTGGCCGCCAGATGCCGTCGCATTGGTGCGATCCCGCGCTGCACATCGTCAGTGGATCGTCGCCCACCGGCACGCAGTTTCTCCACGGCGTGGGCTGCGCGGGCGCGGTGCGGCGCTTCGAACCAGATTCAGACGCGATCACGTTAATCACGACGGGCGAGGGCGCCACCAGCGAAGGCGAGTTCTGGGAATCGCTCAACATCGCGTGTCTGGAACGCCTCGCGATCGTTTACTTGGTCGAGGACAACGGCTACGCGATTTCGGTTCCGGTCGAAAATCAGACTGCCGGCGGCGACATTTCAAAACTGGTCACCGGATTTCCGCACTTGCGTATTTTCAATTGCGACGGCACGGATTTCCTAGCGACCCACGCCACGCTGACCGAAGCCGTCGAGCATTGCCGCCGCGAGCAATCGCCCGTTTTGGTGCGCGCCACCTGCACGCGCCCCTATTCGCATTCGCTTTCGGACGACGAGAAACTCTACAAATCCGCGGCCGAGCGCGCCCTTGAAGCCGAGCGCGATTGCATCGTGCAATTTCCAAAATGGCTCATCGCGAATGGATTCGCCGATTCGCGCACCATCGAATCGGTGACGCACGACGTCGATATGGAAGTCGCCGAGGCAACCGAGCGCGCGCTGAAAGCGGATCCGCCGCCCAAAGGATCGTCGCTCCGGCACCTGTATTCCGAGCTCGTCGATCCGACGTCATCTGAGTTCGACGTTGTGGCAAAATTTGCGGGCGAGCCGCGCACCATGGTTGATGAGATCAACCTCACATTACATGAGGAGATGCGACGCAACGATCGCATGCTGGTTTTCGGCGAAGACGTTGCCGATTGTAGCCGTGAGACGAATCTTCCCGAAGTAAAGGGTAAAGGCGGCGTCTTCAAAGCCACGCAAGGATTGCAGATCGCCTTCGGTTCCCGGCGTTGCTTCAATTCGCCGATCGCCGAAGCGTCAATCGTCGGGCGCGCGATCGGAATGGCGGTTTCGGGCGCAAAACCGGTGGTTGAGATTCAATTCTTCGATTACATCTGGCCTGCAATGATGCAGATCCGTGATGAGCTCGCGACTTTGCGCTGGCGCTCGAACAATAAATTCGCCGCGCCGATGGTGATTCGCGTCGCGATCGGCGGGTATTTAAACGGCGGCGCGATTTATCACAGCCAAAACGGCGAATGCATTTTTACTCACATTCCCGGGCTTCGCGTGGTGTTTCCTTCCAACGCTTTGGATGCATGCGGGTTGCTGCGCACGGCGATTCGTTGCGACGATCCGGTGCTGTTTCTTGAACACAAGCGCTTGTATCGCGAGCCGTACAATCGCTCGCCGCATCCGGGCCCGGATTACACGATTCCGTTCGGCAAAGCCAAGATCGCGAAAACCGGCTCGCGCCTGACGATTGTTACGTATGGCGCGCTGGTGCAGAAGTCGCTGCAGGCCGCGTTGGATGTCGAGCGTCGCAATCCCGATCGCACGGTTGAGGTGCTCGACCTGCGCACGCTCGCGCCCTACGATTGGGAATCGATCCGCGCGTCGGTCGAAAAGACCAGCCGCGTATTGATCGTTCACGAGGATTGTCTTTCTTTCGGGTATGGCGCGGAGATCGCCGCCCGCATTTCGAATGAATTATTCGAGTACCTCGATGCTCCTATCGGTCGGGTCGGCGCGCTGGATACTTGGGTCGGCTATCACCCGGTGCTCGAGAACGAGATCCTGCCGCAGGTGGAAAATATCGTCGCCGAGGCCGATCGGATTCTGGCTTACTGAGCGAACCCGTCGCGACGGCTCCTGTCGCTGCACTTCACTTCCTGAAAAGGACCCCTTAAAGGCTCAAGGAATTTAGGTCGGGAGGGCTACTGGGGAAAGTTGAGGATTGGGGTTCTGGAAATTTCAAAAGAGGGTTTGGTGGTGGGATCAACCATCGTTCCTTGAGCCCTCATGTTTTTCATCACGCCCCTTACTTAGCAATCGCCTTGCCAAGCTTGGTTCGCGACTGCCGCCGCCCGCAACTTATTGAAAGTCAATGTTGCTAGCCCACGACCATGCTGCCGCGTCGCGTGTCAGCAGTCGAAACTGGAAAGAGTTACCGAAATCTTCGACACCGCTTGCGGTGATTTTCAACCACCGGCACCACCAACACTTCTAAGTGCTTGGCGGAAGATCGCCTGGCCCCCAAGACTGGATCACCTGCCTACAAGCAAAAAAGGCAGGCGACGAGATCGCCTGCGTTACTCGGCAGAAGATGCCCGCCACTGATATACGATGAAGGAGGATGGCACACCACCACCATCACCACCATAAAAGCAGCCGGGTGCTGATTGGGTCGCTGGTCGTCACCGTTCTGTTCGTCGCGGTGGAAGTGGTGGTCGGACTTCGGGCGCACAGCCTGGCGCTGATCTCCGACGCAGGCCACAACTTCTCCGACGCTTTCGCGCTGGGCCTCGCCGCCATCGGCATGTACTTCCAGACGCGGCCCGCCGATCATAAAAAGACCTTTGGCTACCAGCGAGCCGGCGTGCTTGCTGCATTCGTCAATGCGCTGACACTGGTACTCCTCGCGCTGGTGCTGTTCTACGAAAGCTGGGTGCGGCTGAAGAATCCAGAGCCGGTCGCTGAGACCGCCATGATGATCGTGGCCGCGGCGGGGTTGGTGCTGAACCTGGGGATCGTGCTTGGCCTGGGCGGCCACGGTCACGACCTCAACATTCGCGCCGCCTGGATCCACATGCTCGGCGACGCCGCGAGCTGTGTCGCGATTATCGCGGGCGCGATCGTGATTCGCTACACCGGATGGCTCGCGATTGATCCGATTCTCTCCATTCTCATCGGCGTGCTGATGGCCGCATCAGCGTGGGGCGTGTTGCGCGATTCGCTCAATATTCTTCTTGAAGGCTTGCCCAAGGGCTTGAAGCTCTCAGACGTCACGCGCGACCTGAACAGCGTCGCTGGTGTGATCGACGTACACGATCTGCATATTTGGAATCTTGGATCGGAAGCGCGGGCGCTAAGCTGTCACGTTTTGATCGAGGACATGCCGCCCTCGGCCAGCGATTCGATCCTGCGACAGATTAACGCACGGCTGTGCGATCACTTTGAGATTCACCACACGACGATACAGTTCGAGCATGTGCGTTGCGCGCTGGCTGATGTGTCGTGCACGGCGACACCGCAACCGCATCGACATTGAGGACACGGAGGGCGGGCCCCCTGGCCCGCAGCCGACGCCCTCGTCGGCTTCCGGAAATGTGCGCGACCAAGGGGGCGCGCGCGGGTCAGGGGACCCGCCCCCCGAGCTGATCCTACAGCCCCGCCCGCTTTGCCCCGGCACCCAACGCTGCGATCAATGCGTGGTGTCCATACTTCCCGGCGAGCTGCGCCGCAGTCGCTCCCTCACCCGTCTTCAAGTCCGATTTCGCGCCGCTCTTGAGCAGCAGCTCGACCATTGCCGAATCGCCGTAGTCAATCGATGCGGCGTAGTGCAGCGGCGTGTAGCCTTTCTTGTCGGCGTGATTCACGTTTGCCCCGCGCGCGATCAGCGCTCGCGCCGTTTCGACTCGATTTCCGATCGCCGCCCAGTTCAGCGGCGTCAGGCCATCGTCGTCGGTCTGCTCCAGCTTGGCGCCCGCTGCGAGCAACGCCTCCACCACGCGCGAATCTTCAAAACTCACGGCGTAGACCAACGGCGTGATCGGGCCTTGTCCCAGCAGTAGCACGCCCGCGTCGATTTTGTCGCCCGCCGCTTTCAACGCTGGGATGATTTCCGCGTTCCCGGCGATCGTCGCAGTCGCCACCGGATACATTCCGAACAGCGGCAACCCGGCCCCCTTCGGCAAGTTGATTTCCGCGCGGCGCGCCAGCAACATCCGCATCACGGGTGACGCGTGGGGATACTGCGCCGCGACCAACAATGCGGAATACCGCGTCTTGGATCGCGCGTTGATTTTCGCACCGCGATCCAGCAACAGCGTCGCCTTTTCCAGATCCGGCATCGCCAGCATTAGCGCTGTCGTTCCACCCGATTTGGTCGCCGAGTTGGGATCGAACTTCTTGTCGAGCAGCGCGCGCACCTGGTCCACCGTGCCGAACAAAATCGTCTCCGCCCACGGTTCCACTCCCACCGGTGCGGCTTCCGTCAATTCCGGAATCTCCTTCGGCGTCGCAGGGCCTAGAGCCGTTGCCAATGCCGTCACCGCCCAGCAATCGCCCATCATCGAAATGAACTGATCGTGGCCGTAAGGATGGCCCGTCTCGAAATACGGCGGACTCACCTGCGCGGGCGGGTGTAGCCGCGACTCGACGTGCCAGGTTCCATCCGGTGCCTGGGTCTTCAGCAGAAAATCCAAGCCGCGCAGCCACGCCGGATCGGTGATCGCGACGCCGCCGGCATCGTGCAACGCCATCAATGCGGTGCCAGTCGAATACGCATCGCTCGCGCGGCCTTCGATCGATTTCCAGCCGCCATCCGATTGCTGCGTCGCGATCAATTGCTTCGCCAGCGCGGTGCGACGTCCGTTCCCGGCGCCCGCCCACAACAAACCGAATAACTGATACGCCCGATCCTCCGTGTTACCCGGTTGGTTCGAATCCAGCCATGCCCGCGCCTTTTCGACGCGAGCTTTCGTATCCGCCGCCAGGCTCGGATGACCGTACAGTTGAATCGCTCGCAGCGAGAGCGCCGTTGCTGAAAACGGACTGTGCGATTGCGGCGGACGGTTATCCAAACCCTGCCAATGTCCCGCCGGCATCTGGCGTTGCGCCAAGTGCCGCGCGTAAACAGCGGTAACCAGGTTGGGTCGCAGCCCCGCTGCTGGACCCACGGCTAGCCGCGCGCCATCGTCGGCGGCCGGATCGATGATGTGCGTGTATTGTACTGCCCGGTCGAGATTCGAGTACATGCGGAAGGTGTGCACCAGCGACTCGTGCAACACCGCCTGGTCCACCGGAATCCCGTGCTCGCGCGTGGCCTGCATCGCCATCGCCGGCAGATTGCTGTGATGGCACGATGCGCACTGCTGCTTCGCGGCCCAACTCTTTTGCGACGTCTGGATCACCCGAACCGCCTTCGCTACTGCATCGCGAATTTGTTCCGGCGTCGCGCCGGAAGCCGCGGAAACCGCACAAATTAAACCGATTCCAATCCCCCATCTCATAGCTGATGATTGTACACCCCCTATCGCCGGGCGGCGTCAAAGTGTATAAATGGGTTTGGTGCGCCTCCTCTTAACACTGTGTGCCCTGGCCGGCTTGGCGTCGGCGCAGATTCCGGGTCAGTATCCAGGTCAGTATCCACCCGGCGGGTACCCACCCGGTCGTTATCCCCCGAACGACCCGCGGGATCCGCGTAACGATCCGAGAAACGACCCGCGCAATAATCCGCCTCGCGGTGGCGGGGGCCGCCGCAGTACGACCGAATCCAATTCTGTCCGCAAGTTTCCGGTGACGACGGTGGGGATGTTCCGCACCGCCGCGGGCTCCCAGTTCGTACTCGAGCCCGAAGATCATCGCATCATTACTTACCGCACGAACGGCCAGACCAGCATTCGCAAGGACGGCAAGGACGCCGATCTCGCAAGTTTCCAGCCGGGCGACCGCCTGACGGTGGAATCGCTAGAGGACGACGAAGGTTACTTCACCGCGACCTCGGTGACCTTCGAGAAAGTCGGAACGTCCGCCGATCGTGCCGCGGCGTCGCAGACCTGGGATCTGCCGCGTCTGGGCCGAACGCCCGCCGCCGGTTCATCGGCGCCTCCGACAATTCGACGTGATCCCGGGGACGACCGCCCCGTGCTGCGCCGCAAGGATTCCGAAGCTCCCTCCTCATCGGATGACGATCGGCCCGTGCTGAAGCGCAAGGACGATGCGGCGGCCAAGGGCGCGGACAAGAACCCGCCCAAGGATACGGCAAAGGTAGAAGAGGAACCGATCGACACGCGCCCGACTACCGTCATGCGTCCCGCCGACGTCGCGGGCGATCCGGAGGACGGCGGGCCGCCCAAGCTGAAACGCGGGGCTCCCGCACGGCAGCCTGCTCCGCGAGTCGCACGCGGCAGCGGCGAATCGACCATCGGCCCGGTGATCCAGCCGCGCGCCCCGGAACCGCCGCCCGCTACACGCGCTGACGCCGAGAGCTCTGCATCCACGCCGGCACCCGCGGCAACAGGCGGCGTTGCGTTCGTCGAAGACGCACTGATTCGCAAGGCTCGCGAAGTCGCCGAGTCGTACTCGGGGACACTCCCTAACTTTTTCTGCCAGCAGATCACTACGCGCTATCAGCGCGAGAGTGCGCGGGACGGCTGGCGCGCGATCGACATGGTGACCGCCGACATCGCCTACGAAGATGGCCGCGAAAGCTACAAGAACATCAAGGTGGGCGGTAAAGCAGTGAAGTCGGATATGCACGACATTGAAGGCTCACGCTCCACCGGCGAATTCCAGACGATTCTTGCCAGTCTGCTGGATCCCGGCACCGCCGCCGTGTTTCGCCGAACCAGCTCCGACACCATTCGCGGGCGCTCCACGCAGATCTTCCGATACGACGTCCCGCGCGAGCGATCGCGGTGGCGTATCGAATCACCTGCGCAGATTTACTATCCGGCATACAGCGGCTCCATCTGGGTCGACAAGGAAACTGGCCGGGTACTGCGCATCGAGCAGCAGAGCCGCAACATGCCGGCGCTGTTCCCGTTCGATGTGACCGAAACCGCCATCGATTACGATTCGGTGCGGCTGGCCGCGACGCAGCCCTACGTCCTGCCGGTGAACTCCGAAGTGCTGACCTGCGTGCGCGGCACGAGCGTGTGCATGCGCAACAAAATCGAATTCCGCAATTACCGCAAGTTCGGCGCGGAATCGAACATCACCTTCGACGGAAAACCGCAGCAATAATCTCGCAGCCACCGAAATCCGCGAGACGCCAAACGTTACAATAGTCGCTCCCTATGCGACGGTTTCGCGCGTGGTTGAGCCAAATTTTTGCGCCCGCTTCGCCACGCACCGCCGTCCTGCTGTTCCTGGGAATCTTTCTCTTTTGCGGCATCAGCCCGGTAGGCACTTCCAACGATTCACGTTGGAGTGTTTTCATCGCGCTGAATCTGTGGCGGCATCAGCATGTCTACTTGGACGATTTCGACGCGCA
Source organism: Bryobacteraceae bacterium (assembly GCA_036006545.1). Classification (GTDB taxonomy): domain Bacteria; phylum Acidobacteriota; class Terriglobia; order Bryobacterales; family Bryobacteraceae; genus Palsa-187. The sequence continues at coordinate 8,858 of DASYPO010000022.1, forward strand.
GATGCGCGCCTGGGATTACTACGCGCTCGAACGTATCGACGGGCACTGGTACAGCATCTACCCGCTCGGTGGACCGGTGCTGAGCGCGCCGCTCATCCTGGCGCAAGTAGCAATCCTGCGCCCCTTACAGCCGTTTCTCGCCCGTTTCCATTTCACCCATCCGGTGATGGACGGGTTTATCCATGCGCAGCCCGAACCGGGATATGCGCTGTTTGAAAAGGAGGCGGCGGCATTCGTCGTGGGGCTGGCGACCGCACTCACCTACCTCATCGCGCGCGGATACCTGGTCGAGCGACGCGCCATTCTGCTCGCGTTTCTGTTCGGATTAGGCACTTCGGTTTTCAGCATCGCGGCTCGCGCGTTGTGGCAACACACCTGGTCGATTCTTCTGCTGACGCTGATCATCTATTTGCTCGAGCGTGCGCGCCAATTTCCTTCGCTAGCCGCGTGGGCGGGACTCCCGGTCGCGATCAGTTATACCGTGCGTCCGACGAATGCGCTTTTTGTCGTGGTCTTTACTCTATACGTGGCGTTTCGCCATCGACGCCAGCTTCCCGCATACCTGCTGGCGGCCGCGCCCATTGCGGCGGTTTTCTTCATCGGCAACTGGTCGATCTATCACAAACTATTTTCCGCTTATCAGACCAGCATGGCGGTATCGATGCCCGGTTTCTCGCGAGCCTTGGAAGGCTTGGCGTGCAACATGATCAGCCCCGCCCGCGGACTACTGGTATTCACTCCCGTATTCCTTTTCTCGATCGTCAGTCTCGCGAAACGGAGTTGGACCTCGCCACTCGCGCCTTGGCTTGCGTTCCTGGCGCTGGCGCATTTTCTTTTGGTCGCGATTTTCAGCACTGCGTGGTGGGCTGGACACACGTATGGTCCACGCTACCTGACGGACATTATTCCGATCCTGATACTCGGGTTGATTCCAGTCCTGCAACGCTGGGAGACCACCGGTCCTGTCCTGCGCATCGTGTTCGTTGCTTTCACGCTCGTGGGCCTCGCGATTCATCAGCGGGGCGGCTGGTCCGGAGCAGGGCACGAGTGGAATGTAAAACCGGTTAACGTGGATCAGCACACCGAGCGCGTTTGGGACTGGCGCGATCCCCCCTGGCTGCGCTAAGTACTTCTCCTACAATGGCCCCTTAGTTGCATCTCATAACGCTGTTCAAGCATCATAAACACTGGAGATTGAAATAAACCCATGGCCAGCGAAAATGTTCTGACCTTTACCGACGGCGCGTTTGACCAGGAGGTCCTTAATTCGGATGTTCCCGTGTTGGTGGACTTTTGGGCGTCCTGGTGCGGGCCCTGCCGCGCGATTGCGCCGGCTGTGGAGGCCCTGGCCACTGAGTACGCCGGCAAAGTAAAGATCGGCAAGATGAACGTCGACGACCAGACTGCCACGCCCATGCGTTACCAGGTGCGCGGGATCCCGACGCTGCTGCTGTTCAAGGGCGGTCAGGTAGTGGATCAGCGCGTCGGCCTTACGAGCAAGCCCGACTTGGCGAAAATGCTCGACGCGCAGATCGCCAAAACCGTCACCCCGTAACCGCACCTTCCGCAGCGGACCCGACCAGCGCTACGTATTTCCGGAACACGCCCGACGTGTATTTCGGCGCGGGCGCGGTCCATTTCGCGAGGCGGGCGGCAATTTCTTCCGCACTGACTTCCAGGACAATGGTGCGTTTTTCGATATCCAGCGCGACCATGTCGCCTTCGTGCACGGCTGCGATCGGTCCGCCCATTGCCGCTTCGGGGGCGACATGGCCCACCATGAATCCGCGCGTGGCGCCGCTGAAACGTCCATCGGTGATCAGCGCGACGCTTTCCGATAATCCCGCGCCTACGATCGCCCCAGTTACGCCCAGCATTTCGCGCATACCGGGTCCACCGCGCGGCCCTTCGTAGCGAATCACCAGAATGTCGCCTGCCTTGATCTTGCCGCCGGTCACCGCGGTCATCGCGTCTTCTTCGCAAGCGAACACGCGCGCGGGTCCGCGCTGGCCCTTGCGCTCGATTCCCGTGACCTTGATCACGCCGCCCTCGGGCGCGAGATTTCCCTTGAGGATCACCAGGCCGCCGCTGGACTTGATCGGATTCGAGAGCGGACGAATCACTTCCTGTCCGGGTGTTTCCTTGGCCTCCGCGGCTTCTTCTGCAAAGCTGCGTCCAGTCACCGTCAGGGCTGTTCCGTCGACGAATCCGCCGTCGACCAATCGTTTGGCAATCACCGGCATGCCGCCGGCTTTGTCGACGTCGACGGCGACAAAACGCCCCGCCGGCTTGAGATCCACCAGGAGCGGGGTCTTAGCGCTGATGGTTTGGAAATCGTCGATGGATAATTCGACGCCCGCCTCTTTCGCCATGGCGAGGAGATGGAGCACCGCGTTGGTCGATCCGCCAGTAGCCGCGACCGAAGCGATCGCGTTTTCAAACGCTTTGCGCGTCGCGATATCGCGCGGCCTGCGATTCGCGCGCACCGCGTCCATCACCACTTCGCCGCAGCGCGCGGCCACGGCTTCCTTGCGCTTGTCGACCTGCGGAACTGCCGCGGTGTTCATCGGCGCGAGTCCGATCATTTCCATCACGGTCGCCATGGTGTTCGCGGTGAATTGTCCGCCGCACGCGCCCGCGCCCGGACACGCGGCGTTCTCGATCGCCAGCATTTCCGCATCCGACATGTGACCGGCGGCGTTGGCTCCCACGGCTTCGAATACATCCTGAATCGTGAGGTCGCGACCTTGATGACGGCCGGGCAGAATCGACCCGCCGTACAACACGACGCTCGGCACGTTCAGCCGCAGCAGCGCCATCGCCGCGCCGGGAATGGTTTTGTCGCAAGCGACCAGGGCGACGATTCCATCGAACATGTGCCCGCGGGCCACTAATTCGATCGAATCGGCAATCAGATCGCGGCTCACCAGGGAGGCCTTCATTCCCTCGGTGCCCATGGTGACGCCGTCGCTGATCGCGACCGTGTTGAACTCCATCGGTGTCCCGCCCGCTGCGCGCACGCCGTCTTTGACGAACTTGGCCAGCTCGCGCAGGTTGTAATTGCACGGCATGGTTTCGATCCACGTGTTGGCGATGCCGATGATAGGTTTCTTCAGATCGTCGTCGGTGAATCCGATGGCCTTGAGCATCGCGCGCGCCGGCGCCCGGTCGCGTCCCTGGGTGATGGTGTAGCTGTGCAGTTTCATGGGTGAACAACCATCGTATCCGGCTTGTGGTGCGGTGGTCTTGATATCTGCCAACCTTCTTGTGGTAGACTAGACTTAGTCTAGTCATGCCTGTTACCAACATTCACGAAGCGAAAACCCACCTCTCGCGGCTAGTCGATCGCGCGGCCGCGGGCGAGGAGATCATCATCGCAAAAGCCGGCAAGCCGGTCGCGCGCCTCATGCCTCTCGCGAAGGCCGCGAAGCCCGTCCGCAAGCCCGGAGCGTGGAAAGGCAAAGTTTGGATCAGCCCGGATTTCGACCGCAGGGACAAGGAGATTGAAAAGCTCTTCTACGATGGGCCTATTGAACCTGCTTCTTGATACCCATGTTCTGCTGTGGTGGCTGGCAAACGATGCCCAGCTCTCCAAGCGGGCTCGATCCGCGATTGTCGAGGCGGACAAGATATACGTGAGCGCGGCATCGGTGTGGGAGATTGCCATCAAGTCCGCTTCCGGCAAACTTCGAGCGCCGGCTGACTTGGAGGGGCTAATGGCTTCCAATGGGTTCCTGGAGCTTCCCATCTCAATCGCACACGCGTCGGCGGCGGGAAAGTTACCGCGTCTTCATCCGGACCCCTTCGATCGAATGTTGGTAGCCCAGGCTCAGATTGAGTCGTTGACGCTGCTGACCAATGATCGGGCATTGAAGGCGTACGGTGGTCAAATCATGCTGGCCTGAACTTACGAATCGCTGTCGCCCCCCACCTTCAGCACCGCCAGGAACGCCTCTTGTGGGATCTCAACGCGGCCGACGCGCTTCATGCGGCGCTTGCCTTCCTTCTGTTTTTCGAGCAGCTTGCGCTTGCGCGAAATGTCGCCGCCGTAGCACTTGGCCAGCACGTTCTTGCGCATGCCCGAAATCGTCTCGCGCGCGATCACCTTGCTCCCGATTGCGGCCTGGAGCGCCACCTCGAACATCTGCCGGGGAATCAGTTTCCGCAACCGTTCGATTAATCCTTTGCCGCGCTCGTAAGCAAAATCGCGATGGACGATCATGGAGAGCGCGTCCACCGGTTCACCTGCGACCAGCACATCCAGCCGCACCATTGGCGATACACGATGACCCGACAGATGATAGTCCAACGACGCGTACCCGCGTGAAGCCGACTTCAGGCGATCGTAGAAATCCAGCACGATTTCGTTCAACGGCATTTCGTACATCAGCAGCACGCGCCCGCCGCCCAGGTGCTCGAACTTCTTCTGATTTCCGCGCTTGTCTTCGAGCAGCTTCAGAATCTCGCCGATGTATTCTTCGCGCGTGATCACCGTCGCGTCGATGATCGGTTCTTCGATCTGTTGCACGTCGGCAGGGTTCGGAAACTTGGTCGGATTATCGACCTCATATGTCGATCCGTCCAGATTCGTGATCTTGTAGCGAACGCCCGGTGCGGTCGTGATCAGGTCGATCTGGAACTCGCGCTCCAGGCGCTCCTGCACAATCTCCAGGTGCAGCAATCCCAGAAATCCGCAGCGAAACCCGAACCCCAGCGCCACGGAATTTTCCGGCTCGAAACTGAAGGCGCTGTCGTTTAGCCGCAATTTCTCGAGCGCATCGCGCAGCAGTCCGTGCTCGTGCGATTCGATCGGATACAGGCCCGCGAACACCATGGCCTTCAGCGGCTCAAATCCGGGCAGAGGCTCGGACGCGGGATTGTTGTGATCGACAATCGTGTCGCCGATCTGCGCGTCGGAAACGGTTTTGATATTCGCGTACAGGAACCCGACCTCGCCTGCGGCCAGTTCATCGCACGGAATCGCCTTGGGCGATTGGTATCCCAACCCGTCGACTTCGTGCACGCTGTTGTTCGACCACAAGCGGATCTTCTGCCCCTTGCGTAAGCGGCCGTCCAACACGCGCGTCAGAATGATCACGCCGCGGTACGGATCGAACCACGAATCGAAAATCAGCGCACGCAGCGGAAGGTCGGGCGATCCCTTGGGCTGCGGCACCAGGTGCACGACAGCTTCGAGAATCTCGTGAATGCCGATGCCATTTTTCGCGCTGGCCAGAATCGCATCGCTCGCATCCAGGCCGATCAACGTTTCGATCTGCTCGCGCACGCGCTCGGGTTCCGCCGATGGCAGATCGATCTTGTTGATCACCGGAATGATTTCGAGGTTATGGTGCAGCGCCAGGTACGTATTGGCCAGCGTCTGTGCTTCTACTCCTTGCGACGCGTCGACAACCAGCAGAGCCCCCTCGCAAGCTTGCAGGCTGCGTGAAACCTCGTAACTGAAATCCACGTGACCCGGCGTGTCGATCAGGTTGAGCTGATAATCCACGCCGTCGTCGGCGCGATAATTCAGCCGCACCGCATGCGCTTTGATGGTGATGCCGCGCTCGCGCTCCAGGTCCATCGAGTCCAGCACCTGCGCCTGCATCTCGCGCTGCGACAGCGCACCGGTGGTTTCGAGCAACCGGTCGGCAAGCGTCGACTTGCCGTGATCGATGTGCGCAATGATACTGAAGTTTCGAATGAAAGCGGGATCCATGCGGTATGATCGGACTGGATTTTCAATTATCCCACGATGTCCGCGGATTCTCTCACTTGGCAGGATTTAGACGCGTCCGGGTTACGCTTCGCGATCGTCGTGGCGCGCTTCAATGGCGAGGTCACGGCCAAGCTTTTGGAAGGCGCGAAAGACGCTCTGACCCGCGCCCGTGCTGCTGGTTTCGACGTATTTTACGTTCCGGGAGCGTTCGAATTGCCGCTGGCCGCGAAGCGTTTGACGCAGCATTATGACGGGATCGTCGCGCTGGGCTGCGTGATCCGCGGCGAAACGCCGCACTTCTATTACGTCGCCGGCGAGTCCGCCCGCGGGCTACAGCAAGTGGCGCTCGAGCACGACATTGCGGTCGCGTTCGGCGTGCTGACCACCGATACGCACGAGCAGGCCGCCGCGCGCGCCGGCGGAGCGCATGGCAACAAAGGTTTCGACGCGGCGATGACCGCGATTGAAATGGCGCGCTTCGGCGTGGCGTCGAAAGCCGCGCGCTAACAATGCCGGCTCGTCACCGTTCCCGACAACGCGCGCTGCAGGTTCTGTTCCTGTGGGATCTGCGTAAGCAACCGATCGACGAAGCGCTCGCATCTTTCTACGAAACCCTGGGCTCGGAGGAAGAGGATCCGCAGCCCACGGCGCCCGACCAATTCATGGAGGAGCTGGTACGCGGTGCGTCTGAAAAATCCGCCGAAATTGATGGCCGCATCTCCGCGAAGTCCGAACACTGGCGTCTGGAGCGAATGCCGGTGGTGGATCGCAACATCCTGCGCCTTGCCATTTTCGAGCTAAGCGCTATGAAAACCCCAGCGCCGGTGGTGATCGACGAAGCCCTGGAATTGGCACGCCAATTCTCGGGCGACGATTCCGTTTCCTTCATCAACGGCGTGCTGGATGCCGTGCATCGCAGTGCGCCGTGAGCCCGCCGCCGTGAACCAAATAAGAGTTGTGCTGGTCTCGCCGCGGAATCCGCTGAATATCGGCGCTGCCGCGCGCGCGATGAGTAATTTTGGCGTTTCCGAGATGCGCTTGGTCAATCCCTATGAGGTCGCGTTTCGAGAAGCCAAGTCGGCAGTGAATGCGCAAAGCGTGCTCGACGAGGCGCGCGAATTTACAACGCTCGCCGAAGCGATAGCCGATTGTGCATTGGTGGTTGGCACCACTTCGAAAGGTCCACGCGCGCTGGAGCATCCACTTCGCCGCCTCGAACTCGGCGTGCGGCAGATCAAGAAGACGCTCGCGAGCGCGCCGGTCGCGCTGCTCTTCGGATCGGAAAAGTATGGGCTCTCGAATGAGGACCTCAGCCATTGCCATTGGCTGATGCGCATCCCGTCGCGCGAGGAACACGGGTCGATGAACCTCGGCCAGGCGGTGGCGGTGTGTCTGTATGAAATCGTCCGCAGCGGTGCTGCGGTTCGCGCCAAACCCGACGTTAAGCGCGCTGCCCGCGCGGAGGATCTGGAGCGGATGACGGATAAGCTCGAAGACGTCCTCGCGCGATCGGGCTACGTGCACGCACGCGTGGAGGAATCGACGCGCATGAAGATTCGCCGCCTGATCCGCCGCATGGATCTGAACGCGCACGACGCCGAAGTGTGGCTGGGGATGCTCCGGCAGTTGCAATGGAAACTCAAGTCCATGGATGGTATGCTGCTCACTGATGACGAAGGTAACCCTGCACTACGATCTGACGCGTCCACTGAATGACGCCGACATGGAAGCCGTCGCCAGCGCGCACAGCCACTACGGGATCGCGCACATCCGCGTTGCGCCCTCGCTCGATAAGCTGACCGTGGATTACGATGCGTCGCGCATGATGCTGGCGGATGTGGACGCGGTACTTGCGAGCCGCGGCTTGCCGATCAATCGCCCGGAAATACCTGTTTAAGAAAATCCTTGTCGTCGAGAATCGCCTTGAACGACGGGCGTTGCGCCGACGCATCAAACCGCCGTTTGAAATTCGCCGTGTCAAGCGCACGCGCTTTCTTGAACTCTTCGAGCGCTGCTGCTTTGTCGCCCGCGGCGTAAGCGAGAAATCCCAGTGTGAGCGGAGCCTGGGCGTTCTGCGGCATGTACCGCGCGATCTTCTGCGCGGCATCGCGGGCGCCGGCATTGTCGCCCGCACCTAAAAATCGGCCGACCTTTTCCGAATACAGCAGCCCGAGGTTGATATCGAGCAGCCGCCGCAACTCCGGGAATGGATTCGGCGCGTCGTCGACGTTGATGTAGATGTAGCGATCATTATTAGTGTTGCGCCCGCCGCCCTTGCGCACGACCAGCATGGATGCAGATTGCCGCCCGCGCGTGTCGCCGCCCGCCTCGTCGCCGGCCTTGAGCGCTGCCCACATCTTCTCCGCGAGCTCGTCTTGCGTCGCTTCGAACGCCTTGCCCATCGATTCGGGCACCTGCGGACCGGCGAGAATATTGCCCTGCGCCGACCATGGCATCTTCGCACCCGCGGCGTTTTGGCGATCGCCAGCCCAGGTGGGCGCGTTGGGTCCGGTGAAGGTCGCGACGTTGCCTTTAGAGTCGATGATCGCGACCTGACGGCCGTCTTTACCGGGGAAGGTGTCTTCGTCGAGCAGTCGTTTGAGAACTTCTTTGGCGCTGAGGCCTTCGCGAAGTAAAGTGAGCGCCTTCGGTCCGTAACCGACGTTGACGTTGGCCTGCGTCGCGACCGCACCGGTGCCTGCTTCGGCCCACGGCACGACCGCGCCGACTGAGAAATACCGCGACGCGACGGCGATGCCCCAGTCTCCGGCAGCGGGATCGTGGGCGACGATGGAGAAGGTCGAGACGTTCTCCTGCGCGAGGGCGAACGTGGCGGAGAGCAGGAAGGCAACAAGTCGCATAGGTCGATTCTAATCCGGCGCGGATAGAGGGCAGACGCCCACGTCCGCGCGGGACGCCCCGTCCCGCTTCTTACCGACCAAGGGGGTGCGCTATCGGGCTCTTGTTCCAAGAAGCGCGCTAGGATCTCGGCGCAGCTTCGTTACAGCGGACCAAACTGCTCCGACAAGCAAATACGCCGTAAGTAGCAGCCAAAACAGCGCGAGAGGTGTCGATGCAAGCCTCTCGCTGGCCCAAAAGAGGGCCAAGACTCGCCCAAGCCAAAAGGTCGCCAACGCCCAAGCAAGCAATCGGTCCCTTTCCGCCCTGAGGCCCAGCCAAAACCAGGCGGGAAACGACAGAATTTCAAGTAGGAGAAACCAGCGAGTCGCTCGTCTGTCGGCGGCTTCCGGCATGCTCAGAGTCGCAATTATCGCTGCTGGCACGCAGCCCACGAGCAACTGCATGAGACCTGGAGGGAGCGGTCCGTCAATGTAGCGCGGATCGAAGCTAATTGCCGGAGCCGCTTCCTGCGCCTGCACTCTAAAGACAACGGACGTGCGGCGGCGCAAACCCCGGTGCGTCGCGTCGTAGTGCACGAGCATGGCCACGAGGACGAGATCGACGCAACAGTGCGAGATCGGAAAGAGCCAGCGCAGCTTGATCTTCCTCGCGCAACAATGGACACCGCTCGTGAGCCTTCAGTTCCGAAGCGCGTGATACTCGCGACTCTGTCTCTGTTTGAATCGATATGTCAGCCACCAGTGGCCAAGCACCGTGTAGAACGCCGCATTCACCATCACAATGATCCAGGGAGAGCTCGAAGAGGGGTCGCCTGCGGCTGCGACATAACCCACCATGTGGCCCGGCCAACTTGCCACGCCCGAAAAAACCTTCACGACCTGCGAGAACGTGATCGGGTCGCCGGATTCGGGGACTAATCGCGATTCGGGTGGTGGCGCGCGCCACATAGGGATGATAGTGAGCAACACACCGGTCAGTCCCCCGACCGTCACGGCCTTAAACCACATCGCGTTCCCTGCTCTCACTTCTTCAACCCCGGGAGTCCCCCTAGCGACTTCGACTCCCGCACCGCCCGCACAGTCGATTCCGCCACAGCCTCGGCCGCCGCGACCCCCAGAGCGTCAATCGGCGCACGATCCTCCCCCAGCGACAGCGCGATCACCACATCGCCGTCAGACATCGTATTCACCGGGTCAATCGCGCGAGCCATCCCAAGCGACCCCAGCTCGGCGAGCTTGGTCGCCTCAAGCTTGCTCAATTTCGCATTCGTCGCGACCACCACCAGCGTCGTATTCTGACGCGACGGCGTCGCACCTGCGCCGGTCTTCATCACCCGTGCGCTGTCGGCAAACTCCAACCCATCCGCGGTGCGACGAGCGCCGGCTACAATCTGACGCGTCGCTGGATCGCGAACATCGCCCAGCGCATTCACCGCCGCCATCGCTGAAACTTTGACGCCCGTATAGGACCCGCCCAGCTCGACCGTCCACGACCCGATCCCCGACTTCATCGCGTTACGCATGCCGAGCAGCTTGCCGACCGTCGCGCCGGTACCCGCGCCCACCGCGCCTTCCTCCACCGCCTTGTCCGACGCCGCTGCGGCCGCCGCTTCGCCCATTTCGCGAGTCGGACGGACGCCGACCTTGCCCATGCCGAAGTCGAAGAGGATGGCGCAGGGCACAATCGGGATGCGCGCGGAACCGAAAACGAAGCCGATTCCCTTATGTTCGAGGTAGCGCCGCACGCCGCTCGCGGCTTCGAGGCCGAACACGCTACGTCCCGCGAATACAACAGCATGGATCTTGTCGGTTACGTGCCGCGGCGAGAGCACGTCCCACTCTTCAGTCCCCGTAGCCGATCCGCGAATGTCGCCGCCCGCCACCGCGCCCGCCTGGCACAGCACGACTGTGCAGCCGGTGAGCGCGTCGTAATCCGATGCGTGGCCCACCAGAATCCCCGGAATATCGGTGAGACCTTTCATGGCTGCCTTCGCGCTCATGTTAGCATCACAAGACGGAGAACCGATTGCTCGATTTCCTTAAGTCGCCAGTAAAGGCGTTTCAGGATTTCATCTTGTTAGGGGCGACGGCGTTCCGCAACATTTTCCGCACACCACATTACTCCAACGACATTTTCATTCAGATGGACGTGATCGGCGTGGGCAGCTTGCCGATCGTGATGATGATCGGATTCTTCAGCGGAGTGGTGATGGGGTTGCAGATGTCGCGGGCGCTGTCGACCTATGGCGCCCAGGGAAAAATCGGTGAAATCGTGTCCATAACTTTGGTGCGCGAACTGGGCCCGGTGCTCACCGCGGTGCTGGTGGCGGGGCGCAACGCCAGCGGCATGGCCAGCGAACTGGGGTCGATGAAGGTGACGGAGCAGATCGACGCGATGCGCGCACTGGGTACCGATCCGATTCAAAAGCTGGTGACTCCACGGCTGATCGCCACCGCTTTCGTACTTCCGTTGCTGACCATCATTTCCGATTTCGTGGGGATGTTCGGCGGCTGGCTGGTCGCCCGGTTTCTGCTCAACATCAGTACATCGCAGTATTGGACGGGAGCCTGGCAGGCGCTGGAGTATAACGATCTGACGCAGGGCCTGCTCAAGCCCTTTGCGTTCGCGATCGTCATCGCCCTGGTGGGTTGCTTTTACGGGATTCGCACGACGGGTGGGACGGAAGGCGTGGGCCGTTCGACCACCAAGGCGGTGGTTATCGCCTCGGTCTGGATTTTTGTGCTAACAACGTTCATCGGCAAATTGTTTGTGTAGATTCTCAAATGGCGCAGCCCGCAGTATCCTATTTTTCCGGAGTGAACCTGCGATACGGCGACGTGCGCGCGCTGGATCAGGTGTCGTTCGATCTGCGGCCCGGCGAGACCATCGTGATCTTCGGCGCGGCCGGCAGCGGAAAGACGATGCTGCTGAAGACCGCGGGGGGACTCGTGAAACCAGATGGCGGACGGGTGTGGCTGTTCGGGCAGGAGATGACTCGTCTGCGCGAACGCGCCTTGTATGCGATCCGCAGTCAGGTGGGAATTCTATTCCAGGAGGGCGGGCTGTTCGACTCGCTGACTATTGAAGAGAACGTGGCTTATCCACTCCTGAATCAGCCGGGCCTGCACGAGAACGGGAAACGGCCGACCGCCGCATCGGTGGCAGACCGCGTGCGCGAGACGCTGCGCTTCGTGGAACTGGAGCACACGCTTGACAAATATCCCAGCGAGCTTTCGGGCGGCATGCGCCGGCGCGTGGGAATCGCGCGCGCCATCGTGACGCATCCGAAGCTGGTGCTGTACGATTCGCCCACTGCTGGACTGGATCCGATTACCGCGAATACCATCATTGCGCTGCTGGTGAAGGAGCGCGACTCGCGCAACACCGCCGCGATCATGGTCACGCATCGCTACCAGGACGGGCACATCATGGCTAACTTTCGATACAATCCTCACAGCGGACGTATCGAGAGAACGCTGCGGTCCGGTAACCGGGAAGAGGATTTGAAAACCAGATTCTTCGTGATGCGGGACGGCCAATTGGTTTTTGAAGGAACCGAAGCGGAGTTGCGATCCGCCAAGGATGAATACGTGAGAAAGTTCGTCCGATAAATCATGCCAATCGAGAGCAGAGCACGCTGGGCGCAGTTACGCGTGGGGCTCATGACCATGGTCGCCTTGGCGATCATCGGCGTGCTGATCTTCCTGATGACCGGATCCAAGGGGCTGTTCAAGAGCAAGGTGATGCTGTATACCTACTTCAGCTCTTCGAGCGCCATCGCGGACGGCGCACCGGTGCGGCTGAACGGGATTTACGTCGGGAAGGTTTCGAAGATCGCGCTTTCCGGCCAGACCACGCCCGGCCGCGAAGTTAAGATGGACCTCGAAGTTGCTGAGGAATTTCTTCCGGCGATTCCAGTGGACTCGTTGGTCGAACCGTCCACCGAGAATCTGCTCAGCACCAAGTTCATCAACATCACCAAGGGAAAAAGCCCGAACCACGTCAAGGCGGGGGATGAATTGCCCAGCGGGAGTTCTCCTGAAATCGGGGATCTGCTGAAGCGGACCGCGCCCATGTTCGATACGGTGCAGGGGATGCTCAATCGGCTGGATGCGCTGTTGGGCCAAGTGGAGCAGGGCAAGGGCAATCTGGGGCTGCTGCTGCATGACGACAAGCTTTATAACAAGGCGCTGGCGATCGCCGACGATGCGCAAAAGCTGATGAAGACCGTCAATTCTCCGAACGGGACCTTCGCCAAGATATTCACGGACGACGCGCTTTACAACGATGTGCGCGGCACCATCGCGCGTTTGAACGGCATCGTCGACGGCATCGAGCGCGGCGAAGGCACCGCCGGAAAGCTGCTGAAGGATACCGCGCTGTACGACGATTTACGCAAGACCATCGCCGACGTGCGGCAGATGCTGGGCGATGTCAACGCCGGCAAGGGCACTGTCGGGAAGCTGCTTAAGAGCGACGAGCTGCACGATTCGATCAAGGCGTCCATGGCGCGCATCGACGGTATTCTCGACAAGCTCAACAGCGGGCAGGGAACGCTGGGCCAGATGCTGGTGAATCCGGCGCTCTATGAAACACTGGACAGCACTATGCGCGAGGTCCACGGGCTGATGAAGGATTTCCGCGCCAATCCCAAGAAGTTCCTGCGTATCAAACTTGCAATCTTCTAGCGCGCTGCCTGGGGGGCGGACGCCCTCGTCCGCGCCGGACCCCCGGGTCCGGCAACTCGTCATAAACGCCGACGACTTCGGTTTCACGCGCGACGTCAACCGCGGCATCGTCGAAGCGCATCAACGCGGCATCCTCACCGCCACGACGCTCATGGCTACCGGCGCGGCGTTCGACGATGCGGTCGCGCTCGCGCGCGAAAATCCGTCGCTCGATATCGGCTGCCACCTGGTGCTGGTTGGCGCGGAACCGTTTCCCGCGACGGTCGCGCAGCTTGCGAGAGCAGTGGCCCTCAAGCGCATTCAGGTATACGACGAACTGCGCCGCCAAGTGGCGCGGATCGCAGCTGCGGGTCTGAACCCGACGCATCTCGACACCCACAAGCACACGCATCTGCTGCCCACGGTGCTCGACGCCGTCGCGCGGCTTTCCGAAGAATTTCGGATTCCATGGGTGCGCCGCCCTTTCGATTTTCCGCTCCAGCCCGGCGGCATCCCGCTCGCCAAACGCGCCGTCAGTCGTGCGTTGGGGGTGGTCCGCGGACGATTCGCGCGCGTGCTGGCGCGGCATGGGTGTCGCTCCACCGATCACTTTGCCGGATTTCAAATCACCGGTCATTACGACGCCGCGAGTCTGGTCGCATTGATCCGCGCGCTGCCCGAAGGGTCGACCGAATTCATGTGCCACCCCGGCCATTGCACCGATGAGTTGCGGGCGATGCGGACGCGCTTGAAGGAAAGTCGTGAGCAGGAGTTGCGAGCCCTCACGTCGCCGGAAGTGCGCGATGCGCTGAGCGAAACGGGAGTGGAGCTAGTCAGTTACCGCGAACTGTGACGCGTTAATTCGCGAGCACGGGCTTTGGTGCGCGCAAGCCTTGCAGCGCGTTCTCGATCAGCGCATCGATCAATGCGTTGCGTTCCACCCACTGATAGTGCGGTTTAGTGATCAGGAGCGATGTCAGGCCGTGGATCATCGCCCATAGCATTTGGGCGGTGCAATTGGTGTCGGCGGTTTCGATCAAGCCACGCTCGGCGCAACGCTCGACGGCTCCCCGCAGATTCTGGAATGCCTGCTCACCCATCGCACGGGAGCGCGGGCACTGGTCCGGATCGGTCAGGCCGTGCTGCATCATGAACGTCACGCGATAGTGGTTCGGATGCTTCAGCCCAAACTCAATGTAGCTCCGCAATCCGCGATTCAAGCGCTCCAGCGGATCGGTGACGGTCTGGTCGAGGTGCACGCCCTTGCGCACCAGCCGCGCGAAGGTTTCCTCGACAATACAGTCCATCAGGTCGGCTTTGTCGCGGAAGTAGAGGTAAATGGTGGTGGGAGAATACTCGATCTTCTCGGCGATCTTGCGCATGGAAACGTTCTCGAATCCCTCGCGCACAAACAGGTCGCGGGCCGCGTCAAGAATCTCCTGGCGAAGCTCTTTTTTCTCGCGCTCGCGGCGTTCCTGAACTCCCATGCTAGTTAACAGCGTTAAGTCTAGCACGCCGTAAAAGCGCAAACAATGGAAAGCTAATAGCGATCAGGTCCAGCGCGTAAACGCTGTGTTTTGTGTCGCTCACGAGGGACCCGCCCAGGAATCCTATGGCCGCGATCAGGACGATTGCGGTCGCCCAAGGATAACCCCAGACGCGAAACGGGCGCGCCAGTCCGGGTTCACGGCGGCGTAACACGAACATTGCTACAAACGCGAAACAATGGTTCACGACGAAGATGAAACTCGCGACGGCGATCAGTTCGCGAAAGGTTCCTGAGGCCGCGAGGCCGCAGGCCATTACCAGCGTCGCGAGCAATGCCCACTCGGGTGTTCCGCGATCGCTGACGCCACCCAATCGCGACGGCAGCAGTGCTGCGCGGCTCATCGCGTACAGAATTCGCGACGCGCACATCAGTACTGCGTTGATCATCGGGGGCAGTGACAGCAGTGAGAGCACGACGATAATTCGTCCGCTCGAAGCGCCGAACAGTTTCTGCGCCGCATCCGCCGCGGGAAGTTTCGAACCGGCCAGCTCACTAAGCGGCAGCACGTATACGAGCGCCGCATTTACCAACATGTAGATCACGATCACCAGCGCCACGCCGCCGATCATCAC
>DASYPO010000023.1:0-20774 GCA_036006545.1 Bryobacteraceae bacterium
AAGAGGCGAAGTGGGTTGTGCCGGAGGTCAAGGCAGAAGAGGCTGTGGAATCCGACGGGAGCCTGGTTACTTAGCTCCGAGCCCGATTTTTTTCAGGAGCGCGTTGTAGCGCGGATCTGGCCGCAGCTTGTCCCACTCGGGCCCGACGATGTTCGCCAGCAATCCGCGATCCTCATTGAAACGGTCCAGCCATTGGAACGCTTCGTCACGATCTCCCAGGGCTGCATAAGCTCGCGCGATCTCGAGCGGCGAGGGAGCCAGCCCCTTAAGCAGCAGCTCGTCCAATGCGCGGCGAGCCTCGTCGGTGCGGCCCGCCATGGCCAACCCCCAGGGGTCCCGCGTTGGCCCCCATAACGTGGAGATACCCTCGTCGAATCTTCCACTCAACACCAGTGCCTGGCCCAGCGTTCGATTGCCGGGCATGAAGTTGGGATCGAGTTCGACGGCTCGCCGCGCAGCACGAATCGCGTTCGGATAATCTCGCGCGAGGATCAGCACCTTGGCGTGTACCTCGTGGACTTGCGGCGAGAGCGGATCCAGATCCAGCGCGGGTTCCAACATGATGGGTGCGTCTTGATGCTTTCCGCGAAGCGCCAGGATCGTCGCCAGGAGTTGGTATGTTTCGGGAATCTGAGGCGTGAGCGTCCGCGACCGGCTCAGTTCCTTCTCGGCAGTCTCCCAATCCGCATCGACCCACATCAGCACACGCGCGAGCGACACATGCGCGTCGCCCAGCGATTCATCGTAGGTCAGCGCTTGCAGCGCCGCGGCACGTGCTTCCGGGGCGAGGCGATACGCTTCCGCCAGACCGGCGAATGCTCGCGCATACTGCGAATCCTTCGCGATCGCCTGTTGAAAGAAACCCGCTGCTTCCGGCGACGAAAAACCCGGTCGCTTGCGCAATTCCGCGCGGCCGCGCAGATAGAGATCATGCGCCTCAGCGTTCTTCGTGGATCGAATCGGACGGACGAATCCGGCCTTCAGTCGTTTGATCACCTCGCGGACGATCTGGTCTTCGATCGCGACCTCGGTACCCGCCGGCTCGTCGAAGGTCTGCTCCCAGACAGGCGCGGCTTCTGCAACACGGCTCAGGCGCACGTGAACTCGAAGCCGGCCGTTCTCCTTCGCGATACCGCCTTCGAGAATCGCATCCAGACCAAGTTGCTTTACGAACTCCGCGGTGTCGGCTTTGCGCAGGCGAAGGACGGAACCAAACGATACCGCGCGCAGCGCGGGAAACAGCCCCAATCGCGCGCTCAATTCCTCGGCGACGCCGTCGCAGAAATAGGCTTGATCGTGCGCCGAGCTTTCGTCGGCAAAAGGACGCACCGCGATTGAGATCAGCTTGGTGGTAGCGGTACGCCGCAGGTTCAGAACCAGCAATGCCACCGCCGTGGTGGCGAGGATCGCCATTACCGCGACCAACCAAGGTACGATCTTCCGCCCGGGCACGGCGCGAGATTCTCGCGACGTCGGAACTCTCGGATCACTCACGCTTACGGTTCTACCATGCTTTTCTGCAGTCACCGCTGAATTCGATTAGAATAGTGTGTGCTCAGAAATACCCCTCGCATTTCTCCCTGTTTCCTTTTATTGACGTGTTCCATAGCGGCATTGTCCCAGCAACCGCGTTCGAATTCCGATCCGAATTACGTGGCTCTTCGTTCCGCAGCCGTTAAAGAAGCCTTTTTAGCGGAAAACATCGTTCTGCAACGCGACGCCGGAAAAATTACCCTGCGCAACGGCACCATTGCTTTCCTCGCTCCGGTGCTCGATCGGGTTGCGGGTGCCGTGTTCGTGGGCGACGGCCGATTTCAGCTAGACCCAGTAATGCCGCTGGATCGGCGTCAACTCAAAATCGTCACCGACAAGGAAACGGTGGACGAAGAGTTCGCTTCCGCGGTGTTTTATTTCACCGACGATTCCTATGCCGAAATTCGTAAATCCGCTACAAAACCCGTGGAACTCGCGCGCGCCGAGGAGCTTCTGCGCGATTCGCGGCGTCACGCCCGGCGTGACACCGAGGACACGAACCTGGAAGCGGAGCTGCTCCGTGAGCTTTACAATCCTTCGGCACGTGGATCTTTTCGGGCATTTATCAAAGGTAAGAAACACTCCGACCTGCGGTTCCTGTTAAACCCGAACGGCGCCATTCCCGAAGTGTCTCCGGAAGAGGTCGCGTTGTTGAACATCGACCCAGGCGGCGACCAGAGCGGCATTTGGTATCTCACGCACACGCTGGAGGAGTGGAATGCGCGGAAAGCGAGCTCCAATGAGAGTCACCGGGCGGTGGCGCCAGAGCACTACCAGATCGTCACGACCATCGCGAAAAACGATCACCTAGCGGGGGTCGCCGACATTCGTATAGCAGCACTGCGCGGGGGCGATCGCGTGATCCCGTTCGGTCTATTGCCCACGTTACGCGTGAGCCGCGTCACGGAAGGCGGTGTTGAAGTTCCATTTATTCAGGAGAGCCACAAACGCGACGGCGGATTCTACGTGGTCCTGCCGGTAGCGTTGGAACAGGGCAGCCGCCACCAGCTTCGCATCGAATACGAAGGCGACAAGGTGATCAGCAAGGAAGGTGACGGAAATTTCAGCGTGGGCGCGCGCACCAGTTGGTATCCGAGTCTCAACGAATTTGCCGACCGCGCGACTTACGATCTGACCTTCAAGTCTCCCCGACAATTTACGTTGGTCGGCGTCGGCAAGCTGATCAAGGAGTCGCGCGAAGGGGATTTTACGGTGAGCCAGTGGAAGTCCGACGTTCCCCTGGCTGTGGCCGGGTTCAACTACGGGAAATTCATTAAGAAGGAAGCCACGGTTCCCCCGGCCAAGTTCGGCGTGGAAGCTTACGCGACCACCGAGCCGCCCGCTTTTCTTAAGGGAATTCAACTCACGCAATCCGATCGCGGCCCCCTGGATGGGGGCGCACCGGTGGCACTCGGGAACATGGCGCCTTCGGTGATGGCCAACACCGTTCTCACGGACGCGAATAATTCCATTCGCGTGTTCGAACACTGGTTCGGTCCCAATCCATACGGCCGTGTCGCCATCACGCAACAGCCGGCATTCAATTTCGGGCAATCCTGGCCGACTCTGGTGTACCTTCCGGTGAGCTCGTTTCTGGATTCCACCACCCGCTGGGGGCTGCTGCAGAACCTCGCTTCGGACTTCGCAAAGTTCATCCAGGAGGTGACGCCGCACGAAGTCGCGCACCAATGGTGGGGACACACGGTCGGTTGGGCGAGCTATCACGACCAGTGGCTCTCCGAAGGATTCGCCGATTTCTCCGCCGCGCTGTTCCTCGAGTCGACCGAGAAGCCGGAACGCGTCCAGGAGTTCTGGAAAAACGCACGCGAGGCCTTGCTCACGAAGAACCGCTTCGGGCGCCGCGCCAATGACGCGGGGCCGTTATGGATGGGCCTGCGGCTTTCGAGCGCCAGGAATCCCGGGGCGTATGGGCGGGTGGTCTACCTGAAGGGCGCATACGTCCTGCATATGCTGCGGCTGATGATGCGCGATTCGAAGACTGGCGACCAAGCTTTCATCGCCATGATGAAGGATTTCGTCACGACTTATCTCCACCAGAATCCGTCGACCGAGGATTTTCAGCGCGCAGTGGAAAAGCACGTGACGCCCGGGATGAACATGCTGATGAACGGCAAAATGGACTGGTTTTTTCTTAACTGGGTGTACAACACCGACATCCCGCGCTACGCGCTTGAATATTCCGTCAAGGACGAGAACGGGCAGACGCTGCTCGTCGGCAAGCTCACACAGAGCGACGTGTCGCCGGGGTTTGCGATGCGCGTGCCGTTGTACGTCGAGTTCGAAGGCCGCCCCATGTTCGCCGGCAGTTTCCCGATCGTCGGTAATGCCACGCGTGAGGTTCGAGTCCTGCTTCCGAAGAAGCCCAAACGAGTGCTGCTGAACTATCGTTATGACGTGCTCGCGGCGGACAACACCGTCAAAGAGATTCCGTAATTGCTAAATCGCTTCCGAGGTCGAAGTCAGTGGGAAATCCGTCGCTACCATCGCGGGCGCGATCATCATCCCGCCTTCAAGCCCGCGCACGCGCACCGACGGTCCCAGCATCTTCGCGTTCTTGAGCAAGCGCACGGGACTTTCGTTGAAGCGGAAATTCATGATCGGCGTGGTGATCTTTCCGTTCTCGATCAGGAACAGCCCGTCGCGAGTCAGCCCGGTGTGCTGCAGCGTCTGCGTGTTCACGAAACGGATGTACCAGAAATGCGTGACGAGAAGGCCGCGCTCGACCGACGCGATCATTTTCTCGAGCGGAGTTTCGCCGCCTTCGAGAATGAACGCGCCTCCGCTGGCAAAACCCCCGCCACCACCGCCGCCACCACCGCCTCCGCCGCCACCCCCACCGCCGAATCCGCCACCGAGCGAGGGCGTCGCGGGTTTACCGGTTTTCTCCGCCCAATAACGGTCGTACGCCAGATTCGCGATCACGCCCTTATCGATCCAGGTCATGGCGCGGGTAGGCAGCCAATCGCCGGTCCAGGGCGAGGAAGGCATGCGCGGATCGAACGGATCTGTCCGCAGCGTGATGAATTCGGGGAACAGTTTTTCCCCGAGCATGGTTCCGCCGCCGCGCTTACTCAAAAAGGTGCGACCCTCTTCGCTGTTGCGCGCCGAGAATCCGCCGCCGATCAGCCGAACTAAATCGCCCGTCGCCGTTGGCTCAAGGACAACGGTATAGTTGCCGGGCTCGAGGCGCTGCGGATTTTTCCAACGGCGACATTTCTCGATCGCGTCCGCGGCCAGCTTCGCGGTGTTGATCTCCGACAGCTTGGTTGACGGCTGCCCGGCCCAGCCGGAACTCGACCCGTCCGGCATGCGAATGGTTGTCGTGAGCTGCGAATCGGCCGAGCTGTGGTATCCGAAGACACCCGCCTTGTTGGCGATCGCGGTCACGCGGTGCGAGCGCTCGATCAATCCGGCGGCCACCATTTTCTGCGCCAGCGCCGCATCGATGATGGTCTTGACGTGTGGAACCATTTCCGGCGAACGCGCCGCTGCGGTTTTAGCATCGAAATCGTTCACCTGCGGATAGGTTTGTGGGCCCAGCGCCGCGAGCCGTTCGGAATTCGGCGGAGCAATGGCCGCCAGTTCCTCGGCCTTCTTCACAGCGGCACGCAGCGAGGCGTCGTCCAAATCGTTGGTCGCGGTCGAGCCCGTGCGGGCTTCGCGTGTCACCGAAATCGCCACATTGTGACGCACGGAAAAGGACGCAGTGGTGATTCCGTTGTTCGCAAAACGCGTGTACGCCTGTTCGGAAGAGGTGATTGAAACCTGGCATTCCGGAAAAGTGGAGAGCTTCACAACCTTCTCCGCAAGCTTCTGTGCTTCGTCTTTAGTCAGCATGTCCGTTTGTCCAGTGCGTCTAATCCGTCAGAATCACGTCCACCTTGCGGAATCGCGACGGCGAGCACCCATGACTGATGGAATTAATCTGCGTCGGTTCGCCCTTGGCATCGCCGGTGGTTCCACACTGCTTCCAGTACGCGGGCCCCGCCACGCCGTCGCATGCCTGCCAGAAATCGGGAGTGCGCGCCTGATAGGACACACGTGAAATCATGCCGCGCTTCTTGCCGCCCTTGATTTCCCAGAACGCGTCGCCACCGAACTGGAAATTGTAGCGCTGCTGGTCGATCGAGTAGCTGCCGCGTCCGTCGATCAGCACCCCATCCTCGATTCCGCCAATCAGATCTTCGAGCGTAGTTTCCTTAGGACCGGGTCTCAAATGAACGTTGGGCATGCGCTGGAACGGCACTGTGGCCCACGAGTCCGCCTGGCAGCAGCCGTGCGATTCCTTGTCGCCGACCAGGTGCGCCTGCTCGCGCGTGGTCTGGTAGTTGCGGAAAATGCCTTTCTCGATGATGACGAACTCAGTGGTCTTCACACCGTCGTCGTCATAGCCGCAGGTGGCGAGGGCACGCGGCGAAGTCCGATCGCCGACGAAGGTGCAGTGCTCGCTGGCGATGCGTTTCCCGCGCTTGTCGAGAGTGATGTAGCTGGTGCCGGCATAGTTTGCTTCGTATCCCAACGCGCGATCGAGCTCAGTCGGGTGCGCGACGCTCTCGTGAATCGTGAGCATCAGATGATTCGGCATCAGGATCAGGTCCTTTTTGCCGGGCCTGACCGCGGGCGCCGTCAGATGTTCCAAAACTTCTTCGCGAATGCGTTGGGCGTTCTCTTCGAGATTCATCTCCGGCACATATTCCCACCCCGCTGACGCCTGCGTGGGAACATAGCTGCGATTACGCGAGACGCCGTTCTGCCGGTCGACGGCATTGGCGTCGATGTTGCCGTAGATTTGAAGAATTAATTGCTGGATCGACGAACCCTCGGAGGACGCGAAGTATTTGTCCTCGCTGCGGAGATTGAGCGATGCCGACGCGCCGAATACGCGCTGGTTTTTTTTCACCTCTTCGGTGACGCGGCGCAGCAGGTCGAGCTTCTCCGCCATGGGAACATCCAGCGGATTCTTGTCGTGCGGCGTCACCCACACATCGCGATACGCCTTGACGGGGGCGAGCTGGACCGGCTTGGGCTGAATCGCCGCGTTAGCTTTCGCGATGATCGTGGCTTCGCCGGTGATGCGCGCGATTTCCTCAGGGGTTACCAACGGCGACGACGCGAATCCCCAGGCGCCGTTCACGATCACACGCACGCCGAATCCGAAGCTGGAATCTTCCAGCACATTCGGCACGGCCATGGTCTTGCCGGTACTGCGCTCGGGCGTGAGACGCAGGCCGATGCGCTGGTCGCGCAGGCGCACGATGCGGATATCGCAATAGCTAGCCTTGTTCTTTTTGGCTTCGCGCAGGGCCACCGCGGCGAGTTTTTCGAGTGCGGAATCCGGCGTTTTGGAGGTAGTCGGCGCTCCGAAAAGTTGCGTGGCCGCCGCCGCGGATGAGGCGGCTAGAAAGTCCCGGCGTGTGAGCATACTGCAGGCTAGTTTACAACGCGCTGGTTAATGAAATCGGATGGAACCGCCGATCAGACCCGAAGGAGTTTTTTCTTGCAATCAAAGGCCGATCAGCGCAAGCACCCCCGCCGCAAGCCCCTTGCGTCGCAACGCGATTTGACGCTGGTCTGGATCAGCCCGCAGGGTCCTAGAACCGACTCGTCGGTGCGGGTCGTTGATATCAGCATGGGCGGCCTCCAAGTGGAGCTGCATACGGCGCTCGACACGGGTCAAACGGTCACAGTCAAGGGTGAGATCGATAATGCCTTGGGCCGTCAGCCGCTAGACCAGCGCTGTAAAGTTATGCGCTGCACGCCGCTGGGCGGCAACCGCCATCTGATCGGCTTGGCGTATCAAGGTCCCGCTGGAGAGCCGCCAAAGAATGGCTCCGCGGCTGGGTCCACCGCTGCCGCCGCGAGCCCGGCAGGCGACCTGGATTATTACGAAATCCTGCAAGTGAATCCTAAAGCGGATAACGAGACCATCCATCGCGTGTATCATTTTCTGGCACTGAGGTACCACCCGGATAACCAGGAAACCGGGAATCCGGAGTTGTTCCATCAGATCGCGCAGGCCCACGAGATTCTGAGCGATGCGAGTCGTCGCGCGGCGCATGATGTGGAATTGGCGGGACGCGACTCCAACCGTTTTCGAATTTTCGAATCGTGGCAAAGTTCGCGCGGCATGGAAGCCGAAAGGCGCAAGCGTCAAGGAATTCTGGGATTGCTTTATGCCAAACGGACCGCGGATGTCCAGCATTCATCTATGTCACTTCAGGAGCTTGAAAAACTGCTGGAGTGCCCACGCGAGCACCTGGAATTCAGTCTTTGGTTCCTGCGTGAAAAGAAGTTGGTGACTCGGGCCGATAATAGCCGTTTCGAGATCACCTGTCACGGTGTGGAAGCGGTGGAGGCCGAGGAAGTACCCGTGCTGCAGGCGATCCCGCAGCTTCCCGCTGCGTCGATACGGGGCTAACCTGGAGTCGGCGCGCGGTATCATGGTGCCTCGCCTCGATGTCACAACTTCCTCAGCAGCTCAAATCGTGCGGAGTCGTGGGCGCCGGCGGCGCGGGATTTCCCACGCATGTCAAAGCGCGCAGCCAGGTTGAATACCTTCTCGCCAACGGCGCCGAGTGCGAGCCATTGCTCCACAAAGATTACGAACTGATGGTGCACGAAGCCGCCGCGATCGTGCAGGGCGGTGCGCTCATGCGCGCGTCCACCGGTGCGAAACACGCCCGCTTCGGCATCAAGAAGAAAAACGCCGCCGCCGTCGACGCGATCGGCGCACAACTGAAGGGCACCGATATGGACACGGTGCTGCTCGGCGATTTTTATCCCTCGGGTGACGAGTACGAACTGGTCCACATCGCGACCGGCCGCCTGATTCCGCCCGCTGGAATTCCGCTTGCGGTCGGCTGCGTGGTGAGCAACGTCGAAACTCTGCTCAATGTCGCGCGCGCGGCCGACGGGAAACCGGTCACGCGAAAATTTGTCTCGATCAATGGCGCGGTGAAAAAGCCGTCGTCTTTCTGGGCGCCGATCGGCATCACCTTTCGCGAATTGATCCAGCATGCGGACGGTCCCACTGAAGCCGATTTCGGATTCTTCGTCAGCGGGATCATGATGGGGAAACTTTCCTTCGATTTGGACGACGTGGTGACCAAGACCACCTGCGGCTTGATCGTATTGCCGCGCGAACATTACCTCATTACTCGCAAGGATCGAACGCAGCAGTCTATGAATCGCATCGGCAAATCGGCCTGCGACCAGTGCAGCTACTGCACTGAATTCTGCCCGCGCTACCTACTCGGTTACAACGTGCAACCGCACAAGGTGATGCGCTCGCTCGGTTTCAGCTCGACGGGAGCCGCGCTGTGGAACCAGTCCGCCGAATTATGCTGCGCCTGCGGCTTGTGCACGCTGTATGCGTGTCCTGAAGATCTGTTCCCCAAAGAAACCTGCGATCAAGCCAAAGCCGATATGCGCGCCGCGGGCAACAAGTACGTGCAAGTGGACCCGCCGATGGTGCATCCCATGAAAGATTCGCGGCGCGTACCGCTGGCGATGTTGCGCAAGCGCCTCAAGGTCGAGCAGTACGAAGCCGAGACGCCGTACGACTCGCGCGATCTCCCCGTCACCCAGGTCAAGATTCTGCTGAAGCAGCACGCGGGCGCGACGGCTCATGCATTGGTCGCTGAGGGAGATCGCGTCAAGGCGGGGCAGCGCATCGCCGACGTGCGAGACGATGAGCTCGGCGCGGCAATCCACTCAAGCATCGCCGGGACCGTGTCCGCAGTGAGTCCCGCGTCCATCGAAATCCGTGCATGAGGTTGCCTTATCCGTGTTCATTCGTGTTTATTCGTGGCCAAGGAGTGTTTGATGCCCGGTAATTCCATCGGTCTGGTCGAGCTCGGCAGCGTCGCGGCCGGCTTTGAGGTTTGCGACGCGATGCTTAAGACGTCGGACGTCGAGCTGATCCTCTCGCGCAGCATCTGTTCCGGAAAGTACATGGTGATGGTGCGCGGCGACGTTGCTGCGGTGGACTCCGCCGTAAAAGCCGGATCGCGTGCCGGACATTTTTCGATCATCGATTCGTTCGTCATTCCGAACGTCGACGATTCTGTTTTTCCCGCGCTGGCCGGGACCAATAAGATCGAGCCGGTCGCGGCGCTGGGCATTATCGAGTCTTTTTCGGTGGCGTCGCTGATCGAAGCCGCTGACACCGCCGCGAAGGCTGCCGAGGTCCGGCTGATGGAGATTCGGCTCGCGATGGCGTTGGGCGGAAAGGCGTATGTGACGCTCACCGGTGAAGTCGGGGCCGTGCGGGCTGCGGTCGAGGCGGGCGCAGCGGTGGTCGCCGCTAAGGGACTGCTCACTAATAAGGTGGTGATCGCGAATCCGCGCCCCGAGCTGTTCAAGGAAATGATCTAGACGTATGGACGCGTTGGTCACCCGCGAACGCCGCGGGCACGTTTACTTGCTGGGCCTGAATCGCGCCGCGAAACGAAACGCGTTCAACCCGGCGATGTTTCACGATCTGGCGCGCGCCTACGGCGAATACGAGGCGGATGATGAACTACGTTGCGCCGTCGTGTTCGCACATGGCGACCACTTCACCGGCGGAATCGACCTAGCCGAATACTCGACGCGCTTCGCGCAGCCGGGCGATCCGTTCCCTATGGCCGCCGGCGAGATCGATCCGTTCGGGTTGCGCAGCCATCTGACCAAGCCGCTGGTGATCGCCGTGCACGGGATCAGCTTCACGATCGCGATCGAAATGTTGCTCGCCGCCGACGTGCGCATCGCCGCTCGCGGCACACGCTTCGCCCAGCTCGAAATCGCGCGCGGGCTTTACCCGTTGGGCGGCGCGACATTTCGTCTTGTCCGCGAAGCAGGCTGGGGCAATGCGATGCGCTACCTGCTTACCGGCGACGAGTTCGGTCCCGAGGAAGCGCTACGCCTCGGTCTGGTCCAGGAGATCGCCGAGCCTGGCGAGCATTTGACGCGCGCGATCGAGATTGCCCAACGAATCGCACAGCAGGCGCCGCTTGGCGTACGCGCCACGCTTAAATCGGCGCGTCTGTTTGTCGAGCACGGCGAGCCAGCCGCCGCCACGCATGTTCGCGATGACATGCCCGCGATTCTAGCCAGCGCGGATTTCGCCGAAGGCGTCGAGAGTTTCCGTGAACGGCGCCCGGCGGTGTTTCGAGGCCGGTAACCCATCCTTTCAATAAGCATGGAACCTCTACCGAGCTTCAAGTATCATCCCGATCCCGTCGCGACGGGCGTCGTCGAAGCATCCGAATCTCCGTGCCTCGGCTGCAATCGAATCCGCGGCTTGATCTACACGGGCCCGGTCGATTCCGAGAAATTCCACCATCTCAGCGGCAGCCTGTGTCCCTGGTGCATCGCCGACGGAACCGCTGCAGCACGGTTCGGCGCAGTCTTCAACGATGCCGGCGCGATGGACGGCGTCTCGCCCGAAGTTCGCTGGGAGGTCGAATCGCGCACCCCCGGCTTCATCGGCTGGCAGCAAGAACAATGGCTCGCCTGTTGCGGCGATGCTGCGGCGTTCCTCGGCCTGGCGGGCGCCAAGGAGCTGCGCGAACAGTTCCCCGAAGCCATCCGCGCCGTGAAAGAACACCTGGAAGAGGATTACGACCTCTCAGGGGCCGATCTCGAAGAATTCTTCGCGGGGCTCAAAAAGGACGACCAGCCAACGGCTTACGTGTTTCGATGCCTGCACTGCCGCAAATATCTCGCCTACGTCGACCAGACGTGATCGATTTCGCCCCAGATTTGCGCGTAACAGATTATATGGATTGTTTAACCAAGATTACCTGGGGTGTTTTGACCCTGGATGCCATCGTGGCACTGGCCATGGTGTTTGCGGCCGGCGGAGGGCTCGGCCAAGTTTACGCTATCTTCGCGGTGCTGTTGCTGCTGACACTGGGGTCGATCGCCGGCCTGAGTACGGTGTTTTCAAGTCGCCGCAGGATGTGGGCTTCGCTGGTGCTGGTGACGTCGCCACCGGTTGTGCTGGTGCTGGAAGCCGCGCGGCGTGTGGTGTTGCGTTAGGACGAACCCCGCATACCGAGGCCGTTCTCGATCCGCGAAAGCCGCGTGTCGAGCTCGGCGAACCGATGCAGCATTTCGCTGTGGTTCTTTTCGATCGAGGCCTCCACTGCTTTCACTGAGGCTTCGACAACTTTCATCTCAGCCCGCATCAAATCGCGCACGTCGCCGAGCCGGACATTGCTAATCAGAATGCCCACAAGCACGACAACCATCGTCGGAACGGTCGAAAGTGCGATCGTGAACATCTGCACTTCGGTCATTTAGGACGAGCCTCTCATCCCAAGCCCATTCTCGATTCGTGTAAGCCGCGTGTCGAGCTCTGCGAACCGATGCAGCATCTCGCTCTGTTCTTCTCGATGTGGGCCTCCACCGTCTTCATCTCTGCTCTGAGTACATCGCGCACGTCGCCGAGCCGGATATTGCTAATCAGAATGCCCACAAGCACGACAACCATCGTCGGAACCGTCGAAAGTGCGATTGTGAACATCTGCACTTCGGTCATAACTTGAGAGTACCGCTCAATCTCCCGCTGCCGCCGCCGGAGTTGCGATCTGCGTCAGAATCGATTCCGCATCCGCCGCAGTGAATTCCTTGGTCTTCACCGAGTGATTCATCGAGCAGAATTTCGGTCCGCACATCGAACAGAACGCCGCGTCCTTGAAGCCTTCCTCAGGTAGCGTCTCGTCGTGATACGCCTGCGCGGTTTCAGGATCAAGCGATAGCTCGAACTGCTTCTTCCAATCGAATGCGAAACGCGCACGTGACAGTTCGTCGTCGCGATCCCGCGCTCCCGGCCGATGCCGCGCAATATCCGCCGCATGCGCCGCGATCTTATACGCGATCAGACCCTGCTTGACGTCCTCGCGATTCGGTAGCCCCAGGTGTTCCTTTGGGGTCACGTAGCAGAGCATCGACGCTCCGTGCCAGCCGATCATCGCCGCACCGATCGCCGATGTGATGTGGTCGTAGCCCGGTGCGAAATCGGTGACCAGCGGACCCAGCGTATAGAACGGCGCCTCCTGGCAGATTACGTTCTCTTTTTCGACCTGCATCTGGATCTGGTCCATAGGGATATGCCCTGGACCTTCAATCATCACTTGAACATCGTATTTCCATGCGATCTTGGTTAGTTCGCCTAGCGTCTCGAGTTCGGCGAACTGCGCCGCATCGCTCGCGTCCGCCAACGATCCCGGCCTCAACCCGTCGCCTAGCGAGAAGCTCACGTCGTACTTCTGGAAGATCTTGCAGATGTCTTCGAAGTGCTCGTACAGCAGATTCTGCTTGTGGTTTTTCACCATCCATTCGGCCAGAATCGCGCCGCCACGGCTGACGATTCCCGTCACTCGTTTGGTAGTGAGCGGTATGTATTGCACCAGGACGCCCGCGTGGATGGTCATATAATCCACGCCCTGCTCGGCTTGCTCCTCGATCACGTCCAGCATCACGCGGATGTTCAAATCCTCGACGCGGCGGACGCGCGCCAGCGCTTCGTAGATCGGCACGGTCCCGATCGGTACCGGCGAATCCTGAATGATGGCTTTGCGAATCCGCGGGATATCGCCGCCAGTCGAAAGGTCCATCACCGTATCGGCGCCGTACTTCACCGCGTAGCGCAGCTTGTCGAGTTCGCCTTCGATGTCCGAAGTGGTCGACGAGTTCCCGATGTTGGCGTTCACCTTGCACAGCGAATTGACGCCGATGCACATCGGCTCCAGGTTCGTATGATTGATGTTCGCGGGAATAATCATGCGCCCGCGTGCCACTTCGCTGCGCACGGTTTCCGGGTCGATGCGCTCGCGCTTCGCCACGTGTTCCATTTCTTCGGTGATCCGTCCCTGCCGTCCGTAGTGGATCTGTGTACGGATCTGATCGCCCGCGCGGCGCGCTACCCATTCACTTCGCATACGGAGATTATAACCGCATGCGGCTAAGACCTTTCAGATCCAGTGAGACATCAACCTCATAGAAAGTTTTGATTGGACCCGCCCGCGCTCCCGCTTTAGCCTGGAGCTATGATTGCCACCGAGTCGATGGAGCCTCTGGAAGCCGATCTATCCGTTCTGCACCGTGTGAGCCGGATCGTCAGCTCGGAGTTGTCGCTGGACGAAATGCTGGGGGAAATCGTCGGATTGGCCGCCCAGTCAACACAATGCGACGCTTGCCTGGTGTACCTGGCTGAGTACGAAACGGGCGAGTTCGTGCTTCGCGCCTCGCAGGTCCCGCACGCGGCAGACCTGGGCGTGTTGCGCATGAAAATGGGTGAGGGCGTCACCGGTTGGGTAGCCGAGCATCAGTCGGCCGTCGCACTGTCCGAAAACGCCGCCGCCGATTCGCGCTTCAAAATTTTTCCGGCGCTGGTTGAGGACACCTACGAAGCGTTCCTCTCCGTGCCCGTGATCACCAAGGGCAAGGCCATCGGCGTGATCAACGTGCATCACCGCGAGCAGCACGAGCACTCGCCTGATGAGATCGCGACCATCGCCTTCATCGGCGAACAGATGGGCGCGGCGATCGCCAAGAGTCTGCTCGAGGAAGAAAACGCGCGTCTCTCCGCCGAAACCGAAGAGATGAAGCGCCAGCTCGAAACCCGCAAGGCGGTCGAGCGAGCCAAGGGTATCCTGCAGCGTCGTCAGAACCTCACCGAAGAAGAGGCGTATCTGAAGATGCGTAACGAAAGCCGCCGTTTGCGTCGGCCGATGAAGGAATTGGCGGACGCGATTATTCTGTCGGAAGAGCTGACGCGCAAGGATCCGTCGCCCGCGCGCGAATAGTACAGCTTCTGCTGTCAGTGGGCTGTCTTGTGGGGCAGGCGATCTTGTTGCCTGCCTACAACCTGTACAAGCTTCTCCGCGCGCCTGACTCAGGACCCTCCGTTTCTTAATCGGCTAAACTTGCCTGTATCACTCACATGCCGCTCTCTGTGGGCGACAAACTCGGCCCCTACGAAATCCTGGCGCTCATCGGCGCGGGGGGCATGGGTGTGGTGTATCGGGCTTGGGACACGAAGCTTGGTCGTCCCGTGGCGATCAAGGTCTTGTCGCAGGAATTAGCCGACGCCACAGCACGGCGCCGCTTTCAGCGCGAAGCCCAGATGGCATCGTCGCTGAATCATCCGCATATTCTCACGGTCTATGACGTCGGAGAACTCGACGGCACGCAATACCTGGTCACTGAGTACATAGACGGCGGCACCCTTAAGGACTGGTCGAAAGCCGAGTCACGCTCCTGGCGCGATGCGGTCGAACTTCTGGTCGGCGTCGCGGATGGATTGGCGGCTGCCCACGAGGCCGGCATCCTGCATCGTGACATCAAACCCGCAAATATTCTGATTACCAAAAGCGGCTATGCCAAGCTGGCTGACTTCGGACTCGCCAAGCTGTCCGAACGTCCCGCTTCCGCTGCCGATGCGACCCGCACCATCACCGACGAGCTCACCCGCCAGGGCGCACTGATCGGAACCATCGCCTATATGTCGCCCGAGCAGGCGTCGGGAAAAGTGCAGGACGCCCTCAGCGACGTTTTTTCGTTTGCGATCGTGCTGTATCAAGCGCTGGCCGGCAACCGACCTTTTGAAGGCGCGTCGGACCTCGAGATCCTGCAGAAAATAATTAACGCAGCGACGCAGCCGTTGCCGGAAGGTATTCCGGAGCCGGTCCGCCGCATTGTTGAGAAAGCACTCCAGAAGGATCCGGCTGACCGTTACCAGTCGATGCGCGAGATGGTCGCCGATCTGCGCCGCCTGCTGCGCCAGACCACCGAGACACAGGCCCCCCTCGCACCCGTATCCACTCCATCAAGTCCCGTACGGCGATTCACATGGATTGCCAGCGCAGCGGTCGTGATCCTACTGGCGGGCGCTGCGCTCATCGTGTTCCGTAATCTCCGGCCGATCAATCCGGTTCGAACGCAATACACGCAGCTCACCAACGTCGACTCCGCCATCGACCCGGCCCTCTCGCCCGACGGTCGCATGCTGGCATTCGTCGGCGGGCTCGGGACCGGAGTCCAATCATACGGGGCTCCCAACGAGATTTACGTGAAGCTTCTACCGGACGGAGATGCGGTGCAGCTCACCCATGACGGCGTGCCCTTCAAGGGTGACCCCCGCTTCTCCCCCGACGGGTCGCGAATCGCCTACTCGACGTTCGAAACTTCCGGCTTTAACACTTGGATCGTTCCCGTTGTAGGAGGTCAGGAGCCGCGGCGGTTCCTTACCAACGGGATGGGGCTTTCCTGGATCGCCGGACACGCCAACGGGCCTCCCACTCAACCCAGGCTCCTGTTTTCCTATATGACCGGCAAGGGCGTAACGATGGCCGTCGCTACTTCCACCGAGAGCCGCTCAGACCAGCGCACGGTGTATATGGAGGATGGCATCATGAATCACCTCCCACGCCTTTCGCCAGACGGCAAGCAGCTCCTCATGAACGCGATGGAAGCTGTCGGACGGTGGCAGCCCTGCCGCGTGGCGCCCTTCGACGGGAGCTCGAAAGGCAAGAAGGTCGGACCCCAGCCTGCGCAATGTGCCAACTCTGCCTGGTCGCCCGATGGGAAGTGGATGTATTTCACGGCCGACACTGGGAGCGGGAACCACATCTGGCGACAGCGCTTCCCGGATGGAACGCCCGAGGAAGTCACCTCAGGCCCTACCGAAGAAGAAGGGATCGCGTTCGCTGCTGACGGTCGCTCCTTCCTCACCTCCATTGGCACATACCAAGACAAGATATGGGTCCACGACTCACGCGGCGACCGGCAAATTACGTCCGATGCCTACAGCTTTCTGCCGACATTTTCTTCCGGCGGCAAGAAGTTGTATTACATCGTGCGCGCCGCCGGAGGGCTGCTCCTCGCCTACGGAAGCTTGTGGGTGACGGACCTGGAATCGGGGCAACGCCAGCGGGTTTTGCCCGAATTTCAGATGTGGCACTATAACGTCTCTCCCGACGGTAAGCGCGTGGTGTTTTCCGCCCCCAAGGAAACCGGGCGTCCAGGGGTGTGGCTGGCGACGCTGGACGGCCGATCCGCCCCGCGCCAGCTCACCGCCAACGAAGGCGTGCAGGCGTTCTTCGGAGCGGGCGGCGACATCTTTTACGCGGCCTATGGGAAAGATGACGCGTTCGTCTATCGCGTCAATGCTGACGGCGGCGATTCACGAAAAGTGCTGCCCCAAGCGGTCTTGTCGTTGAATGGCATTTCCCCGGACGGGAAATATGTAGCCGTGTCGGTACCGGCCGGGATGGACGAAACCGGCAGTGGCGCGACCGTGCTGTATCCGCTGGATGGCGGTTCTCCCACGACCATCTGTATATGCGGCAATCGCGCTCGCGACGCTCCGGAGCCCGTGAGTTGGTCACCGGACGGGAAACTATTCTATGTGAGCATGGTGGGCGGGCAGAGCGTGTATGCAGTTCCTTTAGGCGCGGGGCAGCTTCTTCCTCCCCTGCCGCCTGCCGGAATTCGATCCCCCGCCGAGGCGGCCGCTCTACCAGGTGCCAAGGTGTTTCCAGTGGCTGGAGCTTTTCCCTCACCCAACCCGTCGATCTACGCCTTCCCGAAGTTCACCGCGCAGCGCAATATTTTCAGGGTTCCCGTACCCTAAGCGACCGCTGCGTTGGATTGAGTTATCCACTTGCGTCGCGTGCGCGCACTCCATTTGGTTTGACTAATCAAACTATCTTCGGCTACAATCCACCTATGGACGCCGTGCGCCAGGTGATGAACAATTACCCGCGCATCTTTTTCGCCTGCCATACGCGCCACGTCCGCGACGAAGCAGCCGGAAAAGTCATCAGCGCACACCAAGCCAGCGTGCTGGATCATCTCGACGAACTCGAGCCCACCGCGCTCAACGATCTGGCGCGCCACATGGGCGTGACCGCCTCGACCATGTGCTTGACCGTCGATCGTCTGGAACGCGACGGTTACGTCGCCCGCGGACCCGATCCAAATGACGGGCGCAAAGTAGCCCTTCGGCTCACGACCGCGGGCGCCCGCATTCGCGATCAGAAAACTGTGCTCGAACCCGAGCGGGTCAAGGGCATGCTCGCGCGACTCAACCCTACTGAACGCCGCGATGCGCTGCGCGGTCTGGAATTGCTCGCACGCGCCGCCGGCGAATACATCGCAGCGCATTCCAAACCCGAAAGGAAGGCCGTATGAAAGGGAAGGGCGTATGAAATGGCTCTGGATCATCCTCGGCACGCTGGCGGCGCTGGTAGCGCTGGTCGCGATTATCGGCGCGATTCTCCCCGTCAAACACGTCGCGACGAAACGCGCCCGTTTCGGTCAGCCGGCTGAAGCGGTGTGGGCGGCGATCGACGGTCCCCAGGACTGGCGTCCCGGCTTCGGCAAATATGAGATTCTTCCCGAGCGTAACGGCCACAAGGTCTGGCGTGAGGACCTTGGCCAAGGCGAGCCCGTCATGTTCGAGCGCATTCGCGCCGATCCGCCGCAGCGGCTCGAAACCAAAATTATTTCGACTGGGATTCCGTTCGGCGGCACATGGGTCTACGAACTGACGCCCACCCCGGCCGGCACGGACCTGCGCATTACGGAAAACGGAGAGGTCTACAACGTGATCTTTCGCTTCGTCTCGCGATTCCTCATGGGCCACACCTCGACCATCGAGGCGACGCTGCGCGCGCTCGGCAAGAAATTCGGCGAGCAAATAACCATCGAGAACTAATAGGGACGAGAACTAACATGGGTCAGGAAACCAACTGCAAAGCGCGTTTCGACAAGCAAGTTTCGGACGGACACGCGATGCTCGAAACCGACTACGTCCTCTTTCGCGGCGACTTCCGCGTCAAGATTCCCTTCAAGTCCATACGCAAGGTCAAGGCCACCGGCGATTGGCTAAAGATCGACTCAGCGGAGGGCGCACTTGAGCTCGACCTCGGTCCCGCCGCGGCGTCGAAATGGGAGCAAAAAATCCTGCATCCACCGTCGCGCCTCGACAAGATCGGTGTCAAACCGGGTCACAAGGTCGTGATCCTTGGCGTGAGTGACACGACGCTTGCGGGCGAACTCACCGAGCGCGGCGCGACGATCGTCAAGCGTGCCGGGCCCGGAACGGACATCGTGTTCTTCGGGGCAGGGAAGATGCTCGACCTCGATCGCCTGGAATCACTCAAAATTGCGATTCATCCGGCCGGCGCGGTATGGATCGTCTATCCGAAAGGTGTGAAGGCGATCACCCAGAACGACGTGATGGCTGCCACCAAAGCCGCGGGCCTGGTCGATACCAAGGTGTGCGCTTTTTCCGCCACGCATACGGCGCTGAAAGCCGTGATCCCGGTCGCAAACCGGAAATCTTAGGAGGGCGGGTCCCCTGACCCGCGGCCGACGCTCTCGTCGGCCGTCTCGTGCAGGACGAGGGCGTCTTGCGCGGACCAGGGGGGGTCCGCCCTCCATTTCTTCACGCCGCCCGGTAACTCCCCAACACCCGCAAAAAATCGGCAAACTCCGCCAGGTGACCCAGCGCGTTACGAACCTTGTGGTCCTCGCGATGGCCCATCAGGTCGATATAGAACAGATATTCCCACGGCTTGCCGCGCAGCGGACGCGATTCGATCTTCACCAGGTTCAGGTCCCGGAGCGCCAGCACGGCCAAGGCCCGGAACAGCGCTCCCGGTACGTTCTTGGTCGAAAACACCAACGACGTTTTCCATTCCTTGGCGCTTCCGCGTGGGGTCCGGGGCTTCGACCCGCGCGGCTCCAGCAGGAAGAACCGCGTAAAATTCTGGCGATCGTCTTCGATCTCGCGCTTGAGGATCCGCCCCCCATAGTTCTTCGCAGCCAGTTCCGAGGCGATTGCGGCGCCGCCTTCCGGCCGCTCTGCCATGACCATTTTTACGCTGCCCGCCGTGTCATAAAACGTGATTCGCTCGATATTCTTGTGGCGCGCGAAGAAATCCAGACACTGATTCAGAGCCACCGGATGCGAATACACCCGGCGAATATCTCGAAACGTTACGTCCGGAGGCGCGATCAAATGATGAACGATCCGCACGCTGGTTTCGCCGGTAATTTCAAAATCATATTTGATCAGGAGGTCGTAATTTTCGTGAACCGATCCCGCCAGCGTATTCTCGATGGGCAGCACGGCGGCGTCGGTATCACCCGCTTTCAACGCCGCAAAAACCTGATCGAAGCGCTGGCAGGGCACGGGCTGGGCCCGGTCGCCCAGCAATTGACGAATTGCCTCCTGGCTAAAGGCACCCAGTTCACCCTGGAACGCGACGCGCATCGGCTTGGCCGATTTCTTCGGAGGCCGCGGCTTCATCGCGGCCCGTCCCAGCGCCGTGCATCCGCCGACGGCAGCCCCACCAGGTCCAACACCCGATCCACCGTATGTTCCACGATCTCCTCCACCGATTGCGGATGATGATAGAACGCCGGGACCGGCGGCGCAATGATGGCGCCCATTTCAGCCAGCGCGGTCATCGAGCGCAAATGTCCCAGGTGCAGGGGCGATTCGCGGACCACCAGCACCAGCCGGCGCCGCTCTTTCAGCGTCACATCCGCGGCGCGGATCATAAGGTTCGAGCTGATGCCGCTCGCGATCGCAGACATGGTGTTGATCGAGCAAGGCGCGATCACCATGCCATCCATGGCGAACGATCCGCTCGCCAGGCGGCACCCGATATCCTCCACTGGATAGCTGCAATGGGCCAACTGGCGAAAATCGGCAGCGGCTTTTCCCATTTCCAAATAGGCCGTTCGTTCGCCCGAACGGGAGAGGATTAGATGCACTTCGGCGTCTGCGCGGGAACGCAGCTTTTCCAGCAACCTCCAACCGTAAATCGAACCGCTGGCACCAGTTACCCCAACAACAAGTCGCAAATAGGATCCTTTTCCCTTACCTCTGTTTCAAAAAACCAGATAGTCTATCCGACTGTTCCGAAATCCGAACACCGAAAAAACGAAACTCCTTGCCGAGTTTACCTTCGCCCGGTATAATCTCACGGAGCCTCCATATCTGGCGGCGTTATTGACACTTAGGTCGGGCGACGCCCGGCAGCCGCTGCGATTCTCTATCATGGAAGAAGCCGGGGAGAAACTCAAGAAGATCCGCCAGAAGCTGAAATTGAGCTTCCGCGACGTCGAAGAGGCCAGCACTCGCCTGTCGATCCGGTACGGCAGCGAGGAGTACGTGGTCGCGCTCAGTCGCCTTTCCGATATTGAGAACAAAGGTG
>DASYPO010000024.1:0-8855 GCA_036006545.1 Bryobacteraceae bacterium
GCTTCGATGGATCGGACGCGGGTTTCTTCGTGGGCGGAGGCGAGGTTGATCAGGTAATTGTCGTGGATGACCAGCGGGTGGAGGTCGAATTTCTCGCGGGCGCGCTGGAGCGCGAGGATGCCGGGCACGCTAGGGATGGAAGCTTTCCATTGCCGCGGGCTGGAGGAGAAAATCTGGAAGGTATTGGCGCCGAGATTGTGGGCTTCGATGGCGGAGTTCTCGAGCGCGCCCGAGATGGAGGTATGGTGGCCGAGGCGCACAGAATTCCAAGGTAGCAGTGGGGACAGGCTTTCTTGGCTACTTTCAGCCAGCGATTTGCTGGGTAGCCCCAGGAGGGTCAAGAAAAGATCGCCTGGCTCACAAACCGGGGAACCGCCGGCTGAAGCCGACGGTGCGGGCTGAAGCCCGCGCCACAATTACTCCCCGAAGCGAACCTGAATGGCTGGCCCCACCTCAGTTGTAGAAGTTTCGGGGCCAGGCGTGGTGCTTCAGCTTGTTGAGCGTCTCCGCATCCAGCGGCCCCGCGTCGGAGGCGGCGATGTTGGATTCGACGCTCGACACGCGGCGCATTCCGGGGATCACGGTCGAAACGGCAGGATGCGTGAGGCAGAAGCGCAGCGCGGTTTGGGGAAGCGAAACGTCGCCAAGATCGGCGCGCAGCGCGGCGACGTGCTCCACCACTTCGCGCTTGCGGTCGCCACGAAAATACCAGGCACGGAAATCGCTCTTCTCGAAGACCGTGTCTTCGGTGATCGAGCCGGTGAGGCCACCTTCGTCGAGCGGCACGCGCGCGAGAATCCCGACTTGGTGTTGCTGCGCGAGCGGCAGAAGATTGGCTTCGGGCGACTGATCGAAGACGTTGTAGATGACCTGAATGGTATCGATCAGGCCAGTCCTTACCAGGTCGAGCGCGGTATCGGGCAGATGGTCGCTGATGGACATCCCGACGAAACGAACCTTGCCGGACTTCTTGAGATCCTCAAAAGCGCGGCGCCAGTCGTCATTTGCGAGCCACTCGGGATTCCAGACGTGGAGCTGCTGCAGGTCGATGCGTTCAGTGCCGAGATTTCGCAGGCTCTCTTCGGTGCAACTCACGATATAGTCGTACGGGAAAACTTCATCGATCGCGATACCGGGCCTCGCGGGCCACAGGCGATTCTTGGGCGGGACTTTGGTCGCGATGTAAACCGGTGCTTTCGATGCGCGGACAACTTCCCCCACGAGTTTTTCGCTGTGCCCGTCGCCGTAAGCCAACGCAGTATCGATGAAATTCAGTCCCAGCTCGATCGCCCGACGCAAGGCGCGCAGCGATTCGTCGTCGGCGCCGCCCAGCCATTGTTTACCGCCGATGCCCCAAGCGCCATATCCGATTTCGCTGACTTCGATTCCGGTACGGCCGAGTGGGCGATAGCGCATTCATCCATAATAGATGCAGGCGCCGTTAATACAAATGGAGTAAATCATGCCGCGCGTCGTCATTTTGCTGTTCCTCTGCGGCCTCGCCGGATTCGCCGAGACCATCAAGCTGTACCTCAAGGACGGGACCTTTCAGTTAGTGCGCGAGTACCAGGTGCAGCCGGATCGCGTGCGCTACTACAGCACCGAACGCAGCGATTGGGAAGAGATTCCGAAAGAACTGGTCGATCTGGATCGCACCAAAAAAGAAGCAGCCGAGCGCGAGGTGGTGGTGCGCGAGGAGGCCAAGGCACAGGAAGAGGAAGACAAAGCCGAGCGGCAGATGAAACAGGAAATCGCCGCGGTGCCGCAGGATCCCGGCGCGTATTACCTACACGGCGACAAGTTGGACCCGCTGAAAGAAGCGGAAGCAAAGGTCGTCACCGATAAGAAGCGGAGTGTGCTGAAGGTGCTCTCGCCGATTCCGATCGTGTCGGGCAAAGGCACGCTGGAAGTGGATGGAGAATCGGCGTTGTTCAAGATCACCGAAGACCGGCCGGAGTTTTACTTCCGTCTCGCGACCGAGGAACGCTTCGGCATCATTAAGCTAACGCCGAAGAAGGGTGCGCGCGTGGTGGAGAAGCTGGCCATCATTCCCGTGTCCAACGAAGTAGTGGAAGAACAGATCGAAATCGAGACTTTCAAGAAGCAGGTGGGCGAACTTGTCTTCAAGATCTGGCCCACCAAGCCGCTGGAGCCGGGCGAGTACGCGTTGATCGAATTCACGCCGGTCGAGATCTCCGGCAAAAGTATCAGCGTCCGCGCGTGGGATTTTTCAGTCGGCGGCGCTAAGTTAAAGGGCAAATAGAGCAATCCTCTTCGGGGAGCGTGCGAACATGGAACTTAATGTCTGTACGTTCTCAAGTTCGTAACGTCGCGATCATTGCTCACGTTGATCACGGCAAAACCACGCTGGTCGACGCGATGTTCAATCAGAGCGGCGTGTTTCGCGCCAACGAAAGCCATGCCGAACGCGCCATGGATTCGAATGAATTGGAGCGCGAGCGCGGCATCACCATTCTCGCCAAGGCCACCGGCGTGCGCTATGGCGACTACAAAATCAATATTGTCGACACGCCGGGCCACAGCGATTTCGGAGGCGAGGTGGAGCGCGCGCTCAAACTTGTCGACGGCGTGATGCTGCTGGTGGATGCGAGCGAAGGCCCCCTTCCGCAGACGCGCTACGTGCTGATGAAGGCGCTCGAAGCCCGGCTTCCGCCGATCGTGGTGATCAACAAGATCGACCGCCCCGACGCGCGCATTCAGGAAGTGCTGAACGAGGTGTACGACCTGTTCATCGATCTGGATGCGACGGAAGACCAGCTCGATTTTCCGGTGGTGTACACCAACGCCAAGGCGGGCATCGCCAAGACGGATCAGGATGGCGAAGCGGTGAATCTGCGGCCGCTCTTCGAGGCAATTGTGAAGCACATTCCGGAGCCTACAGGCGATCCGAATGGCGTGCTCCAATTGCTGGTCGCGAATCTGGATTACAGCGATTACCTGGGTCGGCTCGCGATCGGGCGGGTGTTCAACGGCACGCTGCGATTCGGCGACGAAGTGGCGATCGCGAAGCTGGACGGCAGTTTCCACAAAACTAAGATCACGAAGTTGTATTCGTTCGAAGGACTGAAGCGTGTGGACGAAACGGTGGGTACGCCTGGAGACATTCTGGCGATCGCTGGGGTCGAGGGCATCACCATCGGCGAAACCGTAACCAGCGCCGAAACGCCCACGCCGCTGCCGCACATCCAGATCGACGAGCCGACGATCGCGATGACGTTCACCATCAATACGTCACCGTTTTCGGGCCGCGAGGGGAACTACGTGACGTCGCGAAACCTGCGGGACCGGCTCGACAAGGAACTGCTGACCAACGTTTCGATTCGAGTGGAGGAAGCCGGTGGACCGGACGCGTTTAAAGTGATGGGCCGCGGCGAACTACAGCTCGCGATTCTGATCGAGATGATGCGGCGCGAGGGTTTCGAGATGGCGGTGGGCAAGCCGGAGATTCTCACCAAAACGATCGACGGAAAGGTTCAGGAGCCGGTGGAACTTCTGGTGATCGATTGCCCGGAGACGTACATCGGCGTAGTGATCGAAAAGCTGGGGTCGCGCAAGGGCAAGATGGCGAAGATGGTCAATCACGGGTCGGGTCGCGTACGGCTGGAGTTTCACATTCCGTCGCGCGGGCTGATCGGGTTGCGCAGCGAAATGCTGACGGACACGCGCGGCACGGCGATCATGAATTCGCTGTTCCACGGATACATCGAATGGCAGGGCGAAATTCCGACGCGACCCACGGGATCGCTTGTGGCGGATCGGGCCGGCAAGACTACCGGGCATGCGATCTTCAATCTACAGGAACGTGGCGAAATGTTTGTATCGCCACAGACCGAAGTTTATATGGGCATGATCGTGGGCGAAAATTCGCGCGATGCGGACTTGAACGTGAACATCGTGAAGGAAAAAAAGCTGACCAACATGCGTGCGTCGAGCGCGGATGAGGCGATCCGATTAGTGCCGCCGCGGCTGTTGAATCTGGAACAAGCGATCGAGTTTATTCGCGAAGATGAGTTAGTGGAAGTGACTCCGAGCTCGATCCGGCTGCGCAAGAAGGTTCTCCAAGCCAACCAGCGTTAGGCCGTTGCCGAGCTCGAAAGAATCAAACTGGCACAATTTTGTTTAAACTATAACTCTTTTATTATCAATAGTTTAATCGTGTAAATCGAGAATAGTTCCTTTCGAAGCCGCGATCCGTCGTGCGATACTAACCCTCAGAAAACCGCATGACGCAGGTTGGCGAGGCAATCGCCCGTTATCACAAATTAATCGAGGGCGAGCCGTACATAGATTTGGCTTGGGCCAAAGGTCTGGAGGACCAGATCAAGGCCGCCAAACTTTCCGGCCGCCCCATCTCGCCCGTACTGCGGCCGCATTTCCTGAGCAATCGCGATTACGCGGCGATGGCCAAGGCGGCCGAAACCGTGCTGTCAGCGATCTCGCGCGTAGAGCAGATGGCGCTGGCGAATCCGGCGTTGCTGGCCCGGCTGCAGTTGCTGCCGGCGGAACGGATGCTGGCGGCCGTGGATCCCGGCTACGATTTCGGAAGCATCACGGGTCTGCTGAGCGCGAACCTGCACAACGGGACGCTACGATTTGATTCGCACAGTCCGGACGCTGCGCCGGGGGTGCTTTTTGGCGAGACGCTGGGCGACCTGTATTTCGACACCCCCCCGCTGCGCGAGTTCCGCAAGAAATACAAGCTGAAAAAACTAGGCGGCGCGAAGCCGCTGCTGACGGTGCTCACCAAGGCGTACAAGCAATGCGGGGGCAAGCAGAAGAAGCCGCGTATCGCGATTGTCGAGTTCCGGCAGCCGTTCCAGGGCGCCGATTCGAGCGAATACGCGCTGCTCGCCGAGTTTTTTGCGAGCGAGGGATTCCCGACCGAGATTATTTCACCGGATCAGATCGAGTATCGCAATGGCGTGCTTCGGCGCGGCGATTTCACCATCGACATTGTTTATCGGCGTGTGAAGCTGCAGGAATTCTTGGTGCGTTTCGACCTGACGCATCCGCTGGTGCGCGCTTACAAAGAGCGCGCCGTTTGCATGGTGAACAGTTTCCGCACCGAGTTGGGATCCAAACGCGCCATTTTCGATTTGCTGACCGACGACGCGGTGACTGCGAAGTTCCCCGCGGCGGAGCGCCGCGCGATCAAGGATTTCGTTCCGTGGACACGCTTGGTGCAGGCGGCCAAAACCACTTACAAGAATCACAAAGTAGATTTGCCCGATTTCGTGATGAAGCATCGCACCAAGTTGGTGCTGAAGCCGAATGACGACAACGCGGAGTTGAGCACAGTCTACGGCGCGCGCACCGACGATCTGGGTTGGGAAAAAGCGCTGCGTCAAGCCATGCGAACGCCGTACGTGGTGCAGGAAGTCGCCGAGCCCGCGCGGGTGGTATTTCCGCTGATGCAGTACGGCAGCCTGATGATGAAGGATATGCAGGTGGACGTGCACCCGCATTCTTTCCTCGGCAAGGTGCATGGGTGTTCGAGCTGGCTGAGCGTCGCGGGGTCGCCTGGATTTTCGACGCTGACGGGATTGGCGCCGACTTTTCTGCTCGAGGGGAAGTAGGTTCACACCGCCGCGGGATCAGAGGCTTCCCGCTCCACAGTCACTTTCGCGTGCAGATTCGCGACGCCGGCGGTGTAACGCTCGTCGGTCACGGTGAACGCGATCGCGTCGTCGAGCCAGTCGTGCGCGGTGCCGTCGGGATCGTGCGAGGCGAGCGTCGCGGTGTAAGCGCTGGGGCAGAGGTCGCACAGGAACTGGAACACCACTGCGACGGTCTCGCCGGATTTGCAGGCGCCGACCGCGACGTGCTCCAGCTCGGTGTTGGTTCCGTACACCTCGAATCCAATCTGCGTGCGGATCAGCATGCCGATGACAGGCGACTCCACGGCTTCATGGAAACGCACGATGGCGCGGACGCTGACAAGCTCCCCGCTTTTCCATACGATGGTCGGCTTACCGTCGGCGCCGCGAGTTTCGATGGATAGCACTTCGGCGCGCCCATCGCCGCGGCGGTAGCTGGGAGCAAGACGCGGCGGAATGGTTTCGCCCCAACTCCGCACGCGTTCGGCGACAAAGCGCCGGTAATGATCGAGCGTTTCGCGCGGATCCCCTTTTGAGGCGAGCGTCCCGCCGTCGAGCCACCACACTTCGTCGCAGAGCGATTCGAGCAGGCGCTCTTCGTGAGTTGCGATGAGAATGGTGGAGCCCGCGCGGCGCAATCGATCCAGCGCGGTCAGAGTTCGCGCGCGCACCAGCGCGTCCTGGGTGGCCAGCGCCTGGTCCATTGCGATCACCGCGGCTGGCGCGAGATTCAAAGCGTCGCCCAGCGCGACGAAGCGCCGCTCCGGTCCGGCGATAATCTCGCCCTGCTCCGGCTGCGTGATTCCAGCAGCCAGCTTCAATAGCTCCGTAATGCCGGAAGTCTTCTCGCCGATCAGGCCGATGATGGCGCCTGCCGGTGCGGTAACGCTGAAGCCGGCCAGCGGCGGCGCGAACACGTTTCGAAACTCGATCGCCATCAGAGACAGGATACGTCAGCGCACACCGCGGTCAGGGACGGGCAGGCTCGTCAGAGCAATCGTTAGCTTGAATGGTGTTTTGCGCGAGTGAAACACCGGGTGCGGCGGCGATGCAGCGCGTCTTCATGCGATGCCCCGAGATCTTGTTGCCCCGAATCGTATTGCCGCGCGTATCTTCCATGCGAACCACCCCGCGCCCCAGGTAGATACCGGACTGGAGCAGATCCGGCTCATCCTTTTTATACAGGCATCCGAACAGCGCAGCCGTTTCGTTGCAGCCGGCCAGGCTCACATCGCGAAATACGTTGTCAGTCACGCGGTGACCCGAGCCGATCAGGTAAATCGCTCCGAACTTAAGGCCGTCGACTTCGTTGCGCGCGATCTCGACATTCTGGGAGTGCATGTCGGGATTGGTGTTGTTCATCACGATTCCGAAGTGCCCGTAGGGATACTCCTCTACGCGGAGCCGATTCACGCAGCGGTTCTCGCTGACGACGCCATCGTGGAA
The DNA here is from genome assembly GCA_036006545.1 of Bryobacteraceae bacterium. Taxonomy (GTDB): domain Bacteria; phylum Acidobacteriota; class Terriglobia; order Bryobacterales; family Bryobacteraceae; genus Palsa-187. Next base: position 7,065 of record DASYPO010000024.1, read on the forward strand.
TCCATCGAGGTCGATGCATTTGCCGTTGATCTCCTCGAAACGGTTGCGCACATATTCGCTGCGATCCACATTGCCGGCGGTGTCGATCGCGACAGGCGTACCCAGGTGTTCCGCGTCGACCATTTCCGACGGATACCCGATGCGAATCCCAGTGTTGCCTTCAACGCGCATACGGGTGGCGTGACCAATCTGAATCGCGTCGCGACCGACGTAGTCGAAATGATTCTCGAGAAACCGCCCGTCTTCGTTGCGAGGCGAGGTATACAACGAGTGGGTCCATAACGCATTGCCGCGGATGCGGCGGAACGTACAGCCGCGCACTTCAAAATCGCGCGCGCCCTCTTCAATTACGATTCCACCGGTCATATTGTTGCGGCCTTTCGCATCGCGAGAGCCCGAGTCGGCGATTTCGACGCGCTCGATGCGGATGCGGGAGGACCGGCTGGTGAGGATCGGGAAATTGGTGACGTTGACGAAACGCACGTCGCGGATCTCGAGACCGTCGACGCGGTCGAATAGCAGTCCGTTGTCGTGATAGTAGACGCGGAAAGCATTCTCCGGCGGGACCATTTCGAGCGGACGCTCGAGCGCCACGCGGTTTCCATCGATCGCGAAGCCGCGAAGCCGGATATTGCGCGCACCCTCGCCGACAATAATCGCGCGGCCCTTGAACTCGTCGGCGGCTTTGAGCAACGTATTGCCTGCACCGAAGATTTCGAGATCGTGCGCGCCGTCGGCGAGTCTCAGTTCGGCGGAGACGTCGATGCGGCCCGCCGGCAGTTGAATGGTGCCGGTCTGCGTGCTCGCGAGCTTCTTGCGGAGTTTCGATTCGGGCGATCCGCAAGCAGTGAGAAGGGCGGCGGCAAGGAGCAGCGAAAATCGAACTAGTTTGCGGGCTTTTTCAGCCACTCACCGATCCAATCCAGAAAGCTGCTGTACCACAGCACGCTATTCTGCGGCTTCAAAATCCAATGGCCTTCGTCGGGAAAGAGCAACATCTTTGACGGCACCTTTTGCATCTGCAGCGACGTGAACAACTGCATTCCCTGGCCCACCGGCACGCGGTAATCGAGCTCGCCGTGAATCACCAACGTGGGGGTTTTAAAATCCTTCACGAAATAGCTAGGCGACCATTTTTCGTAGGTCTCGGGATTTTCCCAGGGCATGCCGCCGAACTCCCACTTGGGAAACCACAGCTCCTCGGTTTCACCGGCCATACTGCGCAGGTCAAAAACGCCCGCGTGCGAGACCAGCGCCTTGAAGCGATTCGTGTGGCCGAGCATCCAGTCCACCATGTAGCCGCCATAGGAACCGCCCGCCGCCGCCATGCGATCCGGATCTGCATAGCGCTGCGCGGCGATGTGATCCACCACCGCCATGATGTCTTCGTAGACTTTTCCGCCCCAGTCGCCATTGATATCGTCGGTGAATTTCTGGCCGTAGCCGGTGGACCCGCGCGGATTTGGCATCACGACCACGTAGCCGGCGGAAGCGAACACCTGTGGGTTCCAGCGGTAGCTCCAGGATTCGCCCCACGCGCCTTGCGGACCGCCATGAATCAGAAACAGCACCGGATATTTTCGCGAGGTCGAAAAGCCGGGCGGCTTAACGACGAAGGCGTGGACCCGCGTCTTATCCTGGCTCTCGACGTAAACTTCCTCGGGCGGCGTGAGGATCGCGGCGTCCAGCGTCGCGTCATTCAGGTGCGTGAGCGGCACGCCGGATCCGCCGGATGACATCGCGCGGAAAATCTCGACGGGCCGCGACGCGCTCTGCTCGGTGTAGATCATG
>DASYPO010000025.1:0-12646 GCA_036006545.1 Bryobacteraceae bacterium
CGCGTGTAATTCTCAATGGTGAATGGCGGAGTGACGCCGCCATACGCTCCGCGCGACATCAAGCTGTACACCGCGACGATAATCATCGGCACGGCGAAGGTCGCAATCAGCAGCAGGATCGCTGGGGTCAGAAATACGCGGCGAATTTGCGACGTCATGCGGGAAACCTCAGTTCGTCCGCCGGGTTCCACCAGACCTGCACGGATTCGCCTTGTGTGAAAGCGGCAGCATCGGGCGCGACCTGCGCGGTGATGGATTCGCCGGATTCGAGACGCGCTTCGATATGGACAAATGCGCCGAGGTAGACGATTCCCGTGACGTGTGCCGGTCGTGATGCCGTGCCGGGGGGAGCGCTGACGGCAATGCGTACTGACTCGGGTCGAACTCCAACGTTGCCGATCCAGTTCATGGCGCCGAGAAAAGACGCGACGAATTTCGTCGACGGTCGCTGATAGAGATCCTGCGGAGTGCCGGTTTGTTCGACCGCGCCATTACGCATCACTGCGATTCCATCGGAGAGCGAAAGCGCCTCTTCCTGGTCGTGCGTAACGAACAGGAACGTAACTCCAATGCGGCGCTGCAGATCTTTCAGTTCGGCACGAACGTGTTTGCGAAGCTGCGGGTCAAGTGCAGAAAGCGGTTCGTCGAGGAGCAGAACGTCGGGTGCGAGGACCAGAGATCGCGCCAGCGCGACTCGCTGCCGTTCGCCGCCTGAGAGCTCGGTCGGCTTGCGATCTTCTTTTCCGATGAGGCTCACTTGCTCGAGCACCTGGAAGACCTTGGTTTCGATTTCGACGACGCCTTTACGTCGCAGCCCGAATTCAACATTTCCGCGAACGGTGAGGTGCGGAAAAAGCGCGTAGCTCTGAAACACGGTGTTGACGTTGCGTTGGTAAGGCGGAAGGTGATCGATGCGCTGCCCGGATAGCCAAACTTCGCCTTCCGTAGGCGTTTCGAATCCGGCGACCATGCGCAGCGTGGTCGTCTTGCCGCAACCGGACGGGCCAAGTAGCGAAAAAAACGAACCGCGGGGAATCGCCAGGGAAACGCGGTCAACGGCGCGATGCGTTGGGAATTGCTTCGAGACGTTGCGCAGCTCGAGGATCGCGTCCATCGTTACTGAAGGCTGTCCGCGAGCGCGCGGATCTTGTCGTAATGATAGAAGTGATCGCCTGCGCCGGGCGACAGCGCCGCGGCAACCATCGCACGGGCAACGGTGACAGCCGGGATCGGACGATACCTGCGCAGCGGACCCAGCATCGCAAATCGCATCGCGCGCGCGGCTGCGATGCCAAATTTTTCACCGGTGCGCGATTCGTCGCGATCGCCCATCAGAAAACTGGGACGCATCACGTGGAGTTGAAGCGAAAGGCCGCGGATGGCCTCTTCCAACTCGCCCTTGGTTTTCAAATAAAAGTTGCGCGACTTTGGATCGGCGTCGACCGACGAAACCAAAATGTAGCGCGCATCTCCTGCAGCGGCGGCGCGGCGAGCCAGCGCGAACGGATACTCAAAGTCGACTTTTAGGAAAGCCTCTTTGGATCCGGCTTTTTTGATGGTAGTCCCCAGAGCGCAGAAGACATGCGCTTGAGCGGGAAGTTCGATACTCGCGAGTTTGTCGAATTCCATGCGACGCTCGGTCAGGCGTGCGTGCGTGATATTCAAAGGACGCCGCACCAGCGCGGTTACGGAAGAGTACCGGTCGAGCAGGAGCTTGAGACACTCGCTACCGACCAAACCGCTCGCGCCGGCGATAAAGGCGTGCATGGTTGAAGTCACTACGATAGCAAGCGTGCATGCGTAGACTAGAGGACATGAACCGGCGCGTTTTTTTGTTCTCGACTGCGACTGCGGTGTTGGCTGCGGATTCGCCCCAGAAGCTTCTGCTTGCGACGCCCGAGCAAGCGCCGCGCATGCGCGACCTGGCAAAGAATCGCGCGGCTTTCTCGGAAAAGCTGGCGGAGTCCGCCTTGAAGTCGGGGCCATGGAGTGTGACAAATCATCGGCCGGTCGGGTTGGGCGTCGATGCGGGTCCGAACGATTACTACAGCGAAGGACCGTACTGGTGGCCCGATCCGAAGAATCCGAAGGGTCCGTACATTCGCAAGGATGGCGAGCGAAATCCTGAACGCTTCATGGGAAATCGGAGCGACCTGGGTCGCGTATGTGAGGCGACGCTGGCGCTGGGCATGGGCGCTTATCTGCTCGGCAAGACCGCGTGCCGCGATCACGCTGTGAAAGTTCTGAGCACCTGGTTTCTGGATCCGAAGACGCGCATGAATCCGAATCTGGAGTACGGGCAAGCGGTGCGCGGGCACAACACCGGGCGGGGGACTGGGATTATCGACACGGCTTCCCTGATTCATGTCGCGCAGGGCGTGACGCTGCTGGAAGCTGCTGGCGGTCTCGACGCGGCGATTTCTTCGGGAATGCGGCGCTGGTTTGCGGATTATCTCAACTGGATGTCGACCAGTAAGAAGGGTCTCGACGAGAAGATGGCGACCAACAATCACGCGACCTGGTGGACGGCGCAGGCCGCTGCATACGCGACCTTCACGGACAACGCCGCGGCACGCAAGATGTGTTGGGATCACTTCCGCAATCACCTGATCAAGCAGATCGAGCCGGACGGGAGTTGTCCGCGGGAGGAAGAGCGGACGCAGTCGCTGAGTTATTCGTCAATGAATCTGGATGCGTTTTCGCTGGTGTGCCGCTTGGCGCAACTGGACGGTGTGGACCTGTGGCACTTTGCGGGTCCAAAAAAGGTCGGGGTGCTGAACGCATTTCGTTATCTGACGCCATTTCTGGTCGACCAAGCGGCTTGGAAGAAGCCACAGATAACCAAATACGATCCCAAGGGACACTTCTTTCCGGGGCTTGCAGGCGCGGCTTTGCGCGATGCCGAGTTATTTGGTGCGTATCGTAAGCTACCCCACACCGAATCGCCGTGGCCGCAGTTCATGAATTTGTTAATCGAAGCTGCGGCTTGAGCGTATAGTGCGAAACGATCCATTCCGTGCCGCCGCGATAACCCCATAGCTCGGCGCACGCCATAAAAAAGATACGCCAGCGAACCAGCCACTTCACGGCCTCTCCTTCGCCATAGACGCTCCGGAAAAGTGCGAGCACTGCATCTCGATTTCGATCGAGATTCGCGAGCCAGGCCTCGGACGTCTTCTGGTAATGATCGCCGCTCACCTGCCAGTGGTCGGCGACGCGGAAATCGGCCGTGAAATGCCCGATCAAGTCGTCACTGGGCATGATGCCGCCGGTGAAAAAATGTTCGGCCATCCAATCGGATGAATCCCGCACTTCGAACGGGTAAGGAAACTTCGAGTGAGCGAAAACGTGGACAAAGAGGAGCCCGTCCGGCGCGATCCAAGTCGAGATCCGGCGAAGCAGTTCCGCCCAGTTGCGCATGTGCTCGAACATTTCGACCGAGACCACGCGGTCGAAACCGCTGCCGGCATCGAATTCGTTCATGTCGCACGTCACGATTTCTAGATTTGTAAGGCCACGTTTTCGGGCTTCGCCGTCGATCAGTTCCTTCTGTGTCCGCGAATTCGAGACGGCGGTGATGCGACTCTTTGGGAATCGGGCCGCCATGTAAAGCGACAGCGAACCCCAGCCGCAGCCGAGTTCGAGCACGCGCTGGCCGTCGGCGAGTAGGGCGCGCTGGCAGGTGAGGTCCAGCATCGCCTCTTCGGCCTGTTCGAGCGACGTGACTCCCGGAGCGTAGAGGGCAGAGCTGTACTTCAAATGGGAACCGAGGACCAGACGATAAAACTCGGACGGAACTTCGTAATGCTGTGCGTTCGCGGCCGCGGTATGAACCGCAATCGGCCCACGCGACATCTGTTCGACGAACTGCGCCTTGCGCGCTGCCTGCGCGTCCGGACCACCCGCTTCCAACTCGCGAACACGCGCTGCCAAGAGGCGACGGATTCCGATGCGGATCGCCCAATCCGGAACCAGATTTCGTTCCAGCCACTTGGAGTAAAACGCTTCGCGAACCGGTGAAGCGGCCTCAGTCTGAGCTTGCACCAACGGATTGTCGCATACATCCAAAAGCGCCGCCGATCCGGTACTATGTTTGAGATGACGAACGCGACCCTGGGCGGGTATCGTCTGGGTTCGGTGGCTTTGTTTGCAGCCATCCACCTGGCAGTTTTGACGGTTTTCCTGGTTCCATTTCGTTGGGGGCTGATCGCCTGGCTGATGGGCTCGTATTTTCTGCGAATGTTCGGCGTGACCGCCGGCTATCATCGCTACTTCAGCCATCGCAGCTACCAGCTTTCGCGAATCCCCCAGTTCATCATGGGTTTTCTGGCGCAGACGTCAGGTCAGAAGGGCGTCCTGTGGTGGGCTTCGCATCACCGCGTGCATCACCGGAATTCCGACAAAGAGAACGACATCCACTCACCGGTGCGGCGTGGTTTTTTCTGGTCGCACGTCGGCTGGGTCATCTCGAACGACTACGACGACTACGACGAAAAACTCATCACCGACTTTTCGAAGTTCCCGGAGCTGCGCTGGCTGAATCGATTCCACCTGTTGCCGATCATTGTTTATGGCGCGGTGATTCTGGCGATCGGCGGCGTGGACGCATTCGTGTGGGGCTTCGTGCTCTCAACCGTGCTGCTGTATCACGGAAGTTTTTCGATCAATTCACTCGCGCATCTGTTCGGAACGCGCCGTTTTGAAACCGGCGACGACAGCCGCAATAATTTCTGGCTCGCGCTGATCACAATGGGCGAAGGCTGGCACAATAATCATCACTTCTCACTGTCGAGCGCGCGGCAAGGCTATCGCTGGTGGGAAATCGATTTGACATATTACGTTCTGAAAGTTCTGAGCTGGGTGCGCATCGCGCGCGGGCTGCGGCCGTTCCGCACGCCGAAGCAGACGACCGCTTGAGCCGGCATGCCGACGGGTGTCTCGCCGACACGAGTGTAGGCCCCACATGAGAATCGCTGTCATCGGAAGTGGAATCTCGGGGTTGGCCGCCGCATATTATCTGAGTCGCAGGCACGAAGTCTTTCTGTATGAGAAGGACTCACGTGTGGGCGGCCATACGCACACAATCGACGTGGAATCGTCGCGTGGGACGATTCCGGTCGATACCGGCTTCATCGTTCATAACGACAGAAACTATCCAAATCTTCAGCGTCTTTTCACCGAGTTGAAGGTTGAGACCGCCCCGTCAGACATGTCTTTCGCGGTACACGATCCGGCGACGGGCTTTCAGTATTCGAGCCGCGGGCTGCGCGGATATTTCGCGCGCCGCTCAAATCTGTTTCGCGCGAGCCATTACACGCTTCTGCGCGAGATTTTGCGCTTCAATCGGACCGCGCCGCAACTCATCGCGCAACCCGGCGCGGAGAAAATGAAGCTGCGCGATTTTCTCGCCGAGGCGCGCTTCCACGACGTATTTATCGAGCGCTATCTTTATCCCATGGCGTCGGCCGTGTGGTCGATGTCGCTCGACGCCATGCATTCGTTCCCGGCGCATACGTTGATTCGATTTTTCGATCACCACGGCATGCTGGGAATCAATACGCATCCGAATTGGTTTGTGCTGCGCGGCGGAAGCCGGAGTTACCTCGGGCCGATTACCGCTCCGTATCGCCAGCGCGTTTTTTCAGGCGCGGATATTCGCGGAGTGGCGCGATCGGAAGCGGGAGTGACGCTGAAGTTCGCACAGCGGCCCGCGCAGCAATTCGATCACGTGGTGTTCGCATGTCACGGCAACCAAGTGCTGCCGTTGCTCGAATCGCCGACCGAAACCGAGCGCGATGTGTTGGGCGGATTTCAGACCACACCGAACGACGTCGTGCTCCATACCGATTCCCGACTGCTGCCGGCGCGGCAGAACGCGCGTGCGTCGTGGAATTATTGCTTGACACCGGAAGCTAAGTCGGGCGCGACCGTGACGTATCACATGAATCGTCTGCAGTCGCTGCCGGTTAAGGAAGATTATTGCGTTTCGCTGAACGCCAACGGGGCGATTGCATCGGATAAAGTTCTGCGACGGTTTGTGTACCACCATCCGCTGTACACGCGCGAATCCGTGAAGTCGGGCGAACGATGGAGCGAGATTAGCGGACAGAATCGTACGCACTTTTGCGGCGCGTATTGGTATTACGGTTTTCATGAGGACGGATTGAATTCGGCTCTGCGCGTCGCGCGGGCGATGGGCGTGGAGTGCTGATGGAACCTGCCATCTATACGGGAACCGTTCGTCACCGACGCTTCGAGCCGGTGGCGCACGACTTCACTTATCCGTTGTTCATGACGTATCTGGACATCGACCGGATCCCGGAAATGATGCGGGTGTCGCGAGTGGCGAGCTACAACCGCTGGAACTGGGCCAGCTATCAGGAACGCGATCATTTTGGAGATCCGGCGCGCACGCTCCGCGAGCGCATGCGCGAGGACGCCGCGGCCCACGGCATCACGCTGCCCGACGGAAAGATATTTCTGCTGACGCATCTGCGCTACCTGGGCTACGTCTTCAACCCCATCTCGATTTACTACTGTTTCAGCCGCGAGGGCCGCATGGAAGCCGCGCTGGCCGAGGTTAACAGCACGTTCGGCGAAACGGCGAACTACTGGCTGACGGATCGTAACCAGCTTCCTTCCACAAACTCGCTGCGATATCGCTGCCAGAAAACGCTGCACGTGTCGCCCTTCATGCCGATGGAGCTGGATTATCTTTTTGTGCTGACGCCGCCCGGCGACAAGCTCGTCGCGCACATGAACACGATTTCGCAAGGCGTTGGGGGGCATAGCCATTTCGATGCGACGCTCACGCTAAATCGTGAACCTTGGAGCGCGCCCGCGCTGCGCCGCGCCCTGGTGCGATTCCCGGTGATGACCGCGAAGGTGATTGGGGCGATACACTGGGAGGCTTTGAAACTGTTTGTGAAGCGAGTGCCGTTCATCCGGCATCCCGCGAAACGCAAGGACCCAAAACATGCACCTACTTCCGACATCGCTCGCTAAGAATCTTTTCCTCAAGAGTCTGAGCGAACTGCGCGCCGGATGGCTGGAAATAATTTCGGGCGCAGAAACGTGGGAGTTCGGCGATCGCGAATCCACACTGCGCGCAACCGTGGTGGTGCACAACGAACGCTTCTTTCGCCGCGCCGTGCTGGGTGGCGACGTGGCGATCGGCGAAGCTTGGATGGATGGCGACTGGTCCTCGCCCGATCTGGTTTCGGTGGTGCGCGTTGCGGTACGAAATGTAGCGCAACTCGACAGCAGCAATCGATGGCTGAGCGCGCTCGGCCGCTGGTCGGATCGGCTGCTGCATCGCGGGCGCGAGAACACAGAAACTGGCAGCCGCCGCAACATTCAGGCGCACTACGATTTGAGCAACGATTTCTTCCGCTTGTTTCTGGACCCCAGCATGATGTACTCGTGCGCGTACTTCGAAGGCGGCGACGCATCGCTAGAGCGTGCGCAGGAAAACAAGCTGGATCGGATTTGCCGCAAGCTGGGATTGGGTCCGGACGATCATGTGGTCGAGATCGGAACCGGCTGGGGCGGATTCGCTGAACATGCCGTGCGCAACTACGGCTGCCGCGTTACCACCACCACGATCAGCCAGGAGCAGCACGATTTCGCCAAAGCGCGCTTTGAGGCTGGCGGCGTGGAAGATCGAGTGACGCTGCTGCTGGAGGATTATCGCAAGCTGCGCGGCCGCTTCAGCAAGCTGGTTTCGATCGAAATGTTCGAGGCGGTGGGTCTGGAATATTACGACACGTTTTTTGGAACGTGCGAGCGGCTACTCGAGCCGGATGGAGCGATGCTGCTCCAGACCATCACCATGAACGAGCGAACTTTTCCCTCGTATCACGGCAGCGCGGACTGGATCCAGAAGCACATTTTCCCGGGCTCGGAGCTGGCATCGGTGGGCGAGATTTTGAAGTCGCTGACGCGGGTGACGCGCTTGGCGATCCAGCATGTGGAGGACATCGGCCTGCATTATTCGAAGACGCTTGCGGCTTGGCGCGCGCGTTTTCATGACGCGGTGGACGTGGTGCGGAGCATGGGCTTCGATGAATGCTTCGTGCGCAAGTGGGATTACTATTTCGCGTATTGCGAAGCGGCGTTCGAAGAGCGCCACATCGGCGACTTGCAATTGGTACTGGCCAAAGGCGCGGCGCGTGGATTGATTGGTATGCCTGCGGCGACGGCTGGCGCTGGTGCCTTATCGCAGCAACTTCGCTAACGTACGGCGTGGTTGATTTCGAACAGCATGCTTCGCGATGCGGCAAAAGGGTACAGACACGAAGTTTCGCAAAAGCGGCGAAATTCGAGCCAGTCCCCTTTTGCGCAGTATGGCGAAATTCGAGCCAGTCCCCTTTTGCGGCGGCGAAATCTGAGCCAGTCCCCTTTTGCGCAGTATGATGTGGGGCCGGCAGTCTTGCTGGCCCCACAATACCTTCAACTGACCGGGACGGATCACTAATTACGCTTCGGAACCTGCAAGGTAACCGAGAGCCGCGAATTCGGTGTCGGAGTCGGGTCTTCGATGAGCCCGGACTCTTTGGTTTCGACGCGCTGCTGTTTCGCGAGCGCATCCAGATCGCGAGAGATATTCAACTCGGAAAAAACAACGGCGACGCTGGTGGTGATTTGGGTCAGGTTGATCCGCACGGGTTGGCCGCTCAGCACGCGTCCTTGCGAGCCGAGCGTGTAGGGGTCGCTCGCGCCTGTTGAGTCGCCCAGCGTGACCACCAGGAAGCCATCGGACAACGGTGTAATGTCCAGGTGACCGTTGCCATCGAAGCGATAGGAAAACGCAAATCGCGGCGCGACCTTGGCCTTCATTCCCGCGGACCCTCCGAATGCGGACGTCTTCGCACGGTTGCGCTGATCCGCGGGCTCAGCAGCAAGCCGGCTGATTCCACCCTGCGTTTGAGCCAGCTGAGACTGCTGTACGGATGGTGATTGTTCCGTCGGGCGAAATTGACTCTGCACGGGTCCGGGATCCGGCACGATTTGAGCTCCAGCCGGTGCCGATGGCGGCACGATAGCGCGCACGGGCGCGGGCGGCGCTGCGGCAGCGACTTCACGAATCGCATTATCCTTCGCGTCCACTTCCGATTTCTTCTCGGATTCGTTTGCGGCTTTTCTGGCCTCGTCGGCCCGCGGCTGTTCCTGTCGATCTCGCAACGCGGGTGGCGCCGCTGTTGCTGCGGCCGGCGGCTTGACGGGCGCGGATTGAGGTTTGGAAGCAAGGTCCTCTTTCGATGCCGCGAGTTTTGCTTGCCCATGATCCGCCACAGTCGGCGAGCTCACGGGAACTGGTGCGGGATTGTTCGCTGCCGAGTAGAGCTCTACCTTGTGCGGCTTGGGCCACAACGCAACTGCGATCACGACACCCATCGCCACGGTCGCCGCAGCGGCCCAAGGCCATGGCTTACTCCACCAGGATTTCGCCGTCGGTGTCGCGGGCTCTAACGCGGCGACGAGACGCGATCGCGCGCCGGGCTGGTCGAGCATCTCTTTCAGCGCCTGCTCGCGCTCCAGTTCGTCGAACAATTCCTGGTCATCCAGCGCGGCTTCGAACAGCAGTTTCTGCTCGGCAGCGGTAAGCGTACCGGTCGCGTATCCGCCCAACAGCTTTCGGATTTCGTCCCGGTTCATGTGCCTTGCTCCTTCGAATCGACTGCTTCCCAATGGCCACCCAAGCGTTCCAGCAACTGCTTGCGGCAGCGGAAATCCCAAGTGTACAGCGTGTTTATCGCGCCGACCTTCAAGCGTTTCTGAATCTCCGCGAAGCTATGACCCTCCAGCTTCAACTGAAACAATTCACGGCAGCGCTCGCCCAACGATTCGAGCGCGGTCTCCAATCGCCGCAGATTCTCACTGTGCGACGCCTGGTCAAACGGGCTTTCCAAGTGTCCGGCCAACGGCAGATCGTCAACTGAAACCTGGGTGTGCTCGCCGCGCCGCACGATCTTGCGCCGCGCTGCCATGATCTTAAAGCGCGCGATTTCGAGCGACAACGGGACCAGATCCTCCACGCGATCAAGCGTTGGGTATTTTTCGTGCAACACAAGCAGGACCTCCTGCGCCAGGTCCTCAGCGGCATCCCTCGTTAACTTAGATGCCGCGAAGCGCAAAATCCTTTCGCGCAGGCGCTCCAGTATCTCGTTTCGTTGCACGGCGATCCCCTCTATTATGGCCTCTGCTGTATGCAACAATAGGCCCCATGCAAGTGCGCGTCCTGGCGTTCGTGCTGGCCGGCGGGAAGGGCACCCGGCTACATCCGCTGACCAAAGAACGGGCGAAACCGGCGGTGCCGTTCGGCGGACGCTACCGCATCATCGACTTCGTTCTCAGCAACCTGGTTAACTCCGGAATCTACTCGGTGTACGTGCTGATTCAGTTCCGTAGCCAGTCGCTGCTACAGCATATTCGCGAGGGCTGGGAAGCGGCCAGTCTCCTCAAGCAGCACTTCATCATTCCGGTGCCGGCGCAAATGCGGACGGTGGAAGAAGAGTGGTATCGCGGGACGGCCGACGCGATGTATCAGAACATCAATCTGATCGAGCAGGCCGATCCCGACTACGTCGTGATCTTCGGCGCGGATCATATCTATCGCATGAACATTCGCGAGATGCTGGAGTATCACGTGCACAAGCGCGCCGAGCTCACCATCGCGGCGTATCCGGTCGAGCGACAATTCTCGCGCGAGTTCGGCGTGATCGAAACCGCGCCCGACAATTCGATCGTCGGTTTTCACGAGAAAAATCCCGACGCCCCGGCCATGCCCGGCGATCCGACGCGCGTATTTGCGTCGATGGGCAATTACATCTTCTCGAAGAACCTGTTGCTGGAAGAGCTGTACGCGGACGCGAAGAATGAATCCAGCTCGCACGACTTCGGCCGTGACATTCTGCCCGGACTGATCGGCCGCGCGGAAATGTTCGCGTATGATTTTCAGACCAATCGCATTCCCGGCGACCCGCCGTCGCAGGAGCCGTACTGGCGCGACGTGGGAACGATCGACGCTTATTACGAGGCCAACATCGACCTGCGTGCGATTACGCCCGCGCTGAATCTGTACAACCGGCAGTGGCCGCTGCGAACGGCGAGTTATTCGGATGCGCCCGCGAAGTTCATTTTCGATCAGGACGGACGGCGCGGCCAAGCGGTGGATTCAATCGTATCGGGCGCCAGCATTCTTTCGGGCGGCATGGTGCGCGGGTCGGTGCTGGGACGCGGCGTGCGCGTGCACTCTGGAGCGCTGGTAGAAGACTCGGTGATCTTCGACAATTGCGACATCGGGCGTCGCGCGCGAATTAAGCGTACGATCCTCGATAAGAATGTGCGGGTCGCCGAAGACGATACGATCGGCTACGATTTGGAGCGCGATCGTCAGCGGTTTCATGTGACCGAGAGCGGCATTGTGGTGGTGGAGGGGTATCACTCGACCGTTGAGGTCGCGACGCTGCTGGTGTGATACTCGCTGCGTGTGCTGGGACGTCGCGTGGCTAAGGTTGCTCGCAAAACTCGCGGGTCACGCGATGCCGGTGGCGGAACATATTGGCCAGACCCGCGTTGACCAGCCAGCCCAACAGTAAATTGACCACGGTTCCGCCGGGTAGCTGATACTCGATTCGATCGGTCAATTTCGTCTTGCCGTCGACGGGCTCGAACTCGTGCCGGTGAACCCAGGACCTGAACGGTCCGCGGACTTGTTCGTCGACGAACAGCCGGTCCTGCTCATACGCGGTGTGCCGCGCGATCCAACGGAAGGGTCCAACCTGTAGCGCCACCTGGGCGCCGGTTTGGATGCCGCCCGTTCGACTGATCTCGCGGGCAGGCGGGAATGACGGACTCAAAAGGGCGAAAGCGTCGTCGCGTTCATGGAAGCCGAAGACGTCGCGAACGGACGCGTCGATCAGGCTGCTCTTGACGAAAATCGGCACATTAGGACAAGTGGTAGAACAAGAGCGCCAGGATCAGGTAGACGGCGAGAAGCTGCGCGCCTTCGAGCCAGTTCGACTCGCCGTCGCTGGCGATTTGGCCGACCACTAACACCGCGACTGAAACGGCCATGACCTCCGGCGCCGTGAAGACCAGTTGCATGGGTTGAGGACCGGTCAGATAGCTGGCGAACACCAGCAGCGGCGCAACCAACAATGCAATCTGAATGCTACTGCCGATGGAGATCTCCAGCGCCAGATCCATGCGATTCTTCCAGGCGGACACAATCGCACTGGAGTGTTCCGCCGCGTTGCCGACGGTGGCCACCACAACAATACCCACGAAGACGTCGGACATTCCAAAGACCTTGGCGGCGTGCTCCACCGAGCCGACGAGAATTTCGGCAATCCAGGCGATCAGAACGGTTGAGCCTGCGAGCATCGCAACGGATTTCGAGACACTCCAGTGATGCTCGCCCGGCGCTTCGGCTTCGACCGATCCGGCGGGAGAACCAGCGATAAACTCGCGATGGGTGTGTAGCGAGAACACCAGGCTCAGCACATAAATCACCACCAGGATTATCGAGATTCCAAGCGTCAGTCCCTGCTCGTGGGTGAGCCCGGATTTCGTGGCGACGACGTGAAAGACCGCCGGAACCAACAGCGCGACGGCAGCGAGAATCAGGCTGGTGGATCGCGAA
>DASYPO010000026.1:0-1706 GCA_036006545.1 Bryobacteraceae bacterium
CAAGAACAGGAAGTGGAAGAGGAACCTGGAGTAGAGTTGCAGCGTGGCGTGAAGATGATCACGGCCGACGCTGCAATCGAAGCTGCGCGCAAGGCATTCCCCGACGCGACCGTCGCCAGCCTCAACACGCCCTCGCCGCCGCGCTGGACTTTCGCCGTGTCGATGCGCTATCCCGAAGACAAGTCCATCACGGGGCGCTCTCGCGTCTCCGTGAATCCCTACACCGGCGAGGTGGTCTTCAAGGAAAGCTATCGCGAAACGCAAAAGGCTGCGGCCATTCTGCGGTCGATGCGTCCCATCCATACCGGCGACATCTACGGGTGGCCGACGCGCATCCTGATGGGACTCGCCAGCTTGATGATCGTCGCGCAGGTGATCACCGGCATCATCATGTGGATCGTCCGAACCTTCAAACGAAAAGCCAAGGAACCCGCGCCTCAGGGAGCGACGGAGGTGACCGCTTAGCGACCACGCCCAGCTCTTCCGTGTACATCCGTCTGTCCCGGTCTAACGACCGGATGTCCCTCCTTTTCGGCACTCGATCCGTCACTACGATAAGCTTCTTTAACACCAAAACAGAGTTGGCCGGCCGAACCGCCGGTTAAAGGGGGCGACTTGCATTCTTCTCGGCGCACCATCGTGCTGCTGCTGGCGGCAAGGGCCTGGGCCCAAACTCCGCCCGATCCGTCGCAAGTCGACAAGGTCTTCGCCGCGTTCGATAAACCCGGATCTCCGGGCTGCGCATTATCAGTCATTCGCGATGGAAAGATCGTTTACAAACGCGGCTATGGAATGGCCGACCTGGATCACGACCTCCCCATTACGCCCGCGTCCGTCTTTCACGTCGCGTCAATTTCGAAGCAGTTCACCGCCGCGTCGATCGTCTTGCTGGCCGAGGATGGCAAACTCTCGCTCGACGACAGCGTCCGCAAGCACCTGCCCGAGGTTCCGGATTTCGGAACGCCCGTAACGATTCGCCACCTGCTGAACCACACCAGCGGGATGCGCGATCAATGGGCGTTTCTCGGGCTGGCCGGCTGGCGGCAGAATCTCGATCTGATCACTGACGGCGATGTGATGGGGTTCGTCACTCGCCAAAAGGCCTTGAACTTTCCGCCCGGCCAGATGTACATGTACTCGAATACGGGGTTTACGGTACTCGCGCAGATCGTGCAGCGCGTCAGCGGAAAAACCCTACGGGAATTTACGACGGAGCGTATCTTCAAGCCGCTCGGGATGACCAGCACTCACTTCCGCGACGATCACGCCGAAATCGTCAAGAACATGGCCTATGGCTACAATCAGCAGGGCAACGGCCCCTTCCGCCTATCCATCCCTAATTTCGACACCGTCGGCGCCACCAGCCTGCTGACCACCGTCGAGGATCTGGCCAAGTGGGATGAAAACTTCTATCAGGATTTCGCACGCCGCGGGATCACCGCGAAAATGCTCACTCGCGGAGTTCTGAATAACGGCGAAAAAATCGACTACGCGCTCGGTCTACAGCATGGCCAGTATCGCGGCCTGCCGATCGTCGAACACGGCGGTGCCGACGCGGGCTATCGCGCGAATTTGCTGCGCTTTCCCGAGCAGCATTTCTCGGTCGCGTGCGAATGCAATGTTGCACAGGCGAATCCATCGCTGCTGTCGCGACACGTCGCGGACCTGTACCTCGCCGCCAAGCTTCAACCTGTTAAAGACGCCCC
>DASYPO010000027.1:0-11099 GCA_036006545.1 Bryobacteraceae bacterium
GGCCGTCCCAGGAAACCCGCGTGACCATCGGAGGAGTTGCGGCAGCGCTGCAATTCGTCGGCATTCCCTACGGGTTGGCCGGCGTGGTGCAGATCAATTATCAGGTGCCGAGTGGAATCGGTACAGGATTGCAGCCGGTGGTGGTCAGCGTCGGCGGAGTTCCGAGCGCGACCGCGACAGTGCTCGTGACGAACTAAGTTGACTCGACTGTGTGGGGCCGGAAATCCTGCAGAATCTCCGATTGGGGCGCGTGGCATAGCTGCCGCGTGGCGCGGGCTTTAGCCCGCAGCCTCGGCTTCAGCCGAGGTGTAATTCCAGATTTAGATCGCTCGTTGTTTTACTCCGGCCCTCCAGCTACACGAGACTCTTGATCGCGTCCCGAACCGCCGGCCACGCCGCGGATCGCGGATCGATCAACTCGAAGTGCCCCGCTCCGCGTAATTCTGCCAGCGTCGCATCGTCGCCCTTGGCGCGCGCGGCCTCGACGTATCCGCGGCTGATCGATAGAGGCACGATATTGTCGTCGATCCCATGAATCACGCGCTGCTTGACGCCCAGCGGAAGCATCTCCGGTGGCGATGCCGCGCGGTACCGATCCGGATACTGCTCAGGCGACCCGCCCAGCAAATCCCTCACCACCCCTCCGCCAAGCCGCTGCTCATAGGCACGGCGCAGATCGGCGACCGGCGCCAGCGGAACCACGCCACGCAGTGGTACGGCCTTCTGTTTCGCCAGCCACAGCACCAGGTGGCCACCTGCCGAATGTCCCGTCGCGACGACGCGCGCGAGATCCAACCGTTTCTCCTTCGCGACCTTGTTCAGATGTGCCGCGCCCGCTCGAATATCGTCAAACGTGCCGGGCCAGCCTCCGCCCGCGTTACCCAGTCGTCGATACTCCATGCTCCAGGTCGCGAATCCTGCCGCGGTGATCGCGGCGCACAAATGACCGATGTGTTTCAAGTCGTACGCGGCCCGCCAATAGCCGCCGTGAATCACGATCACCACTGGATGCGGACCCGCACCCGCGGGCACGCGTAGCTCGCCGAAATGAAACTGGTCCGATCCATAGGCGATGTGCTCGCCGTCTTTGGGCGGCGGTAATTCGAGAATACTTTGCGCAGCCAGCATCGCCGGAAAGCCAAGGAACAACCGTCGCGTATGCGTCATTTGATTTTCCGCCTCAAGAGATCGAGCGCCGCTCCCGTCGCGAACCGTCGTACGCGGTCGCGATCGCCTCCCGGAAATTGGAACCGTCGGGCTTCCACGCCATCCGGTCCGGCGAGCGCGATGAACACGACTCCCGGCGCCGCCCCCGTTCCACTTTCCGGTCCCGCTTCTCCCGTGATCGCCAGCGCGTACGTCGCGCCCGTACGCTCCCGCGCCCCCGCAGCCATTGCTACAGCGACCTCTTCGCTCACCGCAGTATGTTTCGCAATCAGCTCCCCGTCGACCCCTAGAAGCGCCGTCTTCATCGCATCCGTGTACACCAAAAACCCGCCGACGAAATAATCCGACGCACCCGACACTCCCGTGATTCGCTCCGCCAGCATGCCGCCCGTGATACTCTCGGCGACCGCCAGAGTTGCACCGCGGTCCCGTAGCCGCTTGCCGATCACCACTTCAAGCGCATCGCCCGACGTCGAATAAATGCGATCGCCGACCAGTTCCTCGATCGGCCCGCCGACCTCGGCCAGCAACCGCAGCGCTTCCTCTTCCGAATCGCAGCGTGCGCGCAAATGAATCTGAATATCGCCCGCGCCCGCCAGAATCGTCGTCACTGGATTCTGATACTTCGTGTATACCGGCGCGATCAACTGATCCAGATCCGACTCCGGCATCCCCGCGACGCGATAGAAACGCGTCCGAATCACGCTCGCCGGTAATCGCTCCGTCAAACGCGGAACAATGTGTTCCATGAACATCGCCTTCAGCTCCGACGGCGGTCCCGGCAGCAGCACAGTTACGCGGCCATCGTGTTCGATCCATTGTCCCGGCGCGGTCCCGCGCTGATTCGGGAGCGGCTCGGCGCTCTCCACTAAAAACGCCTGACGCCGGTTGATCTCCACCATCTTGCGATTGAAGCGGCGAAAACGTTCCTCGATCTGATCGCACAGGTCCTGGCGAAAAACCAGCTCCCGTCCCAGCGCGGAAGCGACGGCGTCGCGCGTCACGTCGTCTTCTGTCGGACCCAGGCCGCCGGTCAGGATCACCAGGTCTACACGCCCGATCGCTTCACGCACCGCGTCCGTCAGCAGCGCACGATCGTCGCCCACAACCGATTTGCGGCGCACCTCCATGCCCAGCATGTTGAGTTGATCGGTGAGGAACAGGGAGTTGGTGTCCACCTTATCCGCGGTGAGCAACTCTGACCCGACAGCGATGATTTCCGCGTCTCGCATCCGTCTGAACGGCTACGAAACCCTGCGGCCTTCAATGCCCGCGTCGACGCGATAGATGGAGTTGTTGGTCGCCAGGATCATCGACTTGGACGGCGAAAACGCGAGCCCGACGATCGACGGCCCGGAGAGAAACAGTTCCGCCTTGCCCGCCGGGGTGATGCGTACCACGCCGCGCCGCCCCTGCAGCGAAGCCGCTACATAAAGATTATTCTTCGCGTCGAAGGCCATGCCCTGCGGGCGGCCCAGCCCCCGATAGAACATTTCCACGTGCCCCGCCGGCGAAATGCGATGCACTACGTCGAAACTTGATGTGGTCGGTCCCGTGAGGTAGAGAAATCCGTCCGGTCCGAACGCCAGATGATATGCGGCAATCGACGGCTCCAGCGTCGCGAACACATAAATCTGACGGTCGCGGCTGATCTTGAACACCGTTCCGCTGCGATCGCCGACGTATAAATTATCTTCTTCGTCGAACGCGATCCCGGTCGCGACGCCCATGCCTTCCACGTAGACCGTCAGGTTGCCGGAGGGCGAAACCTGGTACACCACGCCATCGTGCCGGCTGGATGCGTACAGCGCGCCCGCGGAATCGAGCGCGAGCCCCGTGGCATTCATCATCTCCGTGACCAGTGGACGAGCGTTGTACTCCGTGTCGATCTTGTAAATCGAAACCGGCGTTTTTTGCCCAGCCGTTCCACTCACCGTGGTGTACACATTTCCACGCCGATCCACTGCGGGATTCGCGACCGGGTGTAGGCTCTCGGCAATCTGCACGCCGACCTCGCTGTTCCAGGCGACCGGATGCGGCTCGAGACCAGTCAGCTCTCCATCGCCAGTAGCGCCCTCGGGCACCCGCACGATGACGAACGATTCGGATCCGATCACGACATGCGCCGGGACGCCGCCCAACTGTACGCTGGGCCGCTCGCCCACGTCGGCGCCGTTCCCGAAGCTAGCGAGTCCCTTGCCGCGAATCTGAAATTCGCCTCCCGGAATTGCGGCCGGCGGAGTCACTTCGATGATTTGCGTCCGCGCTTCTGCAGATTTTCGGAATGCCATAGGTGCGCGGAAGACCGCTAATAAAGATTGAACCATCCGGCGGCATACAACACAAGCGCGGCGTAGACGCCCGCCATCGCGTCGTCCGCTACAATCCCCGCTCCGCCGGGCAAATGCTCCAGTTGTCGCACTGGCGGTGGCTTCCAGATATCGAACAAGCGGAACAACAGAAACGCCGCCAGCCAGCTCTTCCAGTTCAGGTGCGTCGCGCCGGCGAGCGTAATCCACTGGCCGACTACTTCATCGACTACCACTTGCCCCGGATCTTTTTTTCCGATCTCGCGCGCGAAAATCCCGGCCGCCCAGATCGCAGGCGCGATCAGCAGCAGTCCCAGAACGCCGAACTCGATCGCGGTTACGTGATACACCCGCTCCAGCAGCCACGCAATCGCGATGGCTGCCAGCGATCCCGCGGTTCCCGGAGCCACCGGCGCGAATCCGCAGCCGAACCAGGTTGCGATCGGCGTGGCGATCAGGCGAGCCACTGGATTCGCGGTCAAGACTCTTCCTCTTGGTCGTCCTCCATCTCGTCCGCTTGGGTGACCGGCGTCGAAATGACGTACTTCTCAGTGGCCCAATTTCCCAGATCGATGAGGCGGCAGCGATCGCTGCAGAACGGCATGAACTCGTCGTCCATCGCCACGGCGCGGCCGCAGATGGGGCACTTCAGAGTCATCCGCGTTCGGTTAGGATCAACTGCTCGGGCGACATCTCCAGATTCTGAACCGTGCTCGCGCCGAATCCCGCCTTGCGGAACATTTGGTCGTATTCGCGGAATGTATACGCGTCACCCGCGGGCGTGCTCCCCAGCATCATCATGCTGAACGCCGCGCTAACCGGGGGAGTTACGCGATCCTCATTCGGCACGAACTCGGCCGTGGCGACACGTCCGCCCGGATTCATCGCCGCGTGGACCTTCTTCAGCAGTTTGATATTGGTCGGGGGATCGAAGTGATGCAGGAAATTCGGGAGCAGAACCACGTCGTAGCCGCTTCCGAAATCCACGTCGAAAGCGCTGCCCGGGATCGTGCGAAAGCGCGCGGTAACTCCGGCCTTCGCGGCGTTTTCCTGAGCCACCGCGAGCACACTCTTCCAATCCTGGGCGACGATCTGCGCCTGCGGATTGTGGCGCGCGATCGTGATCCCGAACACGCCGTGACCCGCTGCAATATCCAACACCTTAATAGCTCGCCCCGGCTGCGCTACCAGCTTGGCAATGCCCTCGGCAGTGCCCCCAACAATCGGGACCATGCTCTTCGCGAACTCGACCCAAATCGGATTTTCCGGCGCCATGTTGCCCTCGGCGTAAAGCGTGCCACCTTTGCGCACCACGCCTGCCACGTCTTTGAAATTGTCGAAATGGCTATCGGTCAGAAGAAAGTCGGCGATCGACCCCATGTATGCCGGGGAATTGCGATTCAGAAACGCCGCGGAAACCGGAGGGAGCCCGTACTCAGAGCCGTTCTTGGTGAGAAAACCGTGGATGGTCAGGAAGTCGCACAGGATTCGCACGCCGCGCTCGTTGGCCTGGGCGCGCGGGGCGATCGCGGCGGGCGTGGTCGCGCCTTCGCCGATCACCGTGAACAGGTTCAGCTTGATCGCGCCTTGTAGCGCACGGGAAACGATGTATGCATTGATCGCGTCGAAAATAGCGACCGGATTAGGGGGTGCTGCAGCAGTAGCTTCGCTCATGAGAGGATTCTATACCAATGTTTTCCGACCGCCTCCGTTGGGACGCCGCAACGAATCCGCTGGCTGTGCTAGTCGAAAAAAAGCGGCAGGCTCGCGCGGAGATTCTGGACCTGACCATTTCGAATCCCACGCGTGCTGGATTCGAGTACCCTCGCGACGAGATTCTCGCGGCGCTCACCGACCCGAGCGCATTGATTTACGACCCGCAGCCGCGCGGGCTTTTGAGTGCGCGCGAGGCGGTCGCCGATTGGTATGCAGCACGCTCAATCGCAGTCGACGCATCGCGGATTCTGCTCACCGCCAGTACCAGCGAAGCCTACGCGTACCTGTTCAAGCTGCTCGCGAACCCCGGCGACGAAGTGTTGACGCCGCGACCGTCCTATCCGCTGTTCGAGCACCTTGCCGCACTGGAATCGGTCGAGATCCGGCAGTATCCGCTGCGTTACGACGGCGCCTGGCACTTGGATTTCGCCGCGCTGGAACGCGCGATTACGCCGCGTTCGCGAGCGATTGTCGTGGTGAATCCCAATAATCCTACGGGTTCCTTGCTGGCCTTCGATGAAATCGAGCGCCTCGACGCACTGGCCGCAGCGCGCAATCTCGCGATTATTTCCGACGAAGTATTCGCCGATTACACATTCCGCGGCGGGCAGCCGACGCTGATCGGCGATCGACGCGCGCTAACGTTCTCGCTGAATGGTCTGTCGAAGTCCGCCGGATTACCGCAGATGAAACTGGGCTGGATCGTCGCCAGCGGCCCTGAGCGCGACCCCGCGCTCGATCGGCTGGAATGGATTGCCGACACATTCCTCTCCGTCTCGGCCCCCGTTCAAGTCGCCGCGCCGCGACTGGTCGCGTTAGCATCCGCTGTGCAGTCGCAGATCCTCCAGCGCGCAAAATCGAATCTGGCAGCGCTCGCAAACGCGCTCGCGAGCTCGCCCTTCCAGGTGCTCAACACCGAAGGCGGCTGGTCAGCCGTGATTCAGGTCCCGCGCACACGCACCGAAGAACACTGGACGCTCGACCTGTTGCGCGACCAACACGTCCTCGTCCAGCCGGGGTTCTTTTACGATTTCGAGACCGAAGCATATCTGGTCGTGAGTCTACTCACCGAGCCCTCGCACCTGCTCGAAGGCATCCGCCGTCTCCAGATCCTCTAAAATCTTGGTTTATGGTTGAAAAACGGATTCTCGCACTGGTGGCGCTCCTCGCGTTGCTATCCGGGCAAATGACGCAGGTGGCAGGTCAGAACGGCGCACAGAAGAAGTTTGCGCTGACCATCGACAACATCATGCGCGGACCCGAGCTCTACGGCTACGAGCCGACCAACGTCCGCTGGTCCGGCGATGGATCGCGTCTGTACTTCAGCTGGCGGCAGGCCAGCGATCCGTTGAATCGCCCCATGGATACTTACCAAGTGAATCGCGACGGGTCCGGCTTGAAGAAGCTTAGCGACGATGAGGTCAAGCTGCTGCCGCCTGCATTCGGTGATCGGTCGCGCGACCGCAAGCGAACCGTTTACACCTCGGAAGGCGATCTTTTCCTATGGGATTTCGCAACCGACAAGCGTCGCCAGCTCACCAAAACCACCGACGTCGAATCCAATCCGCAATTCACGGTGGACGAAAAGCGCGTCACGTTCTCGCGCGGCGGCAATCTCTATGCGATGTCGCTTGACACGGGTTTTATCGAACAGTTGACCGACATTCGCGCGGCCGCAGCGCCCGGTGGCGATGCAGCTCCGCCGGCGATCGGTGGAGGAGGGCGCGGTGCACAGCAGGGACAAGGTCGCGGACAGGGGCGCGGCGGCGCGCCGCCGATTGCTCCTCCCACCGGCCGTGGAGGCGCAACAGGCGCCGAAGACAAGGGCACCGAGAGTCAGGAATTCCTCAAGAAACAGGAGCGCGATCTTCTCGAAGTGATCGCCGATCGCGCCAAGCTACGCGAAGAGAACGAAGCCAAGCGCAAAGCCACCGAGGCGCAGGCGCGGAAGCCGTTCACGCTTCAGGCGCGGCAAACCGCAGGACGACTGGAACTGTGTCCCGACGAAACCTGCGTGATCGCATCCGTGAACGAAACGGCTACCGGGTCGAAGCCCGACAACGTGCCGAACTACATCACCGAATCGTCATACACCGAAGTGATCAACGGCCGCACTAACGTGGGGGACGTCCAGGGCAAGCAGCGCCTCGCAATTCTCAGTGTGAAATCCGGCGAAGTGAAATGGGTAGATCACGGTTTGAAAGAGCGCGAAGTACAGCTCCAAGCCCCACTGTGGAACGAGCAGGGCACACACGCCGTTATTTCCGCCCGCGCGGCCGATAATAAGGATCGCTGGATTCTCGCGCTCGATCCGGCGACCGGCTCGACTCGCATTCTCTTCACGGAGCACGACGACGCCTGGATCGGCGGCCCCGGCGCATTCACGCTCGGCTGGCTCAAGAACGGCGAGGACCTCTATTTCCAAAGCGAGCGCGATGGCTACTCGCACCTCTACAAGGTCGCCTTCGCGGGCGGCGAGCCGAAACAGTTGACGTCGGGAAAATTCGAAGTGTCCAGTGTCGAACTATCGCACGACGGATCGAAATTCTATCTCACCACCAGCGAGGTCGGGCCAGGCGAGCGGCATTTCTATTCGATGAGCGTCGACGGCGGCGCGCGCACGCAGATCACAAAGGAAGCGGGCAACCATCGTGTCACTTTGTCGCCCGACGAAAAATGGATGGCCGACGTCTTTTCCTACACCAACCGGCCGCCCGAGTTGTTCGTCGCTGCCAATCAGCCGGGCGCAGCAGCCAAAAAGCTTACCGATTCACCGTCCAAAGAATTTTGGGATTACAAATGGCAGGACGTTCCGATCGTGCAGGTGCCCGCGCGCGATGGCATGAAAATCCCTGCGCGCTTCTTCAAACCCGCGAACTATCGCCGCGGCGGACCCGCGGTCATCTTCGTGCACGGCGCCGGCTACCTGCAGAATGTGCATAAGTATTGGTCCAGCTATTCGCGCGAATACATGTTCCATCACTTCCTGGCCGAACACGGCTACATGGTGCTCGACATGGATTACCGCGCGTCCTCCGGCTACGGCCGCGACTGGCGAACCGCGATTTATCGCCACATGGGCGGCAAGGATCTGGACGACAATCTCGACGGTGCGAAGTGGCTGGTCGAGCAGAGCGCCGATCCCAAGCGCATCGGACTCTACGGCGGCAGCTACGGCGGATTCATCACATTGATGGCACTGTTTACATCGCCTGACACGTTTGCCGCCGGCGCCGCACTTCGTCCGGTGACCGATTGGGCGCACTACAACCACGGCTACACCGCGAATATTCTCAACATTCCGCAGAAAGACGTCGAGGCTTACAAGAAATCGTCGCCGATTTATTTCGCGAGTGGATTGAAAGGTGCCTTGCTGATCTGCCACGGCATGGTCGATACCAACGTGTTCTTCCAGGACACTGTGCGGCTGATTCAGAAACTGATCGAGCTGCGCAAGGAAAATTGGTCGGTGGCGCCTTATCCAGTCGAAGACCACGGCTTCCTCCAGCCGTCAAGCTGGGCCGACGAATACAAGCGCATCTTCAAGTTGTTCGAGGACAATCTGAAGAACAAAGCATGACCTGCCCGCGACTTTTTGTCTACGGCACGTTGCGCAAAGCTGCTCCAGCATCGCAGTGGTCGCGATTTCTCGAATCCACCAGCCGATTCTTGGGTAATGCGCAGGCACAAGGGCAGCTTCGTCCAGTCGGCGAGTACACCGGACTGGTTCCGGGAGGCGATGGAACCGTCGCGGGCGAAGTTCACGAACTCCACAACCCTGCGCTGATGCTCGCGACGCTGGATGATTACGAAGGCTGCGGAGCGAACGATCCTCCGCCGCACGCCTATCACCGCCGGATCATTCGCGTAACCATGGACGACGGCACGTCGACCGACGCCTGGGCCTACGCCGTGACCATCTAGCAGCCTTGTGGGGCGGGCAATCGTGCCCGCCGCCGAGCTTCTGCTCGGCGGTTTTCGCGCGACTTCCGTAACGCCGCCTGAAAAGCGGCGGCAGGCACGATTGCCGTCCCACGCCGTTCTCCTTAATTCGCCGACATCGCCGGTTCGCGCTCCCACGCGCGCGTATCGACGATCTTGCGAATCTCGCGCACCAACAACTCCGGCTCTTCGTCGGTCGAGTAGAAATGCGGCGCCACGCGGATGCCCGCGCCAGGACGGAAGTCGACCAGAAAATCGCGACGCGAAAGTTCGCGCGTCACTTCGTAACCGTTGGGGACATCCATCACGACAGTCCCGCCGCGCTCCTCGGGATTTTTCGGCGAGTTCACGCGGAATCCCGCCTCTTCCGCCAGCTCGATGAGACGCTGTGTCTGCCGCAGCGATTTTGCGCGAATCCTCTCGACTCCAATCTCGCCGACGATTTCATACCCCGACCGCGCTGCGTACATTGCCGGCACATTCGGTGTGCCATTTAGAAACCGCGCGACGCTGGGGTCGTACTCGTGCTCGCCGCTAAACAGGAACGGCTGTCGATGCGCGGCCCAACCGGTCGATCGCGGCTCGAGTGTTGGCCACAGATCGCGACGCACGTACAAATAACCCGCGCCGGGCCCGCCACACAGCCATTTCACCGACCCACCGGTCGCGAAATCGACGCCGAGCTCGCGCACGTTGACGGGCAACGTCCCGGCCGATTGATAAATGTCAGCCACCACCATCGCGCCGACCTCATGCGCACGCTTTGTGATCGCTGCCAGATCCTGCACATACGAACTGCGAAAACACACGTGCGACACCGAGACCAGCGCCGTCTCCTCGTCGATCGCCGCCAGCATTTTGTCGAGCGGCACCGTCATCCCATCCGGGCACGGCACCGTGACCAACCGGGCGCGTTGCTGTTGATAGATGTACAGATTCGACGGGAAGTTCATCGCCTCCGTCACGATCTTGTTGCGCTTGGCCGACCAGTCGAAACATGAGAGCACGATCGCCTGGCATACCGACACGTTCTGCTGCATCACGATCTCGCCGTCGCCCGCGCCGATAATCTTGCCGATTAGGTTGCCCACCGTGATGGGCATCTCCCACCAGCCTTCTTCCCAGGCGCGAATTCCGCGCGTGTCCCATTCATCGGCGTATTGCTTCAGCCGGTCGCGCGTGCGACTCGGCATGGCGCCCAGCGAATGACTGATCAGGTAAACGGTGCGATCCAGAATCGGAAACTCTTTCCTCCATCCCAACAATTCGTCGTTCACGATCTCGCTCCTCCACTACAAATCATGATCTCTCCGCTTACGTAATCCGAAAGTGGCGAGCAGAAAAACAACACCGGCCCCGCCGCTTCTTCTACCGATCCGAGCCGTCCCAGCGGACACATCCCCTTCATCTGATCCAGCAACGCTTGCTGCACGCCGATCTTGATCTTGTGTCCCTTCATTTCGATTTCGGAATCGGCCGAACCCAGCGGCGCGATCAGCCGCGTATCGATGAACCCGAACCCCACCGAATTCACGTTCACGTTGTAGCGGCCCCACTCTTTCGCCATAACTTTGGTCAGCCCGTTGACTCCCATCTTGCCCGCGCCATAACCGGCCTGCCCGGCGTTTCCGTCCACGCCCGAAATCGAAGTGATGTTCACCACCTTACGCATCACCCGCTTCCCCTCGGCGATCTCCTTCTTCGCAGTCTCGCGAATCCACGTCGACGCGGCGCGCAGAATCCGAAAAGGCGTGACCACGTGGATTTCGAGCATCGCCTGAAACTGCTCGTCGGTGGTCTTCTGGATGACATTGTCCCAGGTGTAGCCCGCGTTGTTGACGATAATGTCGATCGACCCGAACCCCTGCACCGTCGCGTTCACCAGCTTTTCCGGAAACGCGGGATTGGTCACGTCACCGGGCATCGCCTTGACCGCGCTTCCGCTCTTACCGATTGCCTCACCCG
>DASYPO010000028.1:0-2303 GCA_036006545.1 Bryobacteraceae bacterium
CAGCATCTGCGGCACGCCCGACGGCTGATCGTGCAATCGCGGCGAAAAAAGCTTCAGCGTGCGTTCTGCCGACTGCCGGAAATCGTCGCGTCCAGTCATGCGCGCGAGCCGCAGTAAGAGCAGCGCCATAACCGAGTTGCCGGATGGCTCCGCGCCGTCGTAATCGTCCTTGAGCCGCATGACCAGATCCCTTGTCCCGGCGGGCGTTGAGAAAAACCCGCCATTGTCCGGATCTTCGAAAAGCTCGCGCGCACGTTCGGCGAGGCGCGTGGCGAACTGCAGGTCCGACGCATCGAACGACGTTTCATACAAATCCAAAAGCGCGGCCGCGAAAAAAGCGTAGTCATCCAGAAAACCGTCGATAGCCGACTCGCCGTCGCGGAACCGCCGCAAGACAATACCGCGCTGCTCGTCCCATAACCGCGACTTCACAAAATCGGCTGCACGACGCGCGGCGTCGCCGTACGCGGCTTCGCCCAAGACCTGCGCGGCTTTCGCAAACGCCGAAATCATCAGACCGTTCCACGACGTCAGAACTTTATCGTCTAGGTGTGGACGCGGACGCGTCTTGCGAATCGCGACCAGCTTCGCCGCCGCCTGATCCAGCCATTTGTCGACGTCGGCAACAGGCTGACCGAAATACTCCGCCGTTTCCTCGATCGTATGCGCCTCAAACAAAATGTTGCGGCCCGTGAACTCCTGGTGTGGATCATGCTGCACGTTGCCGTTTTCTTCGACGCCGAAGCGGTAACTGAACAACGCGGCATCGCGCGCCCCCAGATGATGCTCGATTTCCGCACGCGACCAAATGTAGAACGCGCCCTCACCTTTCTCATGAGGTTTGGCTGGGTCGGCCGCGCTGTCCGCATCTTCCGCCGAAAAGAATCCGCCTTCCGGGTGCGTCAGGTCGCGCAACACGTAATCTAGCGTTTGACGCGCAGCGTTGGCGTAAACCGCGTCACCCGTAATCTGGAACGCCTCCAGATAGGCGATCACCAGTTGCGCCTGGTCGTACAGCATTTTTTCGAAATGCGGCACGAACCAGTATTCGTCCACCGAGTAGCGATGAAACCCGCCGCCAAGCTGATCGTTCATCCCGCCCTTGGCCATTTCGCGCAGCGTCAGCAATACCATTTCCAGAGCTTCCGGGTTTTTCGTCTCGACGTAATAGCGCAGCAGGAAATTATGGACGCTGGGTCGCGGAAACTTCGGCGCTCCGCCGAATCCGCCGTGCTTCGAATCGAACATGCGGCGGAAAGCATTGAAGCCCTGCTCCAGCGCCTCGCGTCCCGGTGCCGCGTGCCCGCCGGCCAAATTCGAATACTGGCTGAGCTGGCCAAGTACCTGACTGCCCGACGCCTCGATCTTCGCGCGATCCTGCTGCCACGCCCGCGCCAGATTCTGCAACATTGCCGGGAAGCCCGGCC
This sequence comes from Bryobacteraceae bacterium, assembly GCA_036006545.1. Taxonomy (GTDB): domain Bacteria; phylum Acidobacteriota; class Terriglobia; order Bryobacterales; family Bryobacteraceae; genus Palsa-187. Next base: position 1,428 of record DASYPO010000028.1, read on the forward strand.
GCCCGTAACGATTGTCTGGCGGAAAATACGTCCCGCCGAAAAACGGTTTGCGATCCGGCGTCAGCCACACCGACATGGGCCATCCGCCGCTCCCCGTCGACGCCTGCACGAACAACATATAGATCCGATCGACGTCGGGGCGCTCTTCTCGATCCACCTTCACCGGCACGAAATGCTCATTCAGAATGGCCGCCGTGGTGTCGTCCTCGAACGATTCGCGCTCCATGACATGGCACCAGTGGCAGGTGGAATAACCCACCGAAAGAAATACCGGCTTATTTTCGCGCGCCGCTTTTTCAAACGCCTCGTCGCCCCACGGATACCAATCCACAGGATTATTCGCGTGCTGCAAAAGGTAGGGACTCTTCTCGCGCGCCAGGCGGTTGGGGGGCATGTCCCGAGTATTGCATCCTCCCTGCGGGAACCTCCTGCCGTGGGGCGAACCCGTCGGCCCGCAAGCGGGTCCCGGTCCGACATGTAATAATCGCCGTCTTAACCCCGTCTCACACGTAGAATGGAGTGAGAGCACTTACCATGATCAAACGATTTGCCTTTTCTTTCATGATGTTCGCGATGGTGGCCCTGGCCGCCGATCCGACCTTAGTCGGCCTGGTGATGCCCGACGCGAAGATCCTGACTGGTATCCAAGTGGACCGGAGCCAGGCGTCGCCCTTCGGCCAGTACGTGCTCGCGAAAACGCAATTCAACGATCCCGGATTCCTCAAGTTCGTCGCCGATACAGGCTTCGATCCACGCAACGACCTGCGCGAGATCGTCGCAGCGACCGGCGGTACGGAACAGAACTCGATCGTGCTGGGCCGCGGTGCATTCCAGGCAGCGAAAATCGTCTCGGCCGCGCTAGCCGGCGGTGGGACC
>DASYPO010000029.1:0-5972 GCA_036006545.1 Bryobacteraceae bacterium
AGGTCGCCGACCTGATCAGCGAGCGAGCTACCCGACGCCTCGAACGCGAACTACGCTTGGCCCACGCCTAGGCCCGCGATCTCCTCTTCCAATTTGTCTAGTCCGCCCACAAAGAAGTGGTCCTGCGCCGGGACTACGATCAACTTTTTCGGTTCGGCAAGCGACTCGACGAATGGCCGCAGTTCTTCCAACGGACCGAATTCGTCGTTGGTGCTCTGAATAAAGATTCGCGGCCCAAGGCAATGCTCTAAGTTCGACGTGTGATGGTAGCGCGTCGGAAACCCTACCGCGATTGTCCGGCGGGCGTTGCCGTTTTCACACCCGAGACGGAGGGCGACGCGTGATCCGAACGAGAATCCTGCGAGCGTGTACGGAAGGTCGGGATAGCGTTCGCGAAGATACTTCAATGCCGCACGCGCGTCGTCGAGCTCGCCTTCGCCCTCGCCGTACGACCCCGCACTCTGGTTCACGCCGCGAAAGTTGAAGCGCAGGACGACTGCACCTGCGCGTCGCAGGCCGCGGGCGATGCGGTAGACCACTTTGTTGTGCATGGTGCCGCCGTGCTGCGGATGGGGGTGACAGACCAATGCCGCTTCCCGTGGCTCGCCCTCCTCAGGTTCTTCGAGAAGCGCCTCGAGACGACCGACGGGTCCGTCCACGAAAAGCGATTCGATGCGGCGCGGCATCAGTTCGTTCGGTAGTTGGTGAACTGCATGTCGATGCCGAAGTCGGAGCCGCGCAAGAGCGCGATGACTTCCTGCAGCGTGTCGCGGTCCTTGGCCGAGACGCGCAAGAAGTCGCCCTGAATCGAAACCTGGCATTTCTTCTTGCTGTCCTTGACGGCCTTGACGATTTCCCGCGCTTTCTCGATGGGAATGCCCTGTTGCAGCGTGATCTCCTGGCGCACGCTCGATCCCGCGGCAGGAGTCACGGTTCCATGGACCAGTCCCTTGAGCGGGACCTTCCGCTTGACCAGCTTCTGCTCCAGGATCTCGACCACCGCCTTGAGCTTGAACTCGTCGGCGCTGGCGAGAAGGAGTTTGTTGTCTTTCTCGTTCAGCTCGATCGAGGAGTGCGAATCTTTCAGATCGTAGCGCTGCTGGATCTCCTTGACCGCCTGTTGCACGGCGTTAGAGACTTCGGGCAGCTCGATTTTCGAAACAACGTCAAAGGAATTGTCAGGCATAGAACAAGTGGCCAGTGGTCAGTGGCCAGTGACCAATCTAGCAGTCCACAGTCCCTACTGGCCACTAGCCACTAGTGCCCCAGCGCCACCAGCACCTTTTCCGTGATCTCGCGGATCAGCGCGGGCAATGCCGCGTCCAGCGCTTGAGTGATGGCGGCTTCGATCTTTACCGGATCGATGGGCTCGGGCGGGGAGTGGACCGCATCGCTCGCCGGGATGGGTCTCGCCTGCGCCGCCGCCATCGCCTCGGCGAACAACCCGCGAGCCAGTTGCGATTCGCGAATCAACGGCCGAATGGTTTCGACCACTGCGGACGCTTCGAACGGTTTCTTTAGAATCGCGTCGCAGCCAGCGCGGCGCGCTTCCTCTTCGTCGAAGGGCTCGAGTAGTCCCGCCGTGAGGATTACGCGCATGTAGCGGTGGTGTGTCTTGACGTGGCGGCACAACTCGAATCCATTGCGGCCGGGGAGAAAAATGTCGACGATCAACAGATCTGGGTCGACGTCACTGAGGCGGTGCAGTGTCGCCTCGCCATCGGTGAGGCTGACAACTTCAAAGCCTTCTTCGCGAAGAATCCGCTCGCCCATCCGCTGCGCATGCGGACTATCGTCGGCGAGCAGGATGATGCTCACTGCTGCGGCGGTTGATTCCCGGTTTGCTTGGCTTTAGGATCCGGCTTCTTGCTGGGCTTCTTGCTCTTCTTCTTCGCGTCTTTGGGATCCGCGACAGTTTCGACAGGCTTGGTAGTCGCGTCGGTAGCCGCGGCTTCCTCACCCGGCTTAGCTTCCGGCTTCACTTCACCAGCCGATGCACCGGTTGGATTCGCGCGCGCATCCGGCTGCGTATCGAGCGCCGAGGTGCCCGTACCGGCCGGGGCGATGGTCACATCGTTCACACCCGTGCCTGTCGACGCTGGCGGAACGCTGGCCGGAACCGACGGACGATTGTTGGTCATGGCGGGCGTGCCCGACTTGGCTGCCGACTTCACGTCCGGGCCGTGCCGTAGGAATGCAGTGGACTTGGTCACGAGCCCCGAGCCCTTGCGATTTTCCTGCTCGAACTTCATGCGCGCTACTGCCGCCGGATCGGCCGCGGGAATCTCCATTTCCATTTCACGCAGCTTCTTCTTGGCCTGCTCGGTGTAGGAGCTGAGCGGATATTCCTTCACCAACTTCTGATAAGCCTCGCCGCCTTTCGGCTTGAAGCGCGGCCCCATACGCACGAAGGAATCGCCTTCGAGCCACAGCGCTTCATCGGCCTTGCTGTATAGCGGGTATTGATCCACCAGAGAGCCCAAACGGTTGGCTGCCGCGGCCAGCGCGCCCTTGTGGTGATAGAAACTGCCGGTGCGCATTTCGGACTCGGCCAGCACTTCCTGGATTTCACGAAGCTGCTGTTCGGCCCCGGGAGCGAACTTCGAATTGGGGAACTGCACCAGCAACTGGCGGCATTCCTGTTCGGCGCGCAGTGCCTGGTTCGAATCGCGATCCGCCTTATCCATCTGTTTGTAGTGGATGTCGCAAATCTTCTTTTGCGATTCGGCGGCTTCTTCCATGGTCGGATAGAACAGGATGAAATCCTTGTACTCCGCTTCGGCCTGCGCGAGGCCGTGCGTGCCGCCTTCGCGGAACCAGCTATCCGCAACGGCCAGCTTGGCCTTGGCCAGGAACTCGCTGGTGTCGTAGGTATTGATCAGCGTGTTGAGCGTCAGCCGAGCTACTTCATAGCGGCCCTTCTCGATATCCTTGATGGCTTTGTCGAACAGCACCTTGTCGGGCTGCTGCGTGTTCTTGGTGATGGGATTGTCGTACTTCTTGTGTTTGAAGCCGCAGGAAACGGTCAAAATCGCGGCCGCCGCCAACACGGTCCATTTAGAAAATCGATTCATTCTTACTCCTACGCGCGAACGACCTTTGCTCCGCGAGCCTTTTCGGTCATCGCACGGAAAGCGTCACCCGGATTCACAGTGTGAAAAACGGCCGACCCGACCACCACCCACTCGATACCCGCATCTACTACATCCGCAACGTTGGTGAGGTCCATGCCCCCGTCGATCTCAATCGGAAACTGCAATCCGCGTTCCTTCCGCATGGCCGCCAGCTTGCGAATCTTCCCCAGCGTGCTAGGCAGGAAATGCTGCCCGCCGAACCCGGGGTTGACGCTCATCAGCAGCACGAAGTCGAGCACATCCAGCACTTCTTCTAACGTTGAAACCGGGGTTCCCGGATTCAACACCACGCCGGCTTTGGCGCCGTGCCCCTGAATCATATGCAGCGTCCGATTCAGGTGCGGACAGGCTTCCTGGTGCACGGAGATCTGGTCGGCTCCCGCCTCGATGAACATGGGCGCGTAGTGATCCGCGTCCGCGATCATCAGGTGCACGTCCAGAGTCATCCTGGTGACTTTCCGGAGCGATTCGAGGATAGGAAATCCGAAACTGATGTTCGGCACAAAATGGCCGTCCATCACATCCACGTGAAGCATGCGGCAACCGGCCGCTTCCACTTGAGCCACGTGTTCGCCCAAGCGAGCAAAATCCGCCGCAAGAATAGAGGGAAGTATTTCAACCACGGCTTTGCTCTAAGGTTATCACAGGAGAGTTATCACAGCGGCGAAGAACCCGTCCCCTAAATCGCGGCCCGGAAGGCGGGTTTCCGTTCTCAAAACGCGCATTCCTTCGATGATTTTCTCGTTTTCTTCGCTCTCCAGCGAGCAGGTGGCATAAACGAGCCGACCGCCGGGGGCAAGACTCGCCAAAGCGTTCTTCAGAATGCGGCGCTGAAGCTCCTCAAAACGCGCCAAATCGGTCGGGCGCAGCCGCCACTTGATCTCTGGATTCCGCGCCAGCGTCCCTGTTCCGGAGCACGGCGCGTCGACCAGAATGCGATCGAACTTGGGACCGAACGGCAATGGTTGCGAGGCGTCCAGCACTACTCGTTCCGCGTCCGTCGGCACTTCAACGAGACGCTTCTCATATCGATCACAGGCGATCACCCGCGCCCCCGCCGCCAATGCCTGTGCGGCTTTGTTTCCCGGGGCTGCGCACAAGTCCAACAATGTCATCCCCGTTTCCAGCTCAAGCAGTGGCACTACCGATTGCGCGCCGAGATCCTGCAGCCGACCTGTTTCAGGATTCAACGGCGTCGCGGGTTCTTCGAGCGCGTCGCGCGCGATCTTCGCAGCGGCATCGGCTCCATACTGTCGCTGCCAGCGGTCCAGCATCCATTGCGGCACACTCAGCTCGGTTGCCAGATCGGGCCACGTGATGGGAGCGCGCGGACCCTTTCGCAAGACGGACCGCAGGACTCCATTGACGAATCCCGCCGCCGATTCTTTCTTGGCGCGCTTCACCAGCTCGACACTCTCGGAGACAGCGGCGTGCGGCGGAATTCGATCCAGATAGCGAAGTTGGAATACGCCCATGCGTAGCGCGAGGCGCACTTCGGCATCCAGTTTCGGTCGTTTGGCAAGTTGCGCGATCAACCAGTCGAGCTGCGCCTGATAACGCAGGCAACCGAACACGATGGTTTCGGCGAGCCCGGCGTCACGCGTTTCGAGCGTCTCGCGCCGTAACAGATCGGAGGCGTAGCCGCCGCCTTCGACTTTGAACAGAACGCGGAACGCCGCGTCGCGCGCGGGTGAAATCACTTCTTTCCCAGGCTGATCAGATTCGCGAGCAAACGATACGCACCCGGCACGCCCGCCGGAAGCTGGCGATACAAAGCATACGCCACATACGTGAACGTCCCTTTGCCGAACTTCGCCTGCACCAACCCGCCGCGCTGCGGCTCCTGATCGCGATCGTGACTCTCCAGCAACGGCTTGTATTGCAGATCCCAAGCGGTCAGGAAACTTGATCCACGCTCCTGCACCCAGCCGTCGAAATCCGTCGCGACGATGGCGTTGGGAGTTGTGAACAGCGGATTCATCGAATCGAGAATCGTCACCCTCGCGTCCTCTTCGACGACTTCCTCGGGGCGCCGACCAAGCTGAAATGGAAATGGTCCATAAGGAATCGCGTCGAATTCCGAGGTCTGCTGCTGCACGACGAGGTTACCGCCATTCTTCACGTAATCCATCAGCCGGCTGTTGTAAGTTTTGTAATCGGCACGTACTGCGGACGCGCGAATGCCGACAACGATGGTGTCGAACTGCGAGAGATTTCCGTTTGCGAGATCGGCCGCCGAGAGCATCTGCGGCTTCACCCCCAACTGTTCGAGAGCGTCGGGAACTGAATCACCCGCGCCCATGATATAGCCGAGCTTGAGTCCCGCAGGCACACGCAGATTCACACCGGTCAGCGTCGCGGAGGCAGGCCGATACAGGAACCGTGTCTCGAGACCGCGACGCGCGATGAGCTGATAACCTTCGCGATACTTTTTCCCCGCGGATTCCGCAACCGCCTGCACAACATATTTGCGGCCGGCCGCAACCCGCGGTGCGGTGAGACGAAACTCGGCGCTCTGAATCTCGCCTTCGTGGCTGAAATGCACTGCGACCTCTTCCGGCGCAGCGGACCAACCCTGAGGCAACTCCAGTCGAATTGTTGCCTCCGCGTCGTGCTTGAAATTGCTCATCACCTGCACGTGAACGCTAGTGGACGATCCGCGTCGCGACACGGGAATCACGTTCATCCGCGGCGTAACCTGCACACTGATTGCGGGCGCTACGGCCAGCACATGGCGCTGCTCGCCCGCCGCGGAATCGTTAGACACGGTCTGCGCCGGAGCCGCGACTGTGAAGCGCACGCCGGAAATGCGGTAGCTCACCGTGCCCTCGATTTCGG
>DASYPO010000030.1:0-7742 GCA_036006545.1 Bryobacteraceae bacterium
TACCCGGAATCGGTCGCGGCGATTCTGAAGGATCCCGAAAAGAAGGTGACCGACATTCCCGGCATCGGTAAGGGCATTGCCGGGGTGCTGGGAGAAATCGAAGAGCGTGGCAGTTTCGAGCGGCGCGACGAAATGCTGGCGAAGTATCCGCCCACCGCGCTCGAGTTGCTAAGGATCCAGGGCCTGGGTCCGAAGAGCATCCGGTTAATCTTCGAACAGTATCGCGTGTCCACCATCGACGGCCTGGAACGGCTATGCCGCGAGCAAAAGCTGCGCGATTTGCCGCGCATGGGCGCGAAGCTCGAAGAGAAAGTGCTGCGCTCGATTGCGTCCTATCGCCAGCGCGCCGGGCGGTTCCTGCTGAACTTCGCGCAGGGCGTCGCCGACGAGTTGATCGAGTATCTGAAAGACGTCCCAGGTGTCGAGAAAATCACACCCGCGGGGAGCCTGCGGCGCGGTCAGGAAACCGTCGGCGACCTGGACATGATCGTGACTGGGCCGGGTGCGCTGGACGCGATGGAGAAATTCCTGGCGCATCCGAAGAATCAGGAAACGCTGGGACGCGGCGAGAACAAGGCCAGCATGAAGTTCGGCATGGAAGAAATTCAGGTAGACCTGCGCGCGCTGCCCACTGAAAGTTACGGCGCGGGGCTCCAGTATTTCACCGGCAACAAGGAACACAACGTCACGCTGCGCACGCGCGCGATCAAGATGGGCCTGACGCTGAACGAGTACAGCTTGTCGAAAATCGACGGCGGGGAGCGCGTGGCGGGCACGACGGAGGAGGAAGTTTACGCGGCTCTCGGGCTGCCGTGGATTCCGCCGGAACTACGACAGAACTCGGGGGAAATCGAGGCGGCTGAACAAGGCAAGCTGCCGAAGCTGATCGAGCAGGAGCAGATTCGCGGCGATCTACACATGCACACGGTCGCGAGCGACGGGCGCGCGACTTTATTGGAGATGGCCGAGGCGGCGCACAAGCTGGGTTACGAATACATCGCGATTACGGATCATTCGAAAGCGCTGGCGATGGCGAATGGGTTGGATGAACAGCGCGCGATCGCGTTTGCGCATGAGATTCGCGATATGGATCAGAAGGGATTCGGGCTGCGCGTGTTCTCGGGCTTGGAATGCGACATTCATCGCGATGGCAGCATGGATCTGGAAGACGATGCGCTGGGCGAACTGGACTTCGTGATCGCCAGCGTGCACAGCTATATGAATCTGGAGTCGGCCGAGATGACCGATCGGTTGCTGCGCGCGCTGGAGTGCAAGCATGTGCGTGTGCTGGGACATCCGACCGGCCGGCAGCTCCTGCACCGCGATCCGTTCCCGTTCGATTTCGACGCGATCGCGACGGAGGCGGCCAAGCGCAACGTATATCTCGAAATCAACGCGAGCCCAGAGCGGCTGGATCTCAGCTCGTCACTGGTGCGCGCGGCGAAAATGAAAGGCTGCAAGTTCGTGATCTCGACCGATTCGCATCATCCCAAGCACCTGCTCAACATGCGTTACGGAGTAAAAATGGCACGGCGCGGGTGGCTGGAGGCGGGCGATGTACTGAACACTCTTCCTGTCGCGCAGTTCGCGAAAGCAATTAACGCAAAATGATGAAACTTATTTCGTCGAAAGAGCTGCTGAAGACACCGATTTTTCGGGTGACGTTCGACCAGGCGCTGGACCCCGATGGGTTCGAGATCCATCGCGCGATCGTGCAGCATGAGGGATCGGCGGTCATGATGCCGGTGGATCAGCGCGGTCGAATATTGCTGGTCCGGCAGTATCGCTTGCCCGCTCGACAGTATTTGTGGGAGCTGCCGGCTGGTCGCGTCGATAAAGGCGAAACGGTCCTGCAAGCGGCCAAGCGCGAGCTGAGCGAGGAGACCGGATATAGCGCCAAGAAGTGGAGCAAGTTGGCGACGTTTTGGCCAAGCCCTGGATTTCTGGCGGAGAAGATGACGATCTTCCTCGCGACGGAGTTGACCGAAGGCGAGCAACACGTGATGGAAGACGAGCGGATCGAGACGCGCTGGTTCACGTCGAGCGAACTGGATCGGTTGATCGGCGCTGGGAAAATGCCCGATGCGAAAACGCAGATCGGGTTCCTTACCTGGAAACGGTATTTCGCAGGTAAGCGAACATCTTAGCCAGCGCTTGGCCGCGATGGCTCAATTTCATCTTGCGCTCGATCGGCGCGTCTCCGAACGTCTGCGCAAGGAAAGGCACGTAGAAGAGCGGATCGTAACCGAAGCCACCCATCCCGCGGGGCGCATCGATGATGTGGCCTTCGACCGTGTCGCGAAACGTTTGAACCAGGGCGCCGTTGTGAACCAGCGCGATCACGCAGACGAATCGCGCGGTACGATTCTCGACGCCTTGCAGGCGCTCGAGCAGGAGTGCATTGTTGTCGGCGTCAGTTGCGTCGGGACCGGCGAAACGCGCGGAATGTACACCGGGTGCGCCGCTGAGCGCGTCGACTTCGAGACCAGAGTCGTCGGCGAACAGGTAGCCGGGGGTGTGCGCGCCATAGTGCGTCGCTTTGAGGATCGCGTTCGCTTCGAAGGTCGCGCCGGTTTCTTCGGGGGCGTCAATGCCGGTGATGGTTTGGATGTCGAAGTCTGGCGCAGCGAGGCGGAATTCGCGAAGCTTGCCGGAGTTGGTGGTGGCGCAATAGATGGTCATTCGGATTTGGACGCCGGCTAAAGCCGACGCTGCGGGCTGAAGCCCGCGCCACGTCATGTTTCGAAGGATTTTTGGATGGCCACCAATTCCTCCACACCCTGGCGGGCGAGGGCCAGCAGCGCGGCGAGCTGGTGGTCGTCGAAGGATTCTTTCTCCGCAGTGGATTGAATCTCGACGTAGCGCCCCGCACCGGTCATGACCAGGTTCATATCGACGTCGGCCTGCGAATCCTCGGTGTAGCAGAGATCCAGCATGGGAACGCCGCCGACGATCCCGACACTGGTGGCGGCGACAAAATCGCGGATTGGGGTTTTCTTCAATACACCGAACTTCACGAGCTGGCGAATCGCGATCGACATGGCGATGTAAGCACCCGTGATGGAGGCGGTACGCGTGCCCCCGTCGGCCTGAAGTACATCGCAATCGAGAATCACGCTACGCTCGCCGAGCGCCGTGAGATCGATCACAGAGCGCAGCGATCGGCCGATGAGGCGTTGGATCTCCATGGTCCGCCCCGACGCCCGGCCCTTCGATACTTCCCGAGCCGTACGCGTGGCAGTGGCGCGCGGAAGCATCGAATATTCGGCGGTCACCCAGCCTTTGCCGGAGTTGCGCAGGAATCCGGGAACCGTGTCCTCGACGGTGGCGGCGCACAGCACGCGCGTGTTGCCCACCTCGATCAGTACCGAGCCTTCGGCGGTGAGCAGGTAGTCCGTGGTTACTTTCACGGGCCGCATCTGAGTGGGCGTGCGTTGGTCGACTCTGATCATGAAGATTTCAGCATGGAATAAAACAGGCCAAACAGCACCAGGAATCCGAAAAGCACGATAAACAGGCACGGGAGCAGCCCGCGCGCGTTACTTTTCGCGACCGCCTTACGGCCGGCTGGTTTGTACTTGGCCATGGGTCAAGTATTCCGTTGTAACACACCAGGAAAAACACTTTAGCCGCGGATGCACACGGATTAACGCGGATAAGGCTAAGTACAATAGGGTGATGCCCCCGCGCGTAGTCGAGCGCTTCTTCGAATTCTCACTGCTGGGGATGCTCGCGGCCGGATTCTTCGCTGTGGCGGGCTCGGGCTATCTGGATTGGCCGACGGCGGCGCTCACACTTGCAGGATTCTGCCTGCGCGGTCTGATGGCCGCAGGGGTCATGGAGATCCAGTTGAGCGGCCGCACCGTGGCAGCGCTCACCCTGGGCTATATCGGCTTTTATCCGATCGATTACTACTACATTTCCGACACGCTGCTCGCCGCGACCGTGCACCTGCTGTTTTTCCTGGCGGTGATGAAGGTCCTGACGGCGAAGAGTAATCGCGACTACACCTACGTGAAAGTGATCGCGACGTTGGAACTGCTCGCGGCGGCGCTCCTGTCGGTGAGTCTGAGTTTCTTCGGATACTTGGCGCTATTCCTGTTGTTCGCGATTGCGACCCTGGCGAGCGGCGAAGTGCGGCGCTCGACTCAATTGCGGCGCAGTGTCGTTCGTACCGGCTTGAAGGCGTTCCCGCGACGATTGGGCGTGCTGGCGGCGGTGCTATTCCACGGCATTCTGCTGCTGACGGCGGGATTGTTTTTCGTTCTGCCGCGCACGGCCCGCGCCGCGCTCGAGCGATTCGTACCGGAGCGCTATCACCTCTCCGGTTTTTCAAACGAGGTGACGCTGGGCCAACTGGGCGAGATCAAGCGCAGCAGTCGCGCGGTACTGCACGCCCGACTGTTTCCGGACGGCGGATTCATGGAAGTGCGCTGGCGTGGCATGGCGCTCACGCATTTCGACGGGCGTCGCTGGTTCAATCCGCCGGATGAGGAAGAGTTGTTGCGCGTGGAACAAGGTATGGTCACGCTCCCGCGCGGGCCACGCACCCGAGCGGGACGGTCGCTGCCTTACGAAGTCCATCTGAACGAAGGCGCGAGCGGCACGCTGTTCTTCGCGGGCGTGCCGGACAGTATCAACCTGGGACGGGACACATTCCGCGTATTTCGCAGCCGGCATGGATCGTTTCGCATGCCGGGATACGCGACACCAGGGCTGAGTTATTTCGTCTACAGCTTTTTGGAGGACGAACATGCGCCGGTGTCGTTCCCCCCGCGACCTCTCCCAGTTGCGGAGCGAGACGAGTTGATCAAGACCCCGGACATAGATCCTCGAATCGCGCCGTTGGCGCGGGAGTTCGCGAGAGGCGCGCCGACGGAAGTCGAGAAAGCGCGCGCGGTGGAGCATCATCTTCGTCACGATTTCGGGTACACATTGCAGTTGCTGCCGGCGGCGGTTGCGGATCCGCTGGCGCATTTTTTATTCGTGCGTCGCAAAGGGCACTGCGAATATTTCGCGTCGGCAATGGCGGTGATGCTGCGCACCATGGGGATTCCGACGCGCGTGGTCACTGGATTTCAGAGTGGGGTGTTCAATCCGATCACGGGCTGGCAAGTAGTGCGCGCCTCCGATGCCCACTCCTGGGTAGAGGCGTGGATCACGGGCAGCGGCTGGATGACCTTCGATCCGACGCCTTCCGATCCGTCTGCCGCCGGGATCAACCTGGGAACGCGCCTCGCCCTGCTGTTCGACACGGCGGAACAGTTCTGGCAGGACTGGGTGCTGGGCTACGATCTGGATCGGCAGATCGTGCTGGCATCGCGCATGGAGGAATCCGGCCGAAAGCTGCGATTCCGCTGGCTGGAGGGACTGGGGACCAAGATCAAAAGCGCGCTGAATTCGGGCGCGAGCTATGCGCCGATGCTGGCGGCGATTGTCGCCTTCGCGATTCTGCTGGTGATGCTGGGACCCGGAGCGCTCCGCTGGTATCGCGGGTGGCTGCGCGAACGCCGTTTGAGCCGCGGCCAGGGTAGCTCCTCCGACGCTACGCTGCTATATTTACGAATGCTGAATGTTCTTGAACGGCGCGGGGTTCAGAAACCGCCATGGCTGACACCCAACGAGTTTGCCCGTGGTGGGGTGCGGCGGGCCCAGCCCCCGGAAATCGCGGCAGTGGTAGAAGACTTGACAGCAGCCTATAATGAGTTTCGGTTCGGCGGTAGGAGCGAAGTGGCTCCGCGGATGGTCCAATTGTTGGATCGTCTGGCCAAGTTATAGTAATAAGGCCCCGGAGGGGCCGTCTACTTCCGGGGGGTGTGACTTGAGCTGTGCAGATTGGGTTACAATAATCCGACTACGGACAACCACGTGATTTCTTTGATGCCGGGGCCGGTTGAGATCGCAGACCAAGTCCGCGACGCGTTCATACAACCACCCATCTCTCATCGTTGTGACGACTTCATCGAACGCTATGAAGCGGTTCGCGCCAGCCTCCGCGCACTGACGGGCGCTCCCAATGCCGCCTTGCTGACAGGCAGCGGGACGCTCGCCAATGAGGTAGTGGCGGGCTGTCTGGAAGGACCCGGGGTGGTGCTGGTGAATGGCGAGTTCGGCCAGCGCATCGCTCGCCAGGCCGCGCGCTGGGAACTTCCGCTGCGCGTTCTGGATTGGCCTTGGGGCACGCCCTGGGATCTGGAAGCGGCCAGCCGCGCCATGGAAGAACACGGCGCCAAATGGGTTTGGGGCGTTCATCTGGAGACCAGCATGGGTCTGGTCAATGACATCCAGGGCCTGTGCCGCGTCGCTCGGGGGCACAACGTAAAGGTGTGTCTCGACTGCATCAGCAGTCTGGGTGCAGTACCGACTGATTTGCGTGACGTGTGGCTGGCAACGGGTGTGAGCGGCAAGGCGCTCGGGTCATACGCGGGCGTGGCGATGGTCTTCGCCAAGGAAGTCCCTAAGCCGAGTCACAAGATCCCAACTTATTTGGACCTGGCGAACGCCATGGGCACCATCGGACCCTGCTTTACGTTCCCTTCCCCGCTTCTGCTGGCGCTCGAAAAAGCGCTAGGTCTACGGCCGGATTATGCTCCGTTAGGAAAGCTGGTACGGCAAAAGCTGCGCGACCTTGGAACACCCCCTCTGGTTGATGAGCCAGCGGCGGCGCCAATCGTTACAACTTTTGTCCCCCCGCGGCCGAGTTTCGTGCAGGAATGCCGCGAGCTGGGCTATTCGATCGGCGGGGAAAGCGGATATCTGGCCAAGCGCGGGCTGGTGCAGATCGCCAACATGGGAGCGGTGCGAGCGGATCAGATCGAGCAACTCTTCGACCAGCTTGCATGAAGCAGTTCGCCGGAATCGTTGTAAGATTCCTGCTACGCCTCTGGTTCCGCATAGAGGTGCACGGCGCTGAGCACGTTCGCCAGAATCGTCCGTCGAAGCTGCTGATCGTTTCCAACCACGTCTCCTTTCTTGACGGGATCCTTCTGGGCGCGTTCCTCCCTTTTGAGCCGACTTACCTGATCCATACCGCATTCGTGGATCGCTGGTATCTGCGGCCCTGGCTGAAGCTGATTCGCTACCTGGCGCTCGATACCACCAGTCCACTGGCGATGAAAACCGTGATAGGGCTTCTGGAGGCGGGCGAGCCGGTGGTGATTTATCCGGAAGGTCGGATCTCGGTCACCGGCAATCGCATGAAGATTTACGACGGCCCGGCGTTCGCCGCCGCCAAGTCCGGCGCGATGGTACTGCCGGTGCACCTGGACGGGCCGCAGCGGTCGGTAGTGGCGCGGCGCGGCTCGGGACTGCCCCGCAAATGGTTCCCCAAGGTGATCATCACGATTCATCCGCCGCGAGGGATCGAGATGCCGCAGGCGCTGCGGGCCAAGGATCGGCGGCGGCTGGCAAGCGAAGAGATGCGACGCATCATGCAGGTGTCGCAGGTGCGGTCACGGCAGATCAGATCGATTCCGGAAACGCTGTTAGGGGCGATCCGATTGTTCGGGCGCGGTCGCAAGATCGCCGAGGATATTCGCGGTAAGCAGGAAAGCTACGGGCAAGTTCTACGGGCGATGCTGGCGCTAGGCCGGCTGACGTCCAAATGGACACACGAGGGCGAGCGGGTGGGCGTGCTAATGCCCACCACAACGACTGCCGCCGCGCTCACGCTGGGGCTGCTGGCGATGCGTCGCGTCCCGGCGATGCTGAACTACACATCCGGCAAACAAGGGATGGAGAAC
>DASYPO010000031.1:0-6644 GCA_036006545.1 Bryobacteraceae bacterium
CACCAAGACCTGCGGTGGATCATCGGGCGGCGCCGCGGTCGCGTTGGCCTGCGGCCTCGTGCCGGTTGCCACGGGCAGCGATACTGGCGGTTCCCTGCGCAATCCCGCCGCGTTCTGCAACGTCGTCGGCTTCCGGCCGTCGGTCGGCCGCGTGCCGAACCCGAAAGCCGCATTCGCCTGGTCCACCCTGAATACTTCGGGATGCTTGGGACGTTCGGTGGCGGATCTAGCCTTGGCGCTGAGCACGATTGCTGGGCCCGATTCCCGTGCGCCGCTCTCGATCGCCGAACCTGGGGAACGCTTAGCGCGACCGCTCGATCGCAGTTTCAAAGGTGTGCGCGTGGCGTGGTTCAAAGACTTGGGCGGCGTTCCGTTCGACGCGCGTGTGCGCACTGTCGCGGATGGCCACCGCAAGACTTTTGAATCGCTGGGCTGCATCGTCGAGCAAGCGGAACCCGACTTCGCAGCGGCGGAGATCTCCTTTCGCATACTACGCGCCTGGAATTCCGCGAATACATATGGCGCGCGGCTTCGCGAGCACCCCGACGCTTTCAAGGACACACTCAAAGCCGAAATCGAAGAAGGCCTGCGATTGACCGGCATGGATCTGGCAGGCGCCGAGACTGCGCACGGCGAGATTTGGCGCCGCTTCCAGGCATTTCTCGAGAGGTACGAATTCTTCATTCTTCCAACCACGCAGGTCCCGCCGTTCGACGTCAAGACGCCGTATCCGACAGCGATCGGCCGGGTGAAATTCGACAGCTATATCGATTGGATGAAGTCCTGTTGGTATATCTCAGCGACCGGCAACCCGGCCGCTTCTGTACCCGGCGGCTTCACACCGGAAGGACTTCCGGTTGGGATTCAAATCGTCGGGCGCCACGAGGAAGATTTTGGTGTTCTGCAAATGGCGCACGCGTTCGAGCAAGCCACCGGGTTTGGCAAAGTGCGTCCGGCAATTGCGTGACGTAGGGGCGCCGAGAAACGAGTCTACTTACTCTGAAACTACGCGAACAGCAGCCGGCCTTTCGGCTCTGGAATCTGGCGCCCCAGCTCCCGGGCAGTATCGATCCACTCCGCAATCACGGTCTCGACGTTGGCCAGCGCTTCCTGGCGCGTTGCACCGTCGGCTGCACAACCCGCGAGTTCCGGAACTTCGGCAAGGAACGCCTGATCCTCTTCGCTCCAGTACAGGATGATCTCGTATTTGGTCATTCGCCCTTCTCTGTCAGTTTATATCGCACGAGGACTTTTCGCAGTTGCTTTACCTGATAAGGCTTGGCCATCGCGCCGCGCGGCTGGAAATTGAGGATCTCAGCGACATCGTCGCGAGTGAAAATGTGGTGGTCACCCTTTGTGCGCTCGTCGAAGCCCAGGTGCGTGAGCAGTGTCTGCAAGTCAGAGAATCGGATATTGGCGTCCGACGTACCCTTGAGTATTCGAAGGAGAGTCGAATCACGCACTCCCCGATTATCAGCCATCGAGACGGAAGGCGGCGTGCGTGGTCGATGAGCTGAGATCCACTCGTCATCAAAGTACCTGACCTCAGTCTGTACCTGTCGAAATCCAAGCTCACGCAGTTGACATTCAATGTTTTCCGTCGCAGATCCGCTGGAAACCGAAATCGGAACTTCGCGGCCTACATTCTTGTCGATCAAACGCCACGCGTGTTGGTCAGCAGGCGGAAAACTGTAGCCGGCGATTGCAATCTCCTCTGCAAAACGGAGAGCCCTCTCTGCCTGACTCCAAAGATGCTTCCAGAATTCTGGACGCACATTCAAACTCTTGTTTGGAATCGGAAGAATCATGCTTCCCGAACGATCGGTCGCCACCGTCGCGTCGGGAGGAAGCGGATCTCGCACTGAAACGTCGTACTCGAGAAACGTGAATTCCGGTGGAAACAAGACTGGGCGAACGCCGTGCATGCCTTCGGCACCAACAGCTCCTCCGAACCCGGGTCCGGGCATCTTGTCGATCCAGGACGTGCTGCCATGCAACTTCAGAATCTTCGTCGCGGACTTGGTTTGGGAAATGCCGAGATGAAAGTCGTAGCCATCGTTTGCATCCCACAGCCCGACGCGCCGCATTTCTCGTTCAAGGGATACATCGTAGTTGAAGGTCAGAATGACGTCGTTCGGTTGAACGACCTCGCTGCAAAATCCAGCATAGAATGCAGCTGGACTGTCTCGAATCGAATCAAACCAGTGACAAAGTACATTGCGAAGGCCTCCTTGGATTGATCCTCTATCTGGCCAAGATGAGTCTTCCAAGTCCTTCATCGCGACTTCCATATCAATAAGGATTGACGGCAACCGCTCCGGAAGATTTGGATTGACCCAGAATAGGTGCCCAGTATCAGGATGGGCCGCCGCCCATTCCACAAGCCTGGGACCCAGATCCCTGGTCAGCGGGGTACCCAGCATGAAGCGATGCTCCCGCACCGAAGATGAAGACCTTCATGTCAGCTGAGAACCGGAGACCGCCTTCAGTAATACGTCCGCCCCAACCACTCGGCGACCAAGGCCGGCTTCGTTTGCCCCTCGACCTCGACCGTAACTCCCCACGCGATCTCAACGCCACCCTCAACATCCTTAACCGAAGTGAGCGCGTACTTCGCCCGCACCCGGCTCCCCGCCGGAACTCCGCCGGTGAAGCGCAGACGATTAAAGCCATAGTTGATTTTCATCTTGTAATCGCCACGAATATCAACCGCTTCCTTGGTCAGGCCGCTGAGCAGCGACATGGTCAGAAACCCGTGGGCTATCGGAGCGCCATACGGCGATTCACGCTTCGCGCGCTCCGCATCCACGTGGATCCACTGGTTGTCGCCGGTGACTTCGGCGAACTTATCGATCTGCTCTTGCGTGACGACGTGCCATTCGCTCGCGCCCAATTCCTGGCCGACCAGCGTCTTCAGTTCGTCGATCCCGTTGACCACTCGCGCCGGCATCGCTACTTGCCGTCCACCGAAAACGCCAGCAGAACGTGTCCGCCGATCCCGCCGAACAGCCCGTAACCCGAATTCGTGTAGACCATTCCATGCGCGATCACCGGACCCGGTCCGTCGATCGAACCGCCCTTCGCCGTGACGCCGTTCACGGTCGAGAACTCCTTTGCTGTCTCAAAGTCCCAGATGATTTCTCCAGTAGCAGTTGAATACGCCCGGAAGTGCCCGTTCAACGCGCCCGAAAACACCGCGCCCGGAATCACGGCGACCGCCGCCGACTGCGCCCCGTTGCCGCCGACCTTCGGCGCCGGTACCGACCACACCACTTTTCCCGTCGCGAGATCGAGCGCGTAAATCCCTGGCGTAGCGCCCGCGCCGAACCGGTCCGAGACCGCAGCGTAGGTATTCTTGTCGTCTGCCGCATGCCCCCATTCGATCCCGCCCAGCGCGCTGCCCTTCCCGACCCGCGTCTGCCAAAGAATCTTGCCCTTGTCGTCCGGGTCCATTCCATAAACGATTCCCGATTTCTGACCGGCGATCAGAATCTGCTTGCCATTCGGCAGCGTTCGGAGGATCACCGACGATCCGAAATCGACGTCCGGCCCCAGTCCCTCCGGACAATTCGGCCCTCCCGGACAACCGACCAGGAAATTGTCGTTAGGCGTCACTTGGTTCGACCAGAGCAGCCGTCCCGTCTCGAGATCGAACGCGAGAACCGCGTCACTGGTGTTGATGCTAAGTGACGTGTACGAATTCCCGGTGGCTGCGTAGACCACCTTGCGTTTCAGATCGACTGTCGGAGCCGACCAGATCGCCGCACCCGCCGGTCCCCACAGGGCGATCCCGTTCTTGTTCATCTTGCCGGTCGACTTGGACGGATCGAGGACGCTGTAGCCCTTCCAAAACACCTTGCCGGTCGCGGGATCGAGCGAAGACACGCTGCCGCGAAACTTGCAGCATTCCGCGTTGCCCATGGGCACTTCTTCGATGGAACTCATCGGGACATACAACCGCCCGTCGGCCAGGACGGGCGCACCCGTGACGCGCGCAATGGGGTGATCTTCGAGCTTCACCTTCCACAGCGGCGTGCCGGTCTCCGCGTCGATCGCGTGCGCATTTGCGCGAATATCGCCGAAAAAGGCCGCGAGCTTACCCGACGGCAGCTTGCCGATGGTGATCGCCGTGCGAACGGTCGAGCCGGCGTTGAACGACCAGTACAAGCAACCGGTCGACGCATTTAGTGAATACACGATGCCGGCGTTGCTGCCGACAAACAAGCGTCCGCCGACTACCGTTGGCTGCGCATTCGCCTGGACATCCTTCGGGAATCCAAACGCCCACTTCAGCTTGAGTTTCGGCACGTCGGCCGCCGAAAGCTCGGGCCGCGTCTGAAAGTGCGAATTATCGGAATCGTAGCCCCACCCGTTCCAATCGCCCGCGCCGATCGCGAGCGGCGGCGGCGCTGCAGTGCATTTGCCCGCCACCTCCACCGGCTTCACTTCCGCGAATTCCTTGCCGGTGACATACTTCGCGATCATGCGGCCCTGTTCCTCGGTCAGCCCAGCCGACTGCATCATCATGGTGCCGCGGAACATCGCGTTCACCACGTTTTCGGGCGTGCGCGTTTCGAGTTCCTTGCGCGTCGGCATGCGCGGCTGCGGAGGACCCTCGTGGCAGGTGGCGCAACGAGTCTTAAACAACGCCGCTCCGTCAGGATCGGCGGCGAACAGAGAAGCGGTGGCAAGCGTGGCCAACAATATTGATAACCGCATGGCGATGCGGCCACTTTAGCATAGTGCCCCCGCGGCTGAGCGTAAGAATTGGTCAGGCCGCGGTCGCGGTCAACAGCCCCCGATCCATCATCAATTCCGCCAGATCCACGCCCTTCATAAGGATCGAATGGTGGCCGTTGTCACTGCGTTTGATGAATTGGCCGTCGGTCAAATACCACAGGCTGAATTCGAAATCAGCCTTCGCCGCACCCAGAAGCTGTTCCATCTCGGGCAGCGACATCGTGGGCTGACCCGGACTATCCAGGCGCCTCCGGTACAGTGCGGCGATAATCGCCCCGCGCTGAACCCGTTCGTGTTGCATACATCGCAAGTCGTCCTCGCGGATAAGTTCCATAGTTATACTATCGGCGAAACCAGCTCCGTCCGGGGCGCAACATTCAAGCGATCGCGGCGTCTAACTGTGAACGGCTATGAAAACTCTGCTGGACGACTTGAAATACGCGTTGCGCATGCTGCGCCGCAGCCCTGGTTTCGCCATCACCGCGGTGGCGGTGCTCGCTCTCGGAATCGGCGCCAATACCGCGATTTTCTCGGTGGTCAACACCGTTTTCCTCAAGCCACTGCCCTTCCCCGAGCCCGACCGAATCGTACAGATTCTATTGTCCGGGCCGCAGGGAACCGCGCCCGCAGCGTCAGTACCGAAGTACAACGTGTGGCGTCGTCAGACCCAGGTTCTCGAGGACATTACGGCCTACAACGTCGGCGGACCGGGCATTAATATCACCGGTGGCGATCGCCCCGAACAGGTCAAGGGCATCAATGTCTCGCACGAGTTCTTTCGCTTGTTCGGCGCGCAGCTAGCCATCGGCCGGGCCTTTACTCCCGAAGAAGATCTTCCGCGCGGCGGACGGGTGACGGTGCTCTCGCACGGCCTGTGGCAGCGCCGCTTCGGATCGGATAGTAGCGTCATCGGCCAACCGATTTCGCTCGGAGGCGAGCCTTACACGATCATCGGCGTGCTCAGCCCCGATTTCCTCTTCGATCCGTCCTTCGACCTGCTGCTGCCTTTTCAGGCCGATCCAAACAGCACCCAGCAGGCTCACTTTTTCCGAGCCGCGGCACGACTCAAGCCCGGCGTTTCGCTTGAGCAGGCGCGCGCCGCCATGAAGCTCGCGGCCGAAGAGTTCAAACGCCAGTTTCCCGGGTCGATGGGCCCTAACGCGAGTTTCAGCGCCGACTTGATGCAGGAGATCATGGTGCGCAACGTACGGACCGCCCTCAACATCCTGCTGGGAGCGGTTGGATTCGTTTTGTTAATCGCCTGCGCCAACGTTGCGAATCTTTTGCTCGCGCGGTCCACCGGGCGCTCCCGCGAGATTGCCATTCGCGCCGCCATCGGCGCCGGACGCGGCCGCATCATTCGCCAGCTTCTCACCGAAAGCGTTCTGCTCTCGTTTATTGGCGGAATACTGGGTTTGATTCTAGGTTCGATTGGCGTGCGGGCGTTGCTCGCGCTGAATCCTGGAAACATCCCTCGCATCGGTGTCAATGGGTCGGCGATCACGGTGGATTGGCGAGTTCTAACCTTCACGCTTGTGCTCGCGACCCTTACCGGGATTCTCTTTGGTCTCGTCCCCGCGTTGCACGCGTCTCGCGCGGACCTCGGCGCGACTCTCAAGGAAGCCGGCAGCCGTACCGGTTCGGGTCGCCGGCAGAATCGCGCGCGTGGCGCGCTGGTGGTCGCTGAGATGGCGCTGGCGATCGTACTGCTGGTTGGCGCGGGCCTGCTGATCCGAACCTTCCTCGCCTTGCATCAAGTCCCGCCCGGATTCGACGCGCACAACGTGCTGACCATGAACACGTCGTTGACCGGATCGCAGTATGAGAAAACGGCAGGGATTACGGAGACCGCGCGGCGAATCCTCGAACGCGTCGAAGCATTGCCCGGCGTCGAAGCCGCCGCG
>DASYPO010000032.1:0-21718 GCA_036006545.1 Bryobacteraceae bacterium
TCCGGGTGTACGACATCTCCAACATCGACAACAAGAACTTCTCGGAAAAGATGAACACCGCTCCGGTGTCGCCGCTCGGCCAGAAGTTCTACGTCAAGACCAAGAACGCGGTAGCGATTGCCTCGCCCACCACGCTGGGCGTCGATCCCCTGCGTTCGCACAATCCCAAGAACGAAGAGTGCCCGCCCGGCCAGCTTTTCTGCATCCCGCTGTTCTATGGCTTCCTGTATGTCGCCGACCTGGAAGAAGGACTGGTGATCGTTGGCGACCGCAACCTTACCGGTCAGAGCCCCGGCGTGGGCACGCTGCTGGACGGCAATCCGAACAATAATTTCCTCAAGCGCTTCGAAGGCTACAATCCGGACGGCGTGTTGACCGGCGCGCGGCGCATCACGATCGTGGGCCACTATGCCTACATCCTGGCCAACAGCGGCTTGGTGGTGGTCGACATCAGCGATCCCTTCAGTCTCAAAGTAACGGGCCAGATCAAGGCGCCCGACCTGATCGATCCGCAAGGCGTCCAGGTCCAGTTCCGCTACGGCTTCGTGGTCGACAAACAAGGTCTGAAGACCATCGACGTGACAGACCTGGCGCATCCCAAGCTGGTCCCGGGATCGCTGGTGCCGCTCGAAGACGCACGCAATTTGTATATCGCCCGCACCTACGCCTATGTCGCCGGTGGCAAGCAGGGTCTGGTGATCGTCGACGTAACCCACGCCGAACATCCCAAGCTCGAAGAGGTCTACAACGAGGACGAGATCAACGACACGCGCGACGTGAAGCTGGGCATGACCGCTTCGAGCGCGTTCGCCTATCTCGCCGACGGAAAGCACGGACTGCGCATCGTCGAGCTGTTCGGCCCCAACAGCACGCCCAATTTCCTGGGCTTCAGTCCCAAGCCCAAGCCCAAGCTGATCGCGACCTTCAAGACTAAGGGCCCGGCCCTGAACATCTCCAAGGGCATCGATCGCGACCGCGCAGTGGACGAGAGCGGAAATCAGCTCACCGTCTTTAATCGCCGCGGCTCGCGCCCCTTCAATCAGGAAGAGGCCGCGCGCCTTTACCGGCATAAAGACGGTACGCTGTATTGGGTATCCGATACACCAATTACTCCGCCCCGCCGCTGAGCGCTGAATGAAGATAACTGAAGAACATCGCCGCCTCGCCGAACCATCAACCGGACTGGTCCACCCCTGGCGAAAATGGGGACCGTTTGTATGTGATCGCTCCTGGGGGACCGTGCGCGAAGATTATTCGCCCTACGGTACCGCGTGGGATTTTCTCACCCACGATATGGCCCGCAGTAAAGCCTACCGCTGGGGCGAGGACGGGATCGGTGGGCTGTGCGACCGCTACCAGATCCTCAACTTCGCCCCCGCGTTCTGGAACGGCCGCGACGCGATTCTCAAAGAGCGCCTGTTCGGTCTTGCCTCGAGCGAAGGCAATCACGGCGAGGACTGCAAGGAATACTATTTCTACGTCGACAACACGCCCACGCACAGCTACCAGAAGATGGTGTACAAATACCCGCACGCGGAATTTCCGTACGGGCAGCTGGTAAACGAAAATCGCAATCGCGGCGGGCGCGGGCCGGAATACGAGCTGATCGAAACCGGCGTCTTCAATGAGGATCGCTACTTCGACATCACCATCGAGTACGCGAAGGCCGAGCCCGAAGATATCTGCGTGCGCATCGAAGTCATCAACCGCGGACCCGATCCAGCCGAAATTCACGTCCTGCCGCATCTGTGGTTCCGCAATACCTGGGCTTGGACCGCGCCACCGCTCGCCGAGCCGGAGATCGTCGCTGGTCCCACCGGAGCGGGTCACATTTCGCTACTGGCCGACGATGCCCACGCGCCCGCGCCGCCCAACCTGATCGCCGAATACAAACTTGGCAAGCGCTATCTGTATGCGCAGTCGGGTGGCCAGGCTCTCTACACTTATAACGAAACAAATTCGCCGAAGATCTTCGGTGAAGGTTGCACCAGCCGCCATCCGTACGTCAAAGATGCCTTCCACGAGTACGTGGTCCACGGCAATCACGACGCCGTGAATCCGCAACCGCACGGGACTCGTGCCTGCGTGCACTATCGCGACATCGTTCCCGGCGGAGGCTCGGTGGTATACCGCCTGCGACTGACGCCCGAGAGTCTCACCAACCCGCTCGATTCGGTCGATCGCATCGTTGCCGAACGAAAACTCGAAGCCGACGAATTCTATTCGACCGTACATCCCGCCAAAGCCACCGAAGAAGAGAAAATGATCCAGCGCCAGGCGCTATCTGGCCTGCTGTGGAGCAAACAGATTTACCTGTTCGACGTGAATCGCTGGCTCGAAGGCGACAATCCCAACTGGCCGCCGCCCGAATCGCGCTGGCACGGCCGCAACACCCACTGGCGCCATCTCAATTCGATGCGCATCCTGCTCATGCCGGACAAGTGGGAATACCCGTGGTTCGCCGCGTGGGATCTTGCGTTCCACTGCATCAGCATGGCGCTGATCGATCCGACCTTCGCCAAGGACAACCTGTGGTTCCTCCTGTTTGAGCAGTTCCAGCACATCAACGGACAGATCCCCGCCTACGAGTGGGAATTCAGCGATCTCAATCCGCCGGTGCACGCCTGGGCGTGCTGGCGCGTGTACGAAATCGAGCGCATGAAGACCGGTCACAGCGACCGCGTGTTCCTCGAAAAATGCTTCCACAAGCTGATGATCAATTTCGCCTGGTGGGTCAACAAGGTTGACAGCCAGGGAAATAACGTATTCGAGGGCGGCTTCCTGGGGCTCGACAACATCACCGTGGTCGATCGCAGCGAAAAATTGCCCAGCGGCGCGATCCTCGAGCAGTCCGATGGAACCGGGTGGATGGCGTTTTTCTGCCTGTACATGATGCGCATCGCGCTCGAGCTCGCCAAGGAGAACAGCTCCTACGAGGGTCTCGCCACGAAATTCTTCCAGCACTTTGTGTTCATCGGTTCCGCGATGAAACGCATGGGCGGCCGCGAATACACGCTATGGGATGAGAAGGACGGATTCTTCTACGACATCCTGCGCTATCCCAATGGCGACTTCCACAAGTTCCGCGTACGTTCGCTGGTGGGCCTGATTCCCATGTTCGCGGTGGAGTTTTTGAGGGACGAGGAGCTGAAGCAGCATCCCGAATTCCTGAGCAACGTCGATTGGTTCGTCCGCAATCGCAAAGAGCTAGTCGGCCACGCCTGCACCGTCAAGGACGGCGGATTCGTAATGTCGATCGTCGACCAGCATCAGCTTGGACGGCTGGTCGAACGGCTCTACGATCCCAACGAGTTTCTCTCGGACTACGGCGTCCGCAGTCTCTCGAAATATCACCGCGAGCATCCCTTCTCCTTCGGCCACAGCATGGTTCGCTACGAGCCGGCCGAGGAAGACATCAAGCTCAAGGGCGGCAATTCCAACTGGCGTGGGCCAATATGGATGCCGACCAGCTATTTAATTGTCCGTTCGCTGCGCAAGTTCGGCGTGGCTATGCCGGAGTTGGGTACCGCCAAAATGTCCGAGGAAATCGCCGAGCGGCTGGTGAAGATTTTCAAACGCGACGAGCACGGCAAGCGCGCGGTCTTCGGCGGCGTCGAGAAGTTCCAAAACGATCCGCACTGGCGTGACTACCTGCTGTTCTACGAACATTTCCACGGCGACAACGGCGCAGGCATCGGCGCCAGCCATCAGACCGGATGGACCAGTCTGGTCGCGAACCTGATCGACGAATTCCGGCGGTAACGTAGCACAGGTGATCTTGTCACCTGTCTTCTTGTGGGGCAGGTGATCTTTTTCTTAACCCGCAAACGGGGTCACCTGCCAGTTGTGGCGCGGGCTTCAGCCCGCAGCGTCGGCTTTAGCCGGCGTACTTCTTGTGTCCGTCATCCAACTCACCAACGCCTCCAAACGCTACGGCCGCATCCAAGCGCTCGATTCCGTCACCCTCTCCGTCAAAGCCGGGGAAATCTTCGGCCTCCTGGGCGCCAACGGCGCCGGCAAGTCCACGCTCATCCGACTGCTCACCGGATCCACCCGTCCGACCTCCGGCTCCATCACCGTCCTCGGCCGTTCGCCCGTGCGCGATTCCCAAGCCGTCCGTCGCGAGATCGGCTACATGCCGCAAGCGCCCGCGCTCTACGAAGATCTTTCACCGCGCGACAATCTGCGCTTCTTCGGGCACGCCCACCAGACCGAGGGCCTCGAAGAGCGTATCTCAGAGCTACTCGACTTCAGCAACCTGCGCCACCGCGAGCGCGACGCCGTGCACGAGTTCTCCGGCGGCATGAAACAGCGCGTCTCCCTCGCCTGCGCGCTGCTGCATCGGCCACCGGTGCTACTGCTCGACGAACCGACCGCCGGTGTCGACCCTCGTTTACGCGCCGAATTCTGGAAGCACTTTCGCGAGCTCGCCGCGGCCGGTGTCACCCTTCTCATTAGTACTCACCAGATGGACGAAGCACTGTATTGCGACCGCCTCGCCGTGCTTTCCGATGGCCGTGTGATCGCCTGCGACACGCCGCGCAACATTTTGCACCAGGGACGCGCGAAGGTCCGCGTGTGGCGCAACGGCAACCTCACCGAGGAAATTCTCGAGGACTACCCGGAGCGGCTGCCCACGCTTCTCGGCCTCGATCCGTCCGTCACACGTATCGAACTTCAGGAGGATACGCTCGACAATGTTCTTCTGGGCCTGATTCAGGAACGCGGGGGAGCTCCCCGTGAGTAAGGTCCTGGCGGTCGCGCAGCGCGTGCTGCGGCAGCTGGCTGCGGACCGCCGCTTTCTGTTCCTATCGCTGGTGCTGCCCATGTTGATCCTGGCGATCGCCAAGGCCGCCATTGAGACGCTCAACAACCCCTTCATTGACATCAGCCAACTCGTAGTTCCGATCGGCGCGTTCGTGGTCCACTTCGTCACTTATGTGCTGTGCGCCATCGTGCTGGTGCGCGAGCGGACCATGCATACGCTGGCCCGCATGTTCGTCAGCGGCTACCGCCAAGTCCACATCATTGGCGGATACGTGCTGGCCTACACCGCGCTCGGGACCCTGCAGAGTCTCGCCATTATGCTGGAGCTGCGCCAGCTCTTCAATCTGTCCTACCGCGTCCCGACGCTCGTCTCGTTGTACTTGGTGATCTGGCTGCTCGCGATCATCAGCATTTCGCTCGGTATCCTCGTCTCGAATTTTGCGCGCACCGAGGGGCAGATTTTCCCCTTCATTCCCATGGTGACCATCCCCGGCATCTTTCTTTCCGACGTCATCATTTCGCTCGACCGCATGCCGCTTTGGGCCCAGTGGCTCGGGCGCGCGACACCGCTCTATCATGCCAACCGCTTGATCCAGCGATTGATCCGGCCGGATGCAACGCTAGCGGCCAACTGGCTGCACATCGGCACCTTGGTGCTGTACATCGTCGTGGTGATGACGCTCGCGACGCGCACGCTACGCGAGTCCGACTAACAGGCTGTCAGGAAGCGATGTGGCGCGGGCTTCAGCCCGCAGCGTCGGCTTCAGCCGACGGTCCACAGTTTGACTTGTGGGGCAGGCGATCTTTTTCTTAACCCGCAAGCGGGGTCGCCTGCCAGTACTCTTAAAGCACCACCCTCGAATCGCCCTCTCTCCGCGTCACCCGTTCCCGATCCAAAAACTCAAGCAACGGAATCGCGTACTTCCGCGACACGCCGGTCCATTCCTTAAAATCAGGGACCGCAAAACGCGTGCCCTTCTTCGACGCCAGCAGTGCGCGTAACCCCTCGATCGCCGACGTGTGATACACCAAATCTTCGCCAACCCGAATCAGCTTGCGCGCACGCAGCAGAATCTGCAGCAGCGATCGCGCCCGCGCCGCCTCCACGCCCGATTTCGCAAGCACTTCGCTGGTCGCGGGCACCGCCAGCCCGCCTTCAAGAAACAGTACCTCGATCTTCGCGACTGCGGCTTCCTCGTCCTGCTTCAGCGCCAACCGATGCGATGCGAGCCGCACCAAATCGCCCTCGGCCACCAGATCTTTTGTTCGCACCAGCAGCGCGTCCAGCAGGAACGGCGGCGCATCACCTAAATGCCGGCTGCGAAGTTCCTCCTTGCTCAATCCCGGTTGCAGTGGATTCGCCCGATGAAACGCCGCCAGCGCCGCACGTAGATCCGCGATGACCTTCCCCGACCACTCTTGCGATGCCAGCCACGCCTGCGGCTCGGGCAGATACAGAAACTCTCCGGCTTCGGCAATCTTGCGAATCTCCGCCGAGAGAAACCCCGTGCGTGCCACCAACTCCGCCACACTCATCCCGTGCGTCGACTCTTGCACCAACAAAGCAATTCTTTCGGCTGCGGTCGCGCCGTCAAGCGCCCGCAAACGCGCGGCCAGCGCCGTCCGGCGACTCCGCCGTGGAGCCGCGATATCCAGCACGATCCCTCCGCCGATCGTCACTACCGGCGAAAACATCCGCACGATGAATCGGTCGCCGGGCAGCATCAACAGCGGTTCGCGCAACAGGAATCGTACGTTCGCCCGCGTGCCGGGCCGCACCGGATCGAGCGAATCGATCAAACGCGCTTGCGCGTCGACCTCGGCCGTGCCCGCATGAAAATGCACCGGCGCGCGATGCTTCAAAGGATGCGCCGACGCCAGCAGATTGAACGCACAATCGACCTGCTTCGTCGCTTGAAACAAGCCCGGCGGCGCGAGCGTCATGCCGCGGGACACATCCGCTGAATCGATTCCCGCCAGATTGACCGCCGTGCGTTCGCCCGCGTTCGCCCGCTCAACTGGAGTCCCGTGGACCTGCAAGCCTCGAATCCGAGCGCGTGTGCCGCTCGGGTACAGTTCAACTTCGTCCTGTAGCGCGAGGCTTCCCGAAACCAGCGTGCCCGTCACCACAGCCCCGTGACCGCGCATCGAAAAACTACGATCGACCGGAAGCCGCGCGTACTGCGTCGCATCTTTCGCCGCGATCTTCCCCGCGACCCCGACCAGCGCCGCGCGCAGATCCGCCAGCCCCGCGCCAGTCGTCGCGCTGACCGGAATCACCGGCGCGCCCTCGAGAAACGATCCCGCGATAAACTCTTCCAGTTCCAATCGAACCAGTCCCACCAACTCCGGATCGACCAGGTCGGATTTTGTAAGCGCGACCACGCCGTGCCGGATTCCCAGCAGGCGGCAGATTTCGAAATGCTCACGCGTCTGCGGCTTGATCGATTCGTCGGCCGCGATCACCAGGATCACTAAGTCGATCCCCGACGCGCCCGCCAGCATGTTCTTCACGAACCGCTCGTGCCCCGGTACGTCCACGAAGCCGACGCGCAAATCCGGAGTCAGATCTAAATGCGCGAAACCTAGGTCGATCGAAATGCCGCGCCGCTTCTCTTCTTCCAGGCGATCGGTATCCACACCCGTCAGTGCCCGGACCAACGAAGTTTTTCCGTGATCGATGTGGCCAGCGGTGCCGGCAATGATCCGCATGCCCGTCACGTCTCCCGTGGGGCGGCCAATCTTGGCCGCCGCCGCGTTTCCACGCGGCGTGCCGCGCGCCTCACTCTGTCGCGCTCCGAGTCGCCTACTTCAAAGGCGTAACGCTGATCTCTTTGAACGAAATCACCGACGAGTTATCGTGATGCTGCAGCGCGATGTAACCCGACTCGGGACGCGGCCCGCGTTCCGGCTCGTACCCTTTCTGCTTGTCGGGAACTTTCGACGTGCCGTCGTAGTCGGTCACCAGCACGCCGTTCACTTTGACGATGGTCCGCAGTCCGCGCAGCGTGATCTCCATCGTGTTCCATTCGCCCGCCGGCTTCTGCGGACGCGCCATCGCTTTGGTCATCGAATACAGCACGCCAGTGCAGTGCCAATCGTCGTCGCGATTATCGATCTGCACTTCGATGCCTTTGTGAATCGCATCGCCCTCCGACTTCGGTTCGACGGGGATGCGAATGAAAACCCCCGAGTTTCCCATGTCGTTCGACATCTTGAACACCACCTTGATCACCGCGTTGCCGATCTTCTCGCGCGTGTACCAAAGCATTGCCTTGCCGGGAGGGGTGGTCTCGATCATTCCGTTGTTCACCACGAATCCCTCTTCGCCCGGCGTCGGCGGCGCGAACGCCCAGCCGTCCAGATTCTTTCCATTGAAAAGTTGTTTGGTCTGGGCGTGAATCGCCGGCGCGATCAGAATGGCCGCCATTAGAAGGATTCGCATGCTCATAGCTGACTGTCAGTTTCCTTCACATCGGCCTCATGCGGCAACCCGGTGCTGCCCGTGATCAGGCGCGCGCCCCGATCGAATGTGAAGAACTGAATTCCCCAGCGCAGAAACACGATCAGACGATTGCGAAATTGCACCAGGTACATCAGGTGGATGAACAGCCATAGGAACCACGCCGGAAATCCACTGAAGCGCAGCTTGCCGAAATCGGCGACGCCCGCCGCGCGCCCGATCACCGCCAGACTTCCCTTGTTCCAATAGCGAAATGGCCCCAGCGTGCGTCCACGCAACCGCGCCAGGATTGTGTCCGCCGCGTAACGACCCATCTGCATGGCCGCCGGCGCGACGCCCGGGACCAGTTGGCCGTCCTGCTCCAAATGCGCCAGATCGCCGACGATCAGAATCTCGGGATGACCGGGCACCGACAGATCCGGCGCGACCATCACGCGCCCTTGTCGATCCAGTTTCGCGTCAGTATGTTTCGCCAGCACCGCGCCGAACTCCGATGCGGTGACTCCCGCTGCCCACAGAACCGTACGCGTGGCGATTCGTTCCCCGCCCTCCAGCGTGACCCCGTTCTCGTCGATGCACGTCACCTTGACACCCAGCCGCGAACGTACGCCGATGTCCACCAGCGTCCGCTCAGCCGATTCCGAAAGGCTCACCGGATACGACTGCAGAACGTGCGGCGCCGCGTCCAACAATAGGATCTGCGACTCCTCCGGTCGAATCGAGCGGAAATCGTGACGCAGCGTGTCGCGCGCGATTTCGGCCAGTGCTCCCGATAACTCCACTCCAGTCGGGCCCGCGCCAACGATCACAAACGTCAGCCACTCGGCGCGTCGCACCGGATCGGTCTCGCGCTCCGCGGCTTCGAACGCGTACAGAATCTTGTGACGAATCTCGGTGGCTTCTTCAATCGTCTTCAAGCCCGGCGCATACGTCTGCCATTCATCGTGCCCGAAATAATGGTTCCGTGCACCCGTCGTGACGACCAGTGTGTCGTATGGAATCGCACCATCGTCGAGAATCAGGCGCCGGCCTTGGGCGTCGAGATCAATCGCATCGCCCAGCAACACACGCGTGTTCTTCTGGCGACTCAATACCGAGCGCAGCGGCGCCGCGATCTCCCCCGGCGAGAGCGATCCCGTCGCCACCTGGTACAACAGCGGCTGGAACAAATGAAAATTACGCCGATCGACCAACGTGATGTCGACCGCTGCCCGGCGCAGCGCCTTAGCGGCGTATAATCCGCCGAAACCACCACCGAGGATCACCACGCGATGCATCTACTAATTGGATGCACGCCACCCGCCGCTGATGCAAGTTATACTCCTGTCATGCGTCGACTTTTCGCAACTTTGCTCCTGTTTTCCGCCGGTTTGTTCGCCGCCGACGCCACCTACGACGGCGCAAAGGTCCATTACGAAAGCTACGGTACCGGCAAAGAAGCGATCGTCTTCATCCACGGCTGGACCTGCGATTTGACCTTCTGGCGCGGGCAGGCGCCGGTGTACGAAAAACATCGCGCCCTGCTGATCGACCTCCCCGGTCACGGCCAGAGCGACAAACCCGAGGTCGCCTACACGATGGATCGATTCGCCCGCGGCGTCGACGCCGTGATGCGCGACGCTGGAGTCGAGCGCGCCGTGCTGGTCGGCCACAGCATGGGCACGCCCGTCATCCTGACTTACCTGCGGCTTTTTCCCGCGAAGGTGAAAGCCGTGGTGATGGTGGACGGAGCCATTCCGCCAGCGCCCAAAGACGAAGCCGCGCGCGCCGCCAACGAAGCCCGAATGAAACCCTTTCTCGAACAGTTCCGCGGCCCGAACGGCAAGCAGCAGGCGACCATGATGATCGCCTCCATGTTCTCCGATAAGACCACGCCCGCACAGCGCGACGAGATTCGCACCAAGATGCTCGCCACACCGCAGTACGTCTCGGCCTCGGCGATGGAAGGGATGTTCGGCATGCAGCCCGTCAAGCCGGGCGAGACATTCAAGGTTCCCGCCATGGCGATCATGGTCGCAACGCCCGCGCGCGCCAACTACGAAACACAACTTCGCGAAATCTTTCCGAATCTGCGCAAGTACGAGGCGTGGGAAGCCTCGGGCCACTTCTTGATGATGGAGAGTCCCGACCGCTTCAACACAGCGCTGGAAGATTTCCTGAAGGGACTCTAATCCTCGTCCTGCTGCGCCGCGAGCCGCGTCACTACCGACAAATCTTCCAGCGTCGTCACGTCGCCCGTCACCGAATGCGTGGTCACGATCTCGCGCAACAGCCGACGCATGATCTTCCCGCTGCGCGTCTTCGGCAGTGCATCCGAAAAACGAATCTCCTCCGGCCGCGCGAAGCTCCCGATCTCGTGCGCCACCCACTGCCGCAGCTCGATCCCCAGCGCCGCGTGATCCCATTCGCCCTTCTTCAACGTCACGAAGCAGCACACCGCTTGCCCTGTGATCTCGTGCGGCTTCCCGACCACTGCCGCTTCCGCCACCGCGTGATGCTTCACCAGCGCCGATTCCACCTCCATCGTGCTCAGCCGGTGCCCGCTCACGTTCATCACGTCGTCGACGCGCCCCAGCACCCAGAAGTATCCGTCGGCGTCGCGCCGCGCGGCATCGCCGGTGAAATAATAACCGGGAAATTTGCTCCAGTATTGTTCCTTGAACCGTTCGGGATCGCCCCAGATGGTGCGCATCATGCTCGGCCACGGACGCCGCATGATCAAATACCCTTCCTGATCCGCGCCCACCGATTTCCCGCTCAGATCCACCACGTCGGGAAAAATCCCCGGCATCGGCAGCGTGGCCGACCCCGGCTTGGTCGCCACGGCGCCCGGCATCGGCGAAATCAGAATCGCGCCATTCTCCGTCTGCCACCACGTATCGACAATCGGGCAGCGACCCTTCCCAATCACGCGGTGATACCATTCCCACGCCGCCGGATTGATCGGCTCGCCCACTGACCCCAGCAATCGCAAACTCGAAAGATCGTGCGCGTCGGGCCACTGCTCGCCTTGGCGGATCAATGCGCGAATCGCCGTTGGCGACGTGTAGAACACGTTCACGCGATACTTCTCGACCATCCGCCACCAGCGGTCGAACTGCGGAAAATCCAGCGCGCCCTCGTACATCACCGTGGTCGTGCCCGCCGAAAGCGGCCCATACACGATGTAGCTGTGCCCCGTGATCCAGCCGATGTCGGCCGAGCACCAGTACGTATCTTCGTCGCGCAGGTCGAAGATCCATTTCATGGTCGCGGTCACCTGCGTGAGGTAGCCGCCGGTGGTGTGCAGAATCCCTTTCGGCTTTCCCGTCGTGCCCGACGTGTACAGCACGAACATCGGGTGCTCGCTATCCAGCGGCACCGCCGGACAATCTTCGGTTGCGGTCGCGTCCAGATCGTGCCACCAGTGATCGCGACCCGCGTGCATCGGTGTATCCGACCCCGTCCGTTGATACACGATCACGTCGCGCACCGTGGGACACTCAGGCATCGCCTCGTCCACGGCGTTCTTCAGTTTCACTTCGCGGCCGCGCCGGAATCCACCGTCGGCCGTGATCACCAGCACCGCTCCCAAATCCTGTATGCGAGCCTTGAGCGCTTCCGCCGAGAATCCGCCGAACACCACGCTATGGATGATCCCCAGCCGCGTGCACGCCAGCATGGCGATCGGCAGCTCCGGGACCATCGGCATATAAATGATGGCGCGGTCGCCGGCTTTATACCCGCGCGACTTCAACACGCTCGCAAAGCGCACCACCAGCCGATGCAACTCCTGATATGTCAGGAAACGTTGCTCGCCCGGCTCGCCCTCCCACAGGATCGCGACCTTGTTCTTGCGATGCGTCGCAATGTGCCGATCCAGACAGTTGTAAGAAATGTTGGTCTTCGCGCCCACGAACCACTTGGCGAACGGCGCATTCCACTCCAACACCTTCGACCATTTTTCGAACCACTCGATCTCCTGCTCGGCCACCTCGGCCCAGAACGCCTCGTGATCTTTTTCGGCGCGCGCATACAATGCGCGATACTCTTCTATGCCCTTCACGCGGGCCTTGCGAACGAACTCGTCGGGAGGTGGGTACACGGCATTCATCGCATCGGATTTTAGCAGACTCACCCTTCCCCTCTGGCTTCGGAACTCGTAGTACTAAACCTTATTTCAACCTGACTCCGTCGGTGATATACTGGCCTGTCTTCCCCGGGAGAAAGTTCGCAATGGCTCAGAACTTTTTGAAGGCCCTAACGCTTCCGCTTCTCGTGCTCGGCGCGCCGCTCTTCGCGTTTCAGAGCGCTCCTTTTCAAAACGCGTCTGTCGACACACCCGTGACGATCGTGCCGCGCACACGCACGCCTTCGCCCACGCAGTCCGACGAGGCTCCCGCCGCGCACCTGCGTGTCGATACCTCGCTGGTGTTGATCCCCGTGCATGTCTCCACGCAACTCGGGACCACCGTAACCAACCTTACCCGCGAAAATTTTCGACTTTTCGAAGAGAGCGCCGAGCAGCCCATCACCTACTTCGCCAAAGACGACGCGCCGATTTCTGTCGGAGTATTGCTCGACATGAGCGGCAGCATGCAGGACAAGATGCGCAAGGCCGCCGAATCTGCTGCGAAGTTCTTCAAAACCGCGAACACTCTGGACCAATTCTTTCTGGTCGAGTTCAGCGACCGCGCCAAGCTCACCGTGCCATTTACCAATGAGTCGGACGACGTGTACCGGCGCATCACGCGAGCGCGCCCGTATGGCCGTACTTCGCTCTACGATGCCGTGCACGTCGCACTGGCGGAAATGAAGAATGCGCGCCATGCTCGCAAAGCCCTGCTGATTCTGTCCGACGGCGGTGATAATTCCAGCCGCCACACCTTCTCGCAGGTCCGCAATGAACTGCTCGAGTCCGACGTGCAACTCTACGCCATGGGGATTTTTGAACAGGATGAATCACGCCGCAAGTCGCCCGAGGAACGCGAAGGACCGCGCGTGCTCGATGCTCTTGCCGATGTGAGCGGCGGTCGCCATTATCCTGTTGCCAATCTGGACGACCTACCTGGGATCGCCAGCCGTATCGGCGACGAGCTTCGCAATCAATACTTGGTCGGTTATGCGGCGCCGCTGGAGACGCGGGATGGACGCTATCGCCGGGTCAAGCTCACCGTGGTGAATTACGACCAAACGGCGCCGCTTCGCGTGCAGTATCGCCCCGGATACCACACGCCCAATCAGTAACGCGGATCGCGTGCGCTAGAAACGCACCCCGAACGTCACCGGCAGGATATCGGTGTGCCGATCCCCGCCCAAGTACATACGGTGGTAGCGCGCTTCCGCGTAAAACTTCGCGCGCTTATAGCCGCCGAAGCCGAATCCGATGCCGCCGTTCCAACCCGGCTTGTTAACCGAGTACGACGCGAGCACCTGGTTGGTCAGCACGGGGAAGCGATAGAACCCGAAGAACGGGTCGAAACCAACTGCCCTTACCACCGTGGGCTGCGTGAACTCCTGCTCGCGGTGATACAGGCCACCACCACCGATCAGGTAAAAGTCCACCGGCCCCTTCCCGTTCAGATGCACGATCGGGTTCAAGGTCAAGGACCACATACGCACGTCCCCGCCCGGAAAACCGATGGCGTCCAGTGTCGTTCGATTGATGCCCAATCCGTTGTAGTTGAATTGCACCAACGCACCAACTGCCGAATTGAAATTAACCCCGGCACCCAAATCGAAGTTATAGCCGGTGT
Source organism: Bryobacteraceae bacterium (assembly GCA_036006545.1). Classification (GTDB taxonomy): domain Bacteria; phylum Acidobacteriota; class Terriglobia; order Bryobacterales; family Bryobacteraceae; genus Palsa-187. Next base: position 13,966 of record DASYPO010000032.1, read on the forward strand.
CCAGCCGGTTCCCCGTGCTCCCGATCGGCGTGGTGAAACCAGCCCCGGCATTAAAAGCGAAACGCGGGGTTTCCTGCGCGAATGCGACGGCTCCCACAGCGATCGCGAAAAACGAAATGCGAGATAACATACTCACTGCATTAACTCCTTCTGTCGGGATGATTTCGCGAGCAAGATTTCCGTTTCGGCCGACTAGTGAGCGATAGACACCGTTAGCGCCAACTTCGGCCACTTGAAACGGGAAGCCGCGCTGACCAATCCACTTAAGAGGTCGATTGGCTGGTGTTGCTGGGGATCATCGTGGCTCCATGCCTTTCGATCGGATAACCTTGACAGCTAGCGGCCCCCTCAGGAACTCGATCAGTTCCTTAGCGGCTTGCGCTTGTTTCGCCCGGACCCCAATCGCGGCTGGAAAGTCGAAGTACACCTGCAACTCCCGCGGTAATGGACCCACAAGTTCTGCCCCGGGCATGGCAAGTATGTTGGGGATCACGACCATGCCGATTTCCACTTCACCCTTAGCCACCAGCTCAGAAACGGTATCCGTAGTTGGCAGCGTGGTCTTCGACTTGAGCCTCTCCGCGATTCCGAGGCGCTCGACCATCCCGGCCAGGTAGACGCCGCTGGCGCCTTCCTTCAGGTAAGCAATCGATTTGGCTCTAAGGAGCGCCTGCTTGAACGACTCGACAGACTCGATGTCTGGCCGCGGCGCGCCCGCGCGCACTGCAATCCCGATGCCCGCGCGCACGAGGTTGGTCCGGGTACTGGCGACCAGCTTACCTTCGTCGATCAATTGGTCGATGAACGACGCCGCGAAAGCCGCCATATCAAACTCCTCGCCCGCGTCAATCCTACGTTTCAGTACCGGGGCGAGTTCGACAATCGTCACCAGCCTATGTCCCGTGGTCCGCTCGAACACGGGGCCGATTTCATCGAGCACAATCGCGATCGACCTGGTTGTAAGAAGTTTGATTTCGGCGGCATTCGCAGCAGTCATCTGCGCAAGGTAGATTGCCAAACCCAATCTGATTGCCGCCTGTGTGGTCGTCATAACACTTAACTGGCTATCACACTGGTTGGCCTCCTGTACATTGACCATATATTTGATCTTGACAAACGTGACAGTCATGAGGCACACTTGTCGCATGGCCGCCGCAGTTCAAATCATTCAATCCGCCGCCGCCGCCGAGAAACTCCTCAAGCCTGAGCGGCTTAGGATGCTTGAGCATCTGGCCACGGAACCCGGTTCGGCCACCAGCCTGGCCAAGGTCCTCGAAATGCCGCGCCAGACGGTGAATTATCATCTGCGCGAGCTTGAGAAAGAAGGCTTCGTCGAATTGGTCGAAGAGCGCACCAATCGCAACTGCATCGAGCGCCGCTTGCGGGCCACCGCTCGCTCCTACGTAATCTCGCCCTTGGCGTTGGGCGCTCTCGGAATCGACGCCGGCTCACTTCGTGACCGCTTCTCTTCCAGCTATTTGGTTTCCGCCGCCTCTCGGGCCATTCGCGACGTCGCCGTGCTGCGTCACCGCGCCGATCAGGCCGGAAAAAAGATCGCCACGCTGACACTTGAAACCGAAGTCCGCTTCGCCAACGCGCAATCCCGCCAGCAGTTCGCCGAAGAACTAGTGAACACCGTGGCCAGGCTGGCCGCCAAGTATCACGACGAAACAGCCGACGGTGGCCGCAGCTTTCGATTTCTCCTGGCCGGTTTTCCGGTAATCACCAAGCCCGACGTGACCGCGGACGCCGCCGTGCGCATGGAGTGAATGATGCCTCCAGCAAAAACACAAACCGCTCGCTCCCACGAAACCCGTGCTGAGATCGATGCCCCGGTCGAAGTGGTCTGGAAGGCGATTACCCACGCTCCCGATATCGAACGCTGGTTCGCTCCGAAGTTGAGCGTCGAGCCGCACGTGGGCGGCGCCGTCATCGCCGATTGGGGTCCTGGCGTCGAGTGGAAAACCGTGATCGAGGTGTGGGAGCCCAATCGCCATCTGCGTCTAGTTGAAACTCGCGACCGCACATTGAGCGCCTCGCCGGTCACGGAAAAACTGGAGCCGTGCCGTTTGGTGCAGGATTACTATCTGGAATCGCAGGGCGGCAAGACCGTCCTCCGCCTGGTGCACTCCGGCTTCGGAACGTCGGAAGCCTGGGATACGGAATTCGAGGGCACGCGCGGCGGATGGGCGGCATGTTTCGTGCGGCTCAAGCAATCGCTCGAGGCTCACCGCAACGACGACGTTCGCAATCGCAGCATCCCGTGGCACTGCGCCGGTATCACTGCCGAAGACGGGCTGAAGCGTTTGGAAGCCGCGATTCCCGGGCCCTTCGAGGAGCTGCAGCGCGCGCGATACGAAGTCTGCGGCTTGCTGCCGGCGCTCAACGGCAGCGTGCTGACCCTTTCCGTGCAGCCCTCGCAGCTCGGTTCGTCAGCCTGCATCGAACTGCTGCTGTATGCTGTTTCAGGCGCACAAGCTGACGCCGCCGAGAGTTACTGGCGCGCAAAACTCACTCAAGAATTTCCGACTCAAACCTAACAGGAGAAACTCAACATGACTCGCATTGCCCTGCTGTTCGCCACCGCTGCACTCGCTTTCGCCGCAGATCCCGGCGCCCGTGCGCAGTTCAATCAACTCAAGACCCTCGCCGGAAAATGGGAAGGCAAGAGTCCCGACGGCCACACCTCGAACACCACCTATGAGCTGATATCCAGCGGCACCGCGTTACTCGAACGCATGCCGCACGACAGTATGACGTCCGTGTATCACATGGATGGCGATCGCGTGCTGCTGACGCACTACTGCGGCGCCGGGAATCAACCGCGCCTGGCTCTTTCGGTCGAAGGCAACGTCTACACTTTCTCGTACATCGACGCGACTAACGTCACGTCGCCCAAGGTTCCGATCATCGTCAAGATGGTCATGCGCATCGTCGACAAAGACAATATCGTGCAGGAGTGGACTTCGCGCACCGACGGCAAACTGGACTCGCTGGTGGTCGAATTGCACCGCGTTAAGTAACGCGTGTTCTGGTCTTGTGGGGCAGGCGATCTTGTCGCCTGTTTCAGCGCTTGTAGCGCAGGCGATCTTTTTCTTAAACCGGAAGCGGGGTCACCTGCCTCCCGGGCTCTCCGGCCGCGAAATTCGATGAAAAGGCGTCGAGCGTTGTGGCGCGGGCTTAAGCCCGCAGCCTCGGCTTCAGCCGAGGTTTAAGCCGGATGTCGCGCTTCAGGCCCGGTTGGAATCCGACCCATCGGGTCGCTCACTGTTTCGACCCTGCTTCTACTTCCCGGAATGCGCCGCCGCGAGCTCTTTGACGATATTCCCGATGAACGTCTTCGCATCCCCGAACAACATCAGCGTGTGCTTCATGTAATACAGCTCGTTGTCGATGCCCGCGAACCCGGGACTCATGCTGCGCTTCACTACCATCACCGTGCGCGCCCGATCCGCATCCAGAATCGGTGTCCCCGCGATGGGACTATCCTGATCACTCCGCGCCAGCGGATTCACAACGTCATTCGCGCCGATTACTAGCGCCACATCCGCCATCGGGAAATCGGGATTGATGTCGTCCATCTCGATCAGCTTGTCGTACGGAATATCGGCTTCGGCCAGCAGCACGTTCATGTGCCCGGGCATGCGGCCCGCCACCGGATGAATGGCGAAGCGCACGTCCGCGCCGCGCTTGGTGAGGATATCGTACAGTTCGCGAATGCGATGCTGCGCCTGCGCCACCGCCATTCCGTAGCCCGGAATGATGATTACGCTCTGCGCCGTATCCAGAATCGCCGCCGCTTCTTCCGCCGTTGCCGAACGCACTGGCCGATCTGCCGCCGCTTGCGCGCTGGTCTGTATCTGTCCGAACGCGCCGAACAGCACGTTGACGAACGAGCGATTCATCGCCCGGCACATGATGATCGAAAGGATCAATCCAGCGGCTCCGTTCAGCGCGCCCGCCACGATCAGCAGTTTGTTATCGAGCACGAAGCCCATCGCCGCGGCTGCCACGCCCGCGAACGAATTCAGCAGCGCGATCACCGTCGGCATATCCGCGCCGCCGATCGGGATCACCAGCATCACACCGAAGATTAGCGACAGCGCGATGAACGCAGGGAACGCCCACACCGCGTGCGTCGGCGAAACCACCATCAACACGCCCAGCACCACCGCCGCCGTCAGCATGGTGATGCTCACCACGTTCTGCCCCTTGTACGTCAGGGGCCGCGTCGGCATCAACTCCTGCAGTTTTGCGAACGCAATCACGCTGGCCGTAGTGGTCAGATACCCCAACAGCGTTTCGAGCGCCAGCGCGCCCATCTGAAAGCCCTGTGGATGATGCGCCTCGAACCGATAATATTCCGCCGTTCCGATCAGTGCCGACGCCAACGCGCCAAATGCGTGCGATAGCGCCGTTAGTTGCGGTACCGACGTCATCGGCATCAGGTACGCCAGCGGCGCGCCGATCGCCGTGCCGATCGCCAGCGCAATGAATACCAGCGTGTATTCTTCGGCGCGCAGCAGCGTGCCGACCACCGCCAGCAGCATGCCGATCTCGCCGATGATCACCCCGCGCCGCGCCGTCGCCGGCGAGCTCATCCACTTCATCGCCAGAATGAAGCCGACCGACGCCAGCAGGTAAATCACGGGCAGCAGATTGGCGACGAGTTCCTTATCGATCATTCGAAGTCACTTTCGGAAAGCGTCACTTTTCGGGTTCGCGCTTGCGGAACATCTTCAGCATGCGATCCGTTATCAGGTAACCGCTTACCACGTTGATCGTCGCCGCGATCGCTGCCGCAAAACCCAGCCAACGCACCAGGGGAGTCGCATCTTTTTCGCCGGTGAGCAGAATCGCACCGACCACCGCGATCGCCGAGATGGCGTTCGACAGCGACATCAGGGGCGTGTGCAGCAGCGGCGAAACACGCTTCACCAGCTCGAACCCCAGGAACGCGGCCAGCATGAAAACGAAAATGCCGAATTCGTACTGCTTGATCATTTTGCGAGAGTCTCCGCCGCGATACCCAGAACCTCAGCCACCCGCGCGTGAACCACCTGGCCCGCATGCGTCACCAGCGTTTCGCGCACGATCTCATCCCCCGCGTCCGCGTTCAACGGCAGATATCCGATCAGGTGTTTCAGAAATGCCGCGACATTGCCGGAGAACATCTGGCTGGTGTGGAACGGCGCCATGGAAGCCAGGTTAGTTGGCCCCAGAATCGTCACGCCGCGATGCACTACAGTTTCGCCCGCGCGCGTCAACTCGCAGTTTCCGCCGCGCACCGCCGCCATGTCGACGATTACTGATCCCGGCGCCATCGCCCCCACCATCTCCGCCGTGATCAATATCGGCGCGCGTTTGCCGGGGACCGCCGCCGTCGTGATCACCAGGTCCTGCTCCGACAACACGGCGCTCATCAGCTCGCGCTGCTTGCGGTAGAACGCTTCGTCCATCGATTTCGCGTAGCCGCCCGTGCCTTCGGACGCCGACGCATCCACGTCCAGCGATACGAACTTCGCGCCCACGCTGATGACCTGGTCTTTGACGGACGGTCGCACGTCATACGCGCTGACCACCGCGCCCAGTCGTTTCGCGGTCGCGATCGCCTGCAACCCAGCGACGCCCACGCCCAGCACGAAAGCTTTGGCCGGCGTGATCGTGCCCGCCGCAGTCATCAGCATCGGGAACATTTTCGGCAGTGTCGCCGCGCCCAGCACCGCCGCTTCGTATCCCGAAACGGTGGCCAGCGACGACAGCACATCCATGCTCTGGGCGCGAGTGATGCGAGGAATCAGTTCCAGCGCGAAGAATGACACGCCGACTTCGGCCAGCTTGACCATCTCCGCTTTCGCCGTGAGCGGCTCGCCCAGGCCGAGCACAATCTGGCCCAATCGAAAAAATGGAAGGTCTTCCCGGCCGCGCTCCGGGTTGGCGCCAAGCGAGCGCACTTGCGCGATAATCTCCGCGCGCTCGAACACCTCGGCGCGTGTTCCCACCGTCGCGCCGCGTGTGATGTATTGTTCGTCCGGGTATCCGGCGTCCATGCCGGCGCCCTTTTCAACGATCACACCGATGTCCGATTTTTTGAGGACATCGCAGGTTCGGGGGACGATTGCTACAGACCGCTCGCCGGGGAAGGTCTCTTTGGGAATTCCAACTAGCCGCACTTAACCTCTGATTAACTACCTATGATAACGTGTTCAACAGCGTGGGCGGGCATCCGGGCTGCCCCGCGTTTCAGGGGCGGACTCCCGCGACACAGCGGGCTCGTGCTCTTCAGCAGCTCAACGCCAAACTAAACCGCGCCGCCGAGCAATCGCGCCCAGGCCAACTTCTCGACGAAGAGGCGGTCTTCGCCGCGAGCTGCAACAAGCGATCGCATCGCAGCGGCCGCCGAAGAAGAGGTTACTCCATTCGTGAGCGCTTCGTGACGCGGGCTTCAGCCCGCAGCGGCGGCTTTAGCCGGCGTCCCCGGTTTGGTTGTAACGCAGGCGATCTCGTCGCCTGTTGTCTACCTCCGTTTCTCGACTCTCTAATGCGAGCGGGCTAAACAGCGGCACCCCAAGTGCCGATAAGCAGCGTGTGAGTCGAGGCGAACGCCGTTTCAATAACCGCATAGAAAAGAACGAGAAAGTCGAGTTGCACTGGACCGACGCCACCCACCAGACCTTTCAGATGGCTGGCATGCTGGCCGACCTCTCGCCCTCCGGCGCACGTTTGCTTCTCGATCGGCCAGTGCCCCTGAATACCGCTTTGCGTCTCACGCTAGCCAGCCACGAAAAGAGCGGCACGGTTCGCTATTGCACGAAAGGCATACGCGGTTACACGGTCGGCGTACTGTTTGATTCCTAGCCCGGAGCGGCGCCTACGCCCTTTATCGCAGCGCCTTCTGGATCGCCGCGGCCGCCACAGGCGCAACCAATTCGTAACCCTTCGCGTTGGGATGCAGACCGTCGTCCGCGAAACCTTCGCGCAACATCCCCTTGTCGTCCACCAGCGCCGAATAATAGTCAGCGACCCCCGCGTTCGCCTTCGCCGCATATTCCTTAATCCAGGCATTCAACCGCAGGATGTCCGCCGGCGGGCGTCGAGCCGTTTGCTTGCGCGGCGTGTAATCGCTGATCGGCATCACCGTGCACAGGATCACCTTAATGCCATGCGCCTGCGCCAATTCGGTCATCGCCTGGAAATTGTGCTGGATTTGCGTCAGCGTCGTAGGCCCGGTGTTGCCTGCAATATCGTTGGTGCCCGCCAGCAGAATCATCGCCGCTGGTTTCAGCTCGATGACATCGGGAAACATGCGCACCAGCATCTGCGGAGTGGTCTGCCCGCCGATGCCGCGATTCACATACGGCTTCCCCGGAAACGATTGCGCCAGCTTCCAGCCGTCGGTGATCGAATCGCCGATAAACACCACGCGCCCCGGTTCCGCGGGCACCGACTTCAAGCGCTGATTGTCCGCGTGGTAACGGCCCAGTTGATTCCAGTCCTGAAGTTGATCCGCCACCGCCTGTGCCGCACCTTGCAGGCAGCAGTTCGCCCGCGGCGGATTGAATTGTTCGACCAGTTGAGCACACGCCATGCCGCCGGACACCCCGAAGCAAATCCCAAGAACGGCGAGTTTCGTCATAGTTCTTCCTTACTTGGCTTTCTTCAGTTCCACCACCATCACCTCGATGGGTTTGTCTCCCGCATTAACGTCAGCGTGCAGCGTGTTCGGCGGATCGGCCGTCAGCCAGTACGCTTT
>DASYPO010000033.1:0-3655 GCA_036006545.1 Bryobacteraceae bacterium
ATTGCAGCATGCCTAGCGCCAGCGGCAAGGTCGTCGTTACGCCCTTCTTCTTGCCTTCTTCGCCAAGGCTCCGCGCCGCGTTGCCTACACCCTCGCGGATCTGTTCGACCTCCATCGGCGTGCCCTTCGCGAGCGCCTTCACCACCGCGTCACACAGCTTATCGACTTCTTTCTCCGTCACGCCCAGCTTCAGCGCGACCTTCATATCGTTGCCCGTGAAATTCTCGCCCGCCTTCAGCGCCAGCGCGAAATCCTGCGACGGAAGAACGTAGGTGCAGCCGCGCGCCGACGGCAGTTCGTGGATCTCCAGCTTGGCCACCGCCGCGTCCGCTGCCTCGCGCGAAATGCCCGCGCGCGAGAACAGCGTCAAGTACGGCCCGGTCCCACCCACCGACCGGGCCCATCCCGTTTCCGTCAGCACCTCCGCCGCGCTCGCGCCCGCCAAGCGACCATCTAGACCTTGGCGATGCGAATACCACGCTCGAAGTTTTTCCGCCGGGACCGTGCTCACGATTAGTGCTCCTTCTGTTGCGTCAAACTAAACCAGTTGCCGGAGTTGTCTTTCATCAACGCCTCGATTCCGTAGAAGCGCTCCGTCGGCGGTTGCGAAAACTCCACACCCTTGGCCTTCAGCTCTTCGTAGGTTTTATGGATGTCGGCGGTCCCGAAAACGCCCGCGCCGATTCTCCCTTTGCGGATCAGAGTGCGCAGCGCGTCCGAAGTCTCCTGGTCCCACATCGGTCCTGGATCGGTCGCCATCAGCACGATTTCGAGATCCGGCTGGCCCGGCGCAGTCACCGTCAGCCACCGGAACCCGCCGTCCATCTTGGCGTCGGTATGAACCTTGAACCCCAGCTTGTTCACATAGAAATCATAGGCAGCCTCTTGGTCGATGACATAGATGGTCGCGTGCGAAAGTTTTTGAATCATGTTGTGTTGCCTCCGGATTCAGATTGCCACGGCTAGGTCGAGAGTGCTTCTCGGATCTTGCGATTCTACGCTAGAACGTCGGCACGCCGTAGTTGACCAGGTAGCAATTGGGAACGAAGCGGTGGACCGCCAGCGCCGGAACAGGAAAGATGCGGCGAATTTCGCGCTGATACACCGAAGGCGAGTAGCCCGTTAGTGTCCGGAACCGTGTGCTGAACGAACCCAGGCTTTCGTATCCCACGGCGAAGCAGACGTCCGTTACGGGAAGCCGATCGCGTGCCAGCAATCGTTTCGCGCGATCGATCCGCAGCTTGGTGATGAATTCGTGCGGAGTCTCGCCAAAAGTCTTCGCGAACAATCGATGGTAATGAAATGGCGACAGGCACGCCTCGCGCGCCGCGTCCGCAAGCCGGGTCGGTTCGTCGATCCGCGCCGCTAGAAAATCGCGCGACCGGCATAGGCGACGAAACAATTCGTCGTTCAGTGCCGGCCCCAGCCGGTGTGCCGCAGTATAAATGAGCGGATGCCGCACGGCTTAAGCTTATCGCATCCAAACCGATACACTGAGATTACCCGCGTCGCGAAAGGCTTCGCAGATGCTCGTTCTAATTCTTCTTTTCTCCTATGGCGCGCTAGCCGCCGACTTCACTACCTACATCGGCGACGCATTCCCTTATCGTCCCGCTGCGATTGCTGCAGACGCGGCCGGGAACACCTACGTCGCCGGAAGCCGCCAGGTCACCGCGTCCCTGTCCGACGTTTTCGTCACCAAGTTGGATGCGTCCGGGAATCTCGTCTTCACGCGCACCTTCAGCGGCAAAGGTTCCGATCAAGCTCGCGGCATCGCGCTGGATTCTGCGGGCAACATCCTGGTAGTCGGCAGCACGAGCTCTCCCGATTTCCCACTAAAGGACCCGACGCTTCAAGCCACCCCGGGAGTCGGAACAACCGGCTTCCTACTGAAGCTCGCGAACGACGGCTCGACGATTTTCTCCACCTACTTCGGCGGCACACTCAACGCTAGTTCGCTCAACGCCGTTGCGGTCGACTCCAAGGGCGACATCTACGTCGCAGGCCGCACCAATTCGTCCGACTATCCGCGCACCGCTGGGCTGCCCGCCGGAGTCGTCCGCCCGCAAATGGGCCTGTCGGCCGTGAGCGCGGCATTCTTCGCCAAAATCTCCGCCGCCGGCGACAAAATTCTCTACGCTGGTGCCGTCTCCGCCACCGAACCTGCTTGCGGCGCGGGCAGTTCTTGTTTCCTCAGTGCGATCACTACTTCGGGCGATTCCATCGCCGTCGATGCCGCCGGAAACGCATACATCGGAGGCAACACCAATGGCGGCGGACTGAAAGGAACCTTCGGCGCGCTGCTCCCCGAAGGCATTGGCGCATTCGTGCTAAAGATTAACGCTTCGGGGACCAGCGTGGGCTACCTCACGTATCTCGGCTCTGCGAACGCGATCATTGGGCCCTTCGCCAACCCCGGGAGCGCCGTCTCGGCGATCGCCGTCAATGCCAGTGGTCGCCTGTACCTCACCGGCTCCACCTACGATCCTGGATTCCTCAACGTCACTCCCGGTACGCTGTTTTGTCCCGCTTCGTCCGGCACCAATCGCCGCGGACTCTACCTCGCAACCGTCGACCCTACCGGATCCGTAGCGGCGTTACTTCAAAAAAGTTGCGGCGACGCGAACCGAACGGGAACCGCCGTGGCGATCGACATCCGCGGCACGGTGGCTGCGGCCGGCACGGCCGATTCCGATAGTGTGAATCGCGTACTCGATCTTCTCCTCGAAACATTTGTGCCGGGCAACGACGCGATTGAGCCCGGCGCCGATCAGCGGCCCGCGCTGTTACTCGAGCGGCCATTCAACTTTCTGAGTGCCGCGCTGGCCTTCGATGCGAGCGGCATGCTGCACACAGCCGGCGGCACCGGTCTTATTTCCTCGTTCACGCCCACGCAAATTCTATCGCAGCGCGTCTACGGCGTCGCGAATTCCGCGGGCGGTCTGCTCGCCGGACGCATCAGTCCCGGCGAATTATTTTCGATCTATGGATTGAAATTCGGCGTCGCCGCCCAGGCCGCGACCTTCGACAGCGTCGGACTCTTGCCGAAAGTATTCGGCGGGGTCCAAGTCACCGTCAACGACTTCCCCGCTCCGCTGCTCTACGTCTCGGATACGCAGATCAATGCGATCGTACCGCTGGCGATACAAGCCGGCGTCGCGCGCATTCAGATCACCATTAACGGCACACGGCTGCCGGATTTCCGCGCTTACGTCGACGCAACAGCGCCGCAGGTTTTCCGCAACCTCGATGCAACCGCCGCCGCGCTGAATCAGGACGGCAGCATTAACTCCCCCGCAAATCCCGCCCGCGTGGGCACCCTCGTGTCGATCTTTGCGACCGGCGCGGGGACCATCCAAGGCGTCGACGGTCAGCGGACCGCGGCTGCTTTACCCGGGCCCTTCCCAGCGGTTCTCAACGGCGACCACTTCTTGACGATCACCTACTCAGGCGCGGCCCCCGGACTCGTGACCGGCGTCACGCAGATTAACTTTCGGCTGCCCATTCCCGGTTCGAGTCCGATCTTCAATCCCGTCTTCACGCTCTCTGCCGGCGGCCGGAACAGTGAGGCGTTCACGATTTTTGTACAATAATCCGTCCCTCGCGATTGAGCCGCAGCACTCGCCCACGCCACACCACCGTATCGCCGAACAAT
>DASYPO010000034.1:0-7109 GCA_036006545.1 Bryobacteraceae bacterium
GGTCGACGGCGACAAACGTTCGTCCGAGATGATTCGCGAAGCCGTCAAGCGCAAGGATCGCGTCACGGAACGCGAGCGCCTGTACATCGAAGCGCAGGCCGCACAGAGTCTGCCCGATCCGCTGCGCGATAAGGAAGACCGCGATCGTGGCGGGCGCAGCAAAAAGATTCTTGAAACGCTCTGTCTGAAGTATCCGGACGACATGGAAGCGCGTGCGCTGCTGGCGCTCGCCACGATGGGCGATTCGCGTTACGGCGCCGAGTTGATGATCCGTGAAATCCTCGCGCGGCAGCCCGATCATCCGGGCGGGCATCACTATCGCATCCACAACTGGGATTATCACGAGCCGGAACAGGCGCTCGAAAGCTCGCGTCGTTATGGCGAAATTGTTCCGTCGATCGGCCATGCGCTGCACATGCCCGGCCATATTTTCAGCATTGTCGGGATGTGGAATGAGGCCGCGATTTCGCTTGACTCCGCCACGCGCGCGGAAAAACAGTACATGAAGGATCGCCTGACGTTTCCGTTCAACAACTGGAACTACGGGCACAATCTGAACTACCTGACCTACGTGCAGGGCCAGCTCGGCATGGCTAAGACGGCGATTTTCGGCGCGCGCCAGTTGATCGACGCGCCGCTCGATCCGAAAGCGAATGACGATTCGGATTTCAGCAGCCACTCGTTCGGCATCGCCGCGCTGGCTCGCTCGCTGGTGAAGTTCGAGCATTGGGAAGAATTGCTGGACGAAAAAACCATTCCCTGGCGCGACACGGTACCAGACAAAATCAAGCGCGCCTATTTCGAAGCACGCGCGCATCTTGGGAAGAACGATCTGGAGAAGGCGGAGAAGAAGATCACTGAACACGCGGCCTTCAAGGATGAGCTGGAGAAGGCCAAAGGCGTCGGCAGCATCAAGGAGATGTATCCGATTCAGGCGCTGGAGCTAAAGGGCCGTCTTGCGCTGGCGCGCGGGAAGACGCTTGAAGGTTTGGCGTGGCTCTCCGAGGCCGCGCAGCGTGAGTTCGATTATCAACGTGGTTACGCCGATCCACCGTTCTATCCGGAAGCTTTGTACAACGCGCTGGGCGAAGCGTACCTGGTGACGAAGAGTCCGTTGCTCGCTGCGACGGCGTTCGAAAAGGCGCTCGACCTGGTGAAGAACGATCTATTCGCGCTGTCCGGTCTGGTGCGGGCATACGCAGCGTCGGGCGACAAAACCAAAGCGCAGGACGCCATGGCGCGCCTCCTTTTCGTCAGCACCGATGCCGATCAGGGGCTCGCGATTATCGACCGCGCGAAAGCCACCGGCATCACCGCGACGCCGCGCGATTCGTCGCCGGGATCGCAACGCAATTATCTACGGACGTCGCTCGAACGCTTCGGCCCGAATCGCTGGGAGCCGCATGCCGCCCCCGCACTCGACGCGAAGGATTCGTCGGGCAAGCGCGTCACGTTGGATCAATATCGCGGCCGCAACGTGATTCTGATTTTCTATCTCGGTCAGGAATGCGCGCACTGCATGAAACAGTTGCATGAGATCGCCAATAAGAAGAGCGATTGGGAGCGTCTCGACGTCGACGTGCTCGCGGTCAGCAGCGCATCGGTTGAGAAGAATGCGGAGGCGCTCAAGAAGCTCGGGAACCTGCCGGTGAGTTTGCTGTCCGACGATCAGTTCGCCAATGCGCGCCGGTTTCATTCTTACGACGATTTCGAGGAGATGGAGTTGCACTCGACGATACTGATCGACCGGCAGGGTCGCGTGCATTGGGCGCGGAGCGGAGGAGATCCGTTTACGGATACCGCGTTTCTGATCAAGCAGCTTGAGCGGATGAATCTGGCGGCTGCTCCCGGAGCGCCCGCGAAGAAGGCGGACTGAGGCTCGCCTGCGCTCCATCCGGAGTTAAACCTCGGCTGAAGCCGAGGCTGCGGGCTGAAGCCCGCGCCACGTCGCCCACCTTACTATCAAAGGATGGAGAAGCCATCTTTTGATCCGGGACTGACGCAGCAATATTCCGGCGCGTTACGGAGAACCATCAACAATGAGGACGGCAGCTTCAACGTCCTCCGCCGCGGCGGTAGCTGGCGCGACGTTCACCCTTACCTGCACCTGATCAACATGAGCCTCTCGCGTTTTCTCGGCATCGTGTTTCTGGGCTACATGGCGGTGAACACGATCTTCGCGATACTTTACTTCCTGCTGGGCCCGGCGCAGTTGCAAGGCACTACCGCACCGACTGAATGGGGCCGCTTCGTCAAGAGTTTCTATTTCAGCGCGCACACGCTGACGACGGTTGGCTACGGAAACATTTCGCCCGTGGGCGATGCCGCGAATCTGCTCGCGATCGTCGAAGCGTTGACCGGACTGCTGGGCTTCGCGATTGCGACCGGGCTGCTCTTCGGGCGATTCTCGCGGCCATCGGCGCGGATTGGTTTCAGCGAACGCATGCTGGCGGCGCCTTACCAGGAGCAGTTGAGTCTGCAGTTCCGGATCGTCAATCTGCGTTCGAACGTGCTGATGGATCTCACCGCCAGCGTGCTGTTCATGACGGTCGAGGGTCCGCCGGAGAACCGTGTGCGCAAGTTCAAGCAGCTCGCACTAGAGCGCGACAACGTGTACTTCATGCCGCTGACGTGGACCGTAGTGCACCCCATCGACGAGGCGAGTCCCCTGTGGGGGATGACCGCGGAGGATCTTCAGCGTACACAGTCCGAAATTCTGATCATCATTAAGGGTTTCGATGATACCTTCAGCCAAGTTGTCAACGCGCGTCGTTCGTATCGACACGACGAAATCGAATGGGGCGCGAAATTCAATCCCGCGTTTCACATTGATGAAGTCGGCGAGATCGTATTGAACGTCGATCAGGTGAGTAGCTTCACGCCGCTCGGAGCGCCCACCCGCGCGATCGCCGATTGAGTAAATGGCGCGATTCCGCCTTAGCTCGCATCTGTATGTCTTACGTGTACAACCTCTCCAGGACTGACGGAACGAATGCTCTCCAAGATCGAGGCAACCATCTCACGATAGTTTTCCAATCTATTCTTGGGAGCGTGGAGAATCACGATGCCAACTGTCAGAACGCGGAGGTTGTGTTCGAATTCGAATCCTTGATCGGCTGTGAGCAGCACATCGAACTCAGCCGCAACCTTTGGCAGCAGAACGTGATCTTTTAGCGACTGCCAACCTAAGTCGAACGCGGTTCTGACCTCATGGCCGACGATGATCTCAACGATGCGCGGATCAATGCACGCATCTACAAAGACGCGCACGTCAATTGCTCGATGGTAAGCGCGTGGCTCATTTCCAGAAAAAGATGGACTTGCCTGCGCGAGATGGACGGATAGACTGCCAGGAAATCATCCACTGAATCCCCGCTCTCCAAGAAATCGATCAGCGTCTGCACGGGCACCCGCGTCCCCGTAAAGCAGGGAATACCATGCATGATCTCACCGTCAATCGTGACGGCGCTTGCGAGCGCGTTCTTTTGTTCCGCAGTCATCCCTTAGAACTAAGTTACGTGAACGTCGCTCCTCGGGCAAGTCGTTGGCCACTCTTATTGCCCCCCACGAGCTCCGACTGGCGTCGCGGCCGCCGGAACTGCGGGTGCGAACCTCGGATCCAGGATCCGTGCGATCTCGTCCTTCGATGCGTCGAGGTGCGCCTTGGTCTCGGGATCGGTGGTCTTCGACAGTGCCGCTGTCAACGTGGCGCTCAGCGCGCGCAGTTCGGCGCGATACATCGGCTTTTCGTCGCCACTATTAGCCGGACGCGCGCCGCCTCGCCCGCCCTGATCAGGCGGTCCGAAGGGAAGCGCTGTCGCGGCGGCCGGCGGAGGATTCAGCTTGGTGTTGATTGCCTGCAAATACGACCGCTGCAATTCACGCCGGTACGGATCGATCTTCACCGCAGTGCCGTCCAGTTCTTTCCACAGTCCTTTGCGCACCGAAGACAGAAACTCGACGGGAGACAGCGCCAGCGCCCCGTCCAGCATGGACTGTTCCAGCAGACGCGCAAAACGAGCGCTATTCATCAAACTGGTGAGCACGCGATTCTGCGCGGTGTGGATGCGATTAATCACACCCACGGGTTCGATGCGCCGGAGAATTTCTTCGTCCACCATCCAGCTCGGAGTCAGGAAAGCGTTTTCGAGCAGATACTTCAACGCCTCGCGTTGCCGCTCCTTGGGAATCAGGTTGAAGATGCGGCCTTCCTGTCCGACGGTTTTTTCCTGTGTGTTGAATCCGCCGATCACGTTGGCGACGTGACTCATCTCGGTGCTCCACTGGCTGAGCAGACGTGCGTACAGCTCGCCGAGCTGCTCATAGGTGTCGCCCTCTTTGTACGCGGTCGCGGGCATCAGCATCTTCATCAGACGCTGCAGATTCTTGACTCCCAGGGCGGTCGATTTCACCGGATCCGCATCGCCCACCGCCTCGGTTTCTTCGCCCGGATCAGACCCGGCCGCGTTAGGCGTGGAGAAACGCAGCCACGGTTTGTCGTCCTGCTCGCGCGCCCACTTATTGAGCGTCGCGCGCTCTTCTTCCGGAGTCTTCGCTTCGGGAATCGGTGAATAGCCCCACTTGGTTGCCCAGATGTCGTACGGACCGATGCGCGGAATCAGATCCTCCGGCGGAATTCCATCTTCCGGCTGCGCCACGTAGTTGAAGCGCGAATAATCCATGATGGACGGGGTGTGTCCCATGGTGCGCAACCACTCCTTATTGCGGATCTTATCGACCGGATACATCGAACTGGATTTCATGTTGTGCTGGAAGCCAAGCGTGTGGCCCACTTCGTGCGCCGTGACGTATTCGAGCAGCCGACCCATCAGATCGTCGGGCAGCGGCAATTTCGCCGCGCGCGGATCGAGCGGGCCCACCTGCGTGAAGTACCAGTCGCGCGCCAGATTCATGACGTTGTGATAGAACTGAATGTCTGCGTTCAGAATCTCGCCGGTGCGCGGATCGGAAATGTGCGGTCCGCTTGCGTTTTCTGTAGTGGAAGGCAGCCAGCGGATTACGGAATTGCGCACATCCTCGGGACTCCAGTCCGGATCTTCCTGCGGCGTAGGCGCGGGCTTGCCGATGATCGCGTTTTTGAAACCGGCGGCCTCGAACGCGACGTTCCAATCCTCCACGCCTTTCTTCAGCCACGGCACCCATTTCTTCGGCGTCGCCGCGTCGATGTAATACACGATGGGCTTCACGGGTTCAGAAATCGCCGCGCTGGGATCTTTCTTCTCGAGCCTCCAGCGTGCGATGTAGCGCGCCCGTTCGGCTTTGTATTCGTTCATCGAATAATCCATGCGGCTGGTGGTGAAATAGCCCACACGCTCGTCGAATCGGCGAGGCATCATGGGTTTTTCGGGCAGCCGCACCATGCTGTGATGCAGCACCACGGTCGCGCTGCCAGGCCGCATCTGTCCGCTGCCTAATCCACCGCCGCCCGGTCCTCGGCCGCCGCCTGGTTGCGCGGCGCCGCCGGCTGTGCGCGTGTAAGTCACCGTCACTTCCGATTCGACGTTCTGCGGGTAGGGTGAGATGCGATCGACGAACGTCCGCGAAGCGTCCACTGCGGTCGCGCCCAGGCGCTGCCGCGCGCTGAACTCCGGCAGGTCGCCCGTGAAGAGCCGCGATACTTCGATCACCGGCGATCCATCCTTGGCGAACGCCGCCACGGGAAAGGTCATGATGATCGCGTCATTGTTAGCGGCCTTCACTGCGATCGCGATGGGCTGCGTCGGGTCGGCGGTCAATCCGAAATTTACGTCGAGCAACAGCACGCGGTTGCCGCGCAGATCCCACCGCACCACGCGATCCACTAGTTGGCCGCCGCCGTAGCCCGCGCCGAGCGTGGTTTTCGAGATCTGCGTGTTCCACAGCAGCTCTTTGTTCAGTTCGCCCTTGGGGATTTCGAAGTAGTAGCGTTCCTTGACCTGGTGTACCGTGAACATCCCCTTGCTGGTCTTGGCGTCCTTGGTAATCACGCGATCGTAAGGCTGCGGATCGGGAACCACGGCCGCATTGCCGCCGCCCCTGCCCAATCCGGCGCCGGTGGGCGTCTGTTGCGGAGGATCGTCCTGCGCGCCGAGCGCCGTCGCCAGGAGCAGTGAAGAGAGGAGGAGCAAGAACTTTTTGGTCATGGATTCCTTAATGCTGGACAAGCCATCATACCGAATGCGGAAGCTAGCGGCGACGCGCGCGCGCTGCGAGAACATCCCGCATCATCCGCACCGGCTCGTCGGTTCCCCAGGCGGCCGAGAGCGCGGGAATGCCGGCACTGATCGCGTCACGCAGCGGCAGATTCTCCCATCGCCGCATCAGTTCCTTCTGAAGCCGAACTGCGCGCGGGCCGGCTGCGAGCAGCGACGCGATCCATCGCTCCAGCTCTGTGTCGAGTTCGCTCGCAGGCACGACTTTTTCGACCAACCCCCAGCGTTCCGCGTCGGTCGCGGCGAAATTCTCGCCGAGCAACATGATCAAACGCGCACGTCCCCAGCCGACCAATCCTGGCAGCAGTGCGGCCTCGACCACGGAGGGAATCCCGAGCTTCACTTCAGGCATTCCGAAAATAGCGTTGTCGGCCGCGATCCGCAGATCGCACGACGCCGCCAGTTCCAGTCCAGCACCCAGCACGAATCCATGCAGTCGCGCAATCACCGGTACTGGCAAATCGCGCACGGCCGAGCAGCAGCGATGCACCAAGGTGATGAACGCTTCGGCGGTAGTGCCGTTCAACGCAGCGAGCTCTTCCAGGTTCGCGCCGCCGCTAAAGGCTCTCTCGCCGGCGCCAGTCAGAACGACGGCGCGAAGCGAATCGTCCGTCGATAATTTCTCGAGCGAGCTCGCGAGCTCTTCCATCAGCGCGCTGGTGAACGAATTCAGCTTGACGCCATGGTCGATGGTGACATTTGCGATGCGTCCCTCGATTCGTTCTTCGAGGCGAACCTCGACGTGTGTTCGGGCGGATTCGGGCATGCTCCGAGTTCTTGAGTGTACCGCCGCCGGGATCCTGTGGGCGCTAAAAACCGTGTCGTATAATCGATGTGAACTCGGCGCTATCGTCTAACGGTTAGGACGGAGCCCTCTCAAGGCTCAAATACGGGTTC